>JAZQUA010000072.1:0-7385 GCA_045631065.1 Candidatus Enterousia sp. | reverse complement strand
AAATTTGTCATATGCCATGGAAATCCTGGAGAATTAGTCAGAACACCAATTTCATTTTCATAAAAGTTTGGGCGGCCGTCAACTATTTCCAAGACAACTTGGCGACCATTTGGTTCTGTTATGCGCCAGTGTACAGTTGATGCAGTTGGATCAATGTTTATGATGCGAACATCGTTGATTGCGGCTTTGACCTGGTCAATGGTTGAAAATCGTGACAATATCCATGAAACAACTTGGAAATCTGCCAGTGATATATCTTTGCTTTTTTCATTGTATTCTTGGTATTCGCCATAGTTCGGGAAATAGAACAGGGCAGCAGATAGTCCTGCTTCGTTTGTGCCATCAACAACAAATTCAGGCTGTTCAACAGCGATTCCGGCATAACCATACAATGATATAAAGTTTAAACCGTCCATTGTTCCGTCTGGTAACAGTGATTGATTATGATGACCGCGTGGGACGATGGTGTACAGATTGTTCATTTCGGATCCCGACCAATCAACAGTGCGTGCGACAACAGTTGCGTTGTCTTTGGATTTTAATGTTATGCCTGTGCATGCGCTGGCAGATTGGCACAGTGCAATACAGACGGTTAATGTTGTGATAAATAATTTTTTCATAGTTGTGTCCCCCTTTGATTAAATTATTTATCTGTCGGGATATTTTTGCACTAGGAACGTTTTGCTTTATGCATTTAAAATTTTTAATTGCAAAATGAAAATAAGATGCGTATAATATGCGTCGCATTGGGGCATAGTTTAATGGTAGAACTCCGGACTCTGACTCCGTCAGTGTTGGTTCGAATCCAGCTGCCCCAACCAAAATTCAAACGCCCCGTGTGGGCGTTTTTATTTTTGGTTATGGGGTAATGAGATGAGAGCCAACGGTTCGAGCCGTAGGCGAAAGGGGCCCATAGAGCGAAAGCGAATATGGGAATTACAATCCAGCTGCCCCAACCAAGATAAAACAAAAATGTCCCAAGTGGGACATTTTTGTTTTATCCGGGGCAGCTGGATCGGTCAAAGCGTTGCAAACGCGCATGACCAATACGAGAATAGACAATTAAGAAAATCTTAAAAAATCGACCAAGGAAGATTTTTTTGATTTTATTTATTTGTATATCGAGGCACTCAGCTGCGGCCGACCAAGATAGACAAACCCGCCGATAAAGGCGGGTTTTTGTTTGGTTTCTAATAGTTTTATCGAGTTCGAAAGTCTGGTTTTAGAAAATACTAAATTTTTTGAATTTTCGAACTTTTATAAAAATTTGACAAGTCGTATACATACTGTATAATTTTGTCAAATGTCAAAAAATATAGAAATTTTGTATAATCTTGCACAAAAAGGATGCGTCACGCATTCTAGTCGTTTTCATGCAGACGATGTTTTGTCTGCAGCATTGTTAAAGATTTCTGGGGTTATACCTGATGTTTCTGTAATTCAACGTGTTGGGCGTGTTCCACAAGATTTTGACGGTTTGGCTTTTGATATAGGGGGCGGTGAATTTGATCATCATCAACATAATGCGCGCGTGCGTCCAAATGGAAATAAATATGCCGCATTTGGGTTGTTATGGAATGCAGTTGGTGCGGAATATATCGCTGGTAAATACAAAACAGATATAAAAACCGCGACTGATGCGACAGAAAAATTTGATGTTGAATTTGTAACACCGATGGATTTGTCCGATAACTTTGGAACAAAAAAATATCCAAATACTTTGTCGTCAATAATAGCATCAATGAATGACCCTAAATACACAAACCAAGAAACTAATAATATCTTTACAGAAACTGCTAATTATTATTGCAAACCTTTGGAACGGGCAATATACAATTCATATAAACTTACAAAAGACAAGATTCAGGCACAAATATTGGCTGTTTCAGACTTTATAACTTTGCCATTGGACGCGGATATCGACCGGTCTGCATTTGAAGGGACAAAAGTTAAATATATTATAAAAAAATCTCATCGCGGAACATATAATATTACAACCGTAGAACCATATAAAATTCCGTTGGAATATATTAAAATGCCTGGATGTGTTCAGGTGTATAGTATTGGTGCGGCTTTTGATACATATGATAATGCGTTGAACGCTGCAAAACATTTGATTAAAGATATTCAAATTAAATCAATGTAAATCTGCCAAGTTTAATTTCTCTTTCATATTATCAATTTCTTGTCTAACTTCCGCCAATTCAGTTCGCGAATTGCACAGATAGCGCAACCACAGTTTCCAAACTTGCCCATTGGGGCAAGTTTTATTTTGTTTTCTAATATTTTCACCAAATTCAAATGTTCTGGTTAAAAAATTAACAATTTTTTACTACTCTCGAACTTTTATAGCATAGCTGTTATGAATGTTTAAAAAAATCTTGCCATAATTTCATAATGTTGCACCCTAAATCAGAACCCTGACTTACAATGGAAAGGTTTGCGTTTAAAAAAATGTGTGCGGTATTTTGTATGTCTGATGGTTGTATTTCGTTTAAGATTTGTGCTTCATAGTTTATGTTGTACATGCTGTTATAGTGTAACATGTGCTGCGAGTGCAAATTGCAGCTTTTGTCAACAGAATCCATAATTAGTGCATTGTTAAACTTGATAACATTTTTTGCATGTTGTAGCTCTTCTTGTGTAACAGGTTCTGTGGTTAATATGTTTTTACAAACATTGGCGATGGTTTTGATAACAGGTTCTATGTTTTTTTGAGTTGTTTCTGTTTCTATTGTATATAATTTTGTGTTTGGTATTCCCATTGTTAAACATTGTATCGAATAAACCAAACCATTTTTATAACGTAAAGCATTCATTAATCTATCTTGTAATATTTTTCTAAACAGCCCAATATTGTTTTGGGTTTTGCGGTCATATGATATCTTAGGACTAAATGCAAAAGCTATTTTTATATTTTTTAAGTCAGTCTTTAAATCGTGTTTGAAGGTTGGTTGAATAGCTAGGTATTTGTGTTCGCGTTGTGTGCTCGGTGTGCTTGGTATTTTTCCGAATTTTTTTTCCAGTTCTGTTAATAATTTTGTTGAATTGTATATAGGACCAACAACAACTATATTGGTTTTGTTTTTAGATAGATGTGAAAAATAATATTCTAATAACATTTCTGTCGTAAATGATTGTATAGTTTCTTCTGTTCCTAATACACAATGCTCTAATTCTGTGTTTTTAAATAAAGTTTCATGTTTAAAAAAATGCCAACTATTGTTTGATGTGTAACGTTTGTATTCGTCTAATATAATGTGTTTTTCGTGTTCTATACTTTTTGTATTAAATGAAGGAGACGTGATTTGGGGGGCAATAATTTCTATAGCATCTATCAAATGTTCTGGAAGCGTGTTTACAAAACAAGCGATTTTTTCGTAGTTTGTGTATAAACTTATACATCCTCCTAATGCTTCAATTTTATTTTTTAAATAGCCGAAGTTTTTTTCACCAGTTACACTTTGGCCTAGTAAATGTTCGATAAAATGAGTTATGCCATATTCGTGTGGTGCTTCGTCAGAGGCGCCAAATCCCAAACTGATTAAAATTTTGCATGTATGAAACGAGGTGTTACAGATAATGACTGGAATACCATTTGATAAATAATATACTTTTGTATTCATATTTTTTCTTACGCTGTTTATTTAAACATAGATTGTCGTTGAAAACCACAATCTATGTTTTGTTTTAGTAGTGTCAACGTATGCGACCATAGATGTTATTGGTAGCATGTTTTAGAATCATTCTATAAAGTTTTTTACTCCCATTTTTCATCTCAATCCATTCGCCGTCAGTGTCCATTATCGAGATGCCACAGCTTGGTTCTTCTGTGTCTGTGCCAGCGCATGGTTCTACATCGCCAGGTTGTGAGTCTGGATGGTCGCATAAATATCTTATTTTTCTTATATTTGGGTTTGTTATCGTTGCTGTATATTTTGTCATGGCTTGTCCTTTTATTAGTGTGTCTGTGAAACATATGCTTGTTTCACTAGAAAGATATTGAATATAACAATATGTTGTCATTATATATTTTTTTATTTTGAGAAAATAAATGGCTTGAATTTTCTTGTTTTTATGCAAGAATGTTTGTTGTTCTGCCTAGTATTGTATTTGATAAAACCGACATATCCTTCAACCTATCAATCTCTTGTCTAACTTCCGCCAATTCAGTTCGCGAATTGCACATATAGTACAACCAATATTAAAACGCCCAAATGGGCGTTTTTTTAAAATGGAATATCATCACCGATTTCAGAAACGGATATTTCTTCGCGTGGTTGTGGTGCAGATGGTGCTGATGCGCTGTATTCACCACCGTCCATTGTTTTTGCACCAGACAGAATAACCATTTGGCCTGCGAACTGATTCAATACAACTTCGGTTGTAAATACGTCTGCGCCGGATTGATTTTGCCATTTGCGTGTGCGCAGTGAGCCTTCTAAATACAATTTTGTGCCTTTTTGCAACATACGTTCTGCAACTTCGACCAAGTTCGAATTAAAGATTACAACACGATGCCATTCTGTTTGTTCTTTCTGTTCGCCTGTGCCACGATCGCGCCAACGTTCAGATGTTGCCAATGAAAAGCTGACAACTTTTTGACCACTGCCCATTGTGCGAACCTGAGGTTCTTGACCAATATTTCCAACCAAGATGACTTTATTTATACTGCCTGCCATAATCGCTTCCTTTGTTTTTTTGTTTTTAGTATGTTTCATTTGAGCAATTATGGCAGAAAAATGCAAGGATTTTTTAGAAACTGATTTTTGACTTTGCCAAGATATAAAATTCATCTGTGCCGTATGGATTGTCAACAAAACCCATTGTTACAGATTTATATGTGGCTGTGTATTCAATCGCTGGGCGGGTTGCCATGTTAATTGTATAATCTGTGAATACATAGTCGCCATTTGAATTGCGGCCTGATAATGTGTGCAGGTGCATGTTTCCATCAACAATTGTATCTGGTGTGCCAACCGAGATGCCAAAGTCACCATAGTGCAGGGCAATATTCGCAGATGTTGTGAATACATTTGAAAAACCTGATATGATTGATTCTGCTGTTGTCTTTGGTGTCATTGAACCAAATGTTGTGCGATATGATAATGTTACATCGCCAAACGCAATTTCATCGCTGAAACCAACAAAGCTTAAAATATCATTTGATTTTGTTTGTAAAATACCGCTGGCACTTAACATATCTGTTTGTTTAAAACCAATTTCAATGTTGCCAATTTTTACATTGTTTATGTCTGTGTTTGTTAAACGTTCGAAACCAATGCCACGATTTTTAACTGTGATGTTATCGTTCAAGTTTGTTTCAAATGCGCGTCCAAAACTGTCAACAAAAGATAATTTGATGTTTTGTGATTTTAACTGATTGCCCATTGTGCTGCTGATGCGGGAATGCTGCATTGCGATATTTGTACTGTCTGATACAGGTATTGTTGTAGCGCCAACAGGGCGGGTTGCGCGTTCCATATCCAGTAAACCATGACCATATATTGCATCGATGCCTGTGTCACCTAAATCGCGTGCAGTTGTGAATAACAGGTTTGTGATTTCGGATGATTTCATGTATGGGAATGCTTCACGAATTACGGCAATTGCAGCAGATACGATTGGTGCCGCAAAGCTGGTGCCGTTTAATGTTTGGTGGGATGCGCTGGATTTTAAGCCTGTACCAGGGGCTGTGATGCAATAATTCATTGTTACACCACATGCATTACTGAAATTTGCCAAAGATTGTGTTTCGCTGTCCCATGCAACAACGTTTACAAAGTGACCGTTTAATTCTGGAATAACGCGTGGCATCGCAGACAAAGAACTTGATTGAAAGTTGTAATCGTTACCTGCTGCCCAGACGAAAATTGCATCGTTTTGTGTGGCTGCATTTGATAATGCATCGATGAAATGTTTGTCTGTCATATATTCCATTTGACTGCGAGAATACACTTCGTTCGCAAATGAATTTGTTGCAGACCAACTAAAATTATAAATGTTTGCGTTTTGTGCAGATGAAATAATGTCGCCAATTTCATAAAAAGATTTAAAGTTGCCTTTTGTGTCTGCGACTTCGTATAGGTTAACTGTTGCGTCTGGGGCGACTTGGTCAGATGCGATATGTGAAACACCGCGACCATGTGCGGTATTCATACCAGAATCAAATACTGCGATTGTTGAATCTTTGCCTGTGAATCCACGTGCCAAAGAATATGCCAAGCGAATGTCGTCATATTGTTTTGTGTTACGGGTATAAGAATTTTGATTTGTTATGCTGGCATATCGTGCATAGTCAATATCGTTTCCAACTTCGTCATATGATGCGCGTGTTGTTTTTTGTGTTGGTGTTTCGGCAGTGCTGCTGCTGGATGTGCCAAATAATGCAATTGCACCACCAATTAATGCGATGCCACCACCTGCGATAGTTGCGCTGGTTGTAAAAGATAGACGTTTGTTGTCAGAACATTTTTCTGGATTTGAAATCCGATACATATCGTTGCTACACTTATTTGTATGCGCCACAGCAGGTGCAATCATAACTGCACAACAGATAAATGCCGACAAAAATTTCTTGTATGAACTCAATTTGCTTCTCCGTCTTTGGCAGGTAACACACCCACACACAATAAATATAGTACAAATGTACGCTTTGTCAAGTTGTGTAATGATTCCTAGACAAAAAAATTTATCATGTGATATAGTGTGATTAGTGAAACTAACCAAAGGGGAAAAATATGAAAAAAATTTCTGTTTCTGTATTAAGTTTATTGATGGTAATGGGTGGTGCATTTGCAAATTTTGAAGGGTCTGATGCGACTGCAAAACCAGAAGTTCAACATCATGCAAATCCAAAGGGCGGATTTGTTGGTGGTAATGAAACAATTGTAACGATTGAACAAGTTAATGAAATGCGTGATGGGGTGCCTGTGGTCGTTGTTGGGCGTATTGTTCAACGTACAGGTGATGAAAAATATTTGTTCGAAGATGACGGTGGGTCTATCATCGTTGAAATAGATGATGAAGATTGGCGTGGTCAAACTGTTGCGCCGACTGATACTGTAAAATTGTTTGGTGAAGTAGACAGAGGTATCTTTAAAACAGAAATCGAAATTGATTATGTTGAAAAACAATAAATTAAAATCCCCAAATGGGGATTTTTTTATTTGCGTGTTGCCCAAAATAATGACCAAATCCATGCAATTATTGACCAGCCGAAAACCCAACTGGCCAATCGGACAGCGTGCATATCTGGTTTGCCTTTGCCGTTTTGACGTGCAATCCATGCAGGTGCCAATATGATTGCAATCAGCAATATTACGCAAATTGCATATTTGGTAAATGATAAAAATTCAGTTATATCAATCATTTTTTGTATAAAA
>JAZQUA010000071.1:0-15311 GCA_045631065.1 Candidatus Enterousia sp. | reverse complement strand
AGATATCGAATCGGATGGTCGTACTGTTATTTCGTGTACATCCCCTGTGGGGCGTGCCATGATTGGTCGATGCGTTGGTGATACGTGTATTGTAAAATTGCCAAGTGGTGAAAAAGAATACGAAATACTGGAAGTTAAATTTAAAGACTAAATGTAATAGCTTTGAAAAGGAAGGGTTTTATGGCTGTTCGTGTGTTGCCGGATTTTTTGATTAATCAAATCGCAGCGGGCGAAGTTGTTGAAAATCCAGCCAGTGTGGTCAAAGAACTGGTGGAGAATGCGCTGGATGCAGGGGCTGATCAAATTGTGATTGATGTCACAGATGGTGGCCGTACAATGATAAGTGTTATTGATAACGGGTCTGGTATGTCGCGTGATGATTTAGCGCGCGCAATTACACGACATGCGACATCTAAATTGCCAGATGATGATTTGCTTAATATCAATTTTATGGGGTTTCGTGGTGAAGCGTTACCATCAATTGCATCTGTGTCTGACATGACGATTGATACTAATAATGGCACAGATAAAAATGGTTGGCAGATTGATTGTAATACAGGTGAAATAAAACCTTCTGAATGGGAAAATGGTACGCGTATGCGTGTCAGAAATTTGTTTGCAAAAACACCTGCCAGATTAAAGTTTTTGCGTGGTGACAGGGCAGAATTAATGTCGGTTCTGGATGTGGTAAAAAAGCTGGCAATGGCACGAACAGATGTTGGTTTTGTTTTAAATGATAAATGGGTGTTTCCAAAAAATCAGGATTTGTTATCACGAATATCTGCTGTTATGGGTGAAGATGTTGTTGGGCGTATGTTGGAAATTGATGCGTCTTCTAATTCTATGTCTGGTATGAAGCTGACAGGTTATATTTCAGAACCAACATTGCGTCGTGCGTCATCTGTTGATCAGTATTTATTTGTTAATGGTCGTCCTGTTAAAGACAAGGTTTTGGTTGGTGCGTTACGTGCAGCGTATATGGATGTTATGCATGCACGCGAATTTCCTTTGTGTGCGTTATATTTGTGGTTGCCAACAAATGCAGTTGATGTAAATGTGTCGCCTGCAAAAACCGAAGTGCATTTTTTAGAACCAACACATGTGCGTTCTTTTATAATAAAAACTTTGCGTGACAGATTGTCGCAAACGATGGTTAATAATGTATCTGTGCCGATTCGTGAAAATCCTGTGATGTCTGGGGTTGTGTCACCAAAATTTGATTTCGGAATTCAGAAAAATGTATCGTGTGTGCGCGATGAAATAAAACCGTTGTTTGAAAATTCTTTTGCAGCAATTAAACCTGTTGTGAATGTTCCAAAACATACAGAAACACCAATTGAAAATGTTTTTGTTGATATGCCGTTGGGACGTGTGGTGGGGCAGGTCGCAAATAAATATATTATTGCACAAAAAGATGATAATATGGTGATTGTTGATCAGCATGCTGCGCATGAGCGTATTACGTATGAAAAGTTGCGTAATAATAAGATGAAAACACAGCCGCTGTTGACACCAATTGTGGTTAATTTGCGTGAAGAAGATGTTGCTGCGATTGTATCAATTGCAGATGAATTAAAACAGTCTGGTTTGCATGTTGATTCTTTTGGTGATTGTGCAATTGCAATATTTGAAAAGCCATCTGATTGGGATATGAATTGGGCTGATGTTTTACGTAATATTGCAGATGAGGTTCGTGAAAATGGACATTCTTCACAATTAAAAGAAAAATTACATTTAAAATTGGCAAATTGGGCATGTCATCATTCTGTGCGTGCAGGGCAAAAATTGGATTTTGCCCAGATGGATATGCTGTTGCGTGATATCGAAAGGACTGAACGTGGCGGACAATGCAATCATGGCAGGCCTGTATATAAATTTATTCCAATAACAGAAATTGATACTTGGTTCGAAAGATTGTAATTTCTTGTATTTTTGCTTTACAAATCGGGCTTTTTTTACTAATGTGCCTGTATTAAATCAAGGAGAAAATATATGGAACAAACAGCAGAAGTTGTAGATACAGTTGTTCAAACTGGCGCAGCAGCCCCACAAAACGGTTTCTGGGGTATGGTTTTGTATTGTGTTGTTGTGTTTGGGATAATTTATTTCTTAATGGTTAGACCAAATAAAAAACGTATGGCAGAATATCAGAAAATGCTGGATTCGTTACAAGTTGGTAATCGTGTAATGGCGGCTGGTATTTACGGAACTATTAAGAAAATAAACGAAAGAACAATTGATTTAGAAGTTGCCAAAGGCGTTGTGATTGAGGTCGCAAAAAACGCAGTGGCAGGTGTTGAATAAGAAAAAAGTAAAAGGGTTGGGTTATGTTTAAAAAATTGGCGATAATTTTTGTTGCTGTATTTTGTGTGTTGTTGGCGGTGCCGACAATGTCGCCAAAATTGGCGCCTTATTTTCCATCTTGGATTGGGCCTGTATCATTGGGCTTGGATTTAAAAGGTGGTGCACAACTGTTGTTAGAAGTTGATACGAATACGATGTTCGCAGAAAAAACAGAACAGTTGTACGAAGAAGTACGCAGTAATTTGATTGATAGAAAAAAAGGTGTTATTCGTTTTTCTAATTTGCGTAATCACGATGGTGTTGTGTCGCTGGTTGTGCGTGATGAAAAAGAAGTATCCGCAGCCAAGGGCAGATTAAAAGCAGCTTTTGGTAATACTGTTGATATGGATTCTGATGGTAAAACTATTTCTTTGTCTTATTCAGAAATGCAGAAACAAGAAATGATAAAAGATGCTTTGGCGCGCAGTGTGGAAATTGTTCGTCGTCGTATTGATGCACTGGGTACCAAAGAACCATCAATTCAAAGTCAAGGTGGAAAATATATCTTGGTTCAATTGCCGGGTGTTGATAATCCAGAACATATTAAAAACTTGATTGGTCAAACTGCAAAAATGACATTCCATTTGGTAAATGAAAATGTTTCAAATGAACAGATTGCATCTGGTCGTGCGCCAAATGGTACGGAATTTATGCCATATATGGATATGGGTGGACAATTGATTCCTGTATATTCAAGGGTTGAGGTTTCAGGGGAATCTTTAAAAGATTCACAGGCTGAATTTGACCAAAATAATATGCCAGTTGTATCAACTGTGTTTGATGCGTCGGGTGCACGCAGATTTGCAAAGCTGACAACAGAACACGTGAATGAAAGATTTGCAATCGTTCTGGATGGCAAGGTTTTATCTGCGCCTGTTATTCGTGAACCAATACCTGGTGGTCGTGGTCAGATTTCTGGTGGTTTTACATTACAGGGGGCCAAAGATTTGGCTGTGTTGTTGCGTTCTGGTGCGTTGCCTGCGCCGTTACAAGTTATTGAAGAACGTGTTGTTGGTGCTGGATTGGGTGCTGATACAATTGCTGCGGGTAAGATTGGGGCAATTGCAGGTGTATTGTTTATCTTTATATTCTTGTTCTTTGTATATCGTGCATTCGGTGTAATTGCGGGTATTGCGTTGATGGTGAACTTGGCCATGATTGTTGGGGTTACTGCGTTGTTTGGTGCGACACTGACATTGCCAGGTATCGCGGGTATCGTTCTGACGTTGGGTATGGCGGTGGACGCAAATGTGTTGCCGTTTGAACGTATCAGGGATGAAGTGCGCGCAGGTACACCAAGTTTGCGTGCAGTAAATATCGGATTTGATCGTGCAATGAAAACTGTTTTAGACGGAAACTTAACTACATTGATTTGTGGTTTGGTTTTGTTCCAGTTTGGCGCAGGTCCAATTCGTGGGTTTGCTGTTACATTGTCAATCGGTATTTTGACAACATTGTTTACTTGCGTATGGTTGTCCAAGGTCTTGATTGACTGGTATATGAATGGTAAAAATAAAAAAATTGGTTATGCAAAATAAGATGTGGGGTATTAAATATGAAACTACATATAATGAAATATCGTAAAATTGCGTACATTATTTCTGGTGCGTTGGTTTTGTTATCAGTGTTGTCACTGTTATTTCGTGGATTGAATTATGGTATTGACTTTGCGGGTGGTATTTCAATGGAAGTAACGCCGGTAGAACAGTCTTACACAATTGATAAAATGCGTGCTGCATTGTCTGAATTTAGTCCAGAACTGCAACAGGTTGATGGTAAATCAATATTGATTCGTGTTGGTTTGCCAAAGGGATCAACAGATGCACAGCAGAACGAACGTGTAACAGAAATAAAAAATATTCTGGGCGATAAAGTTGAATATTCACAGGTTCAAATCGTTGGTCCAAAAATTGGTGGCGAATTGATTCAAGGTGGTATCTTGGCGATATTGTTCGCGTTTATTATGATGGCTGTTTATGTTTGGGTTCGATACAAGGGTGGATATGCGGTTGGTGCATTTTGTTCTTTGTTCTTGGACTTTGTATTGATGTTTGGTTTTTATTCTATTACATGGTTGGAATTTAATCAGACTGCAATTGCGATTATTCTGACTGGTATCGGTTATTCTATTAATGACAAGGTTGTTAACTATGACCGTATCGATGAAAATGTAAAAAAATATCATAAAATGCCAATGGCTGACCTGATTGATTTATCTGTCAGCGAAATGTTCAGACGTACAATGTTAACCAGTGTTTCAACAATGTTGGCGATGATTGGTTTATATTTGTTCGGTGGTGCAATGTTACGCGAATTTGCAATTGCCATGGGATTTTCAGTGATTATGGGAACATTTACAAGTATCTTTATATCTAATATGATTCTGTATAACTTTAATTTACGTGATACAGATAACTAAAATATATCATACCAATGGGGGGTGTAATATGAGAATAGCAAAATTATTTTTTATGTTGGCATTTGCCATTGGTATGAATTCAGCTGTTGCAGACAGTTTGTTTTTTGATGACGAAGCAATCCAAGACGGTTTGCCTGTGTTTGAGATGTCCAAGAATTTTGCAGATGTTTATGAAAAATTAAATACTGTAAAGTGGGGCGGTAAAAGTTTGAACGTGGCAATTGAAAGTTTGGAAAATTTGAATCCATCTGCACATATTGCTGCAACAGACGAACGTGTTGTTTTGGTGTGGGATGATAAGATTATTGCGAATTATCCACGACCAAATAAAAATGATTGGAATTCATTTGGTGAAATTACAACTGCGCTGATTTTGAAAATGCGTGCAAATGACCCATATATGAAGTCTTTATCAGAAAACGAAACGTATCAATATGTTGTTGACAGTATGATGCGTGGATTAGACGAAAATGGCAGATATATTTTTTCTAAGGCTGCGCAGATTAACGAAGATGGCAGATTGTTAACCAGTGTTGGTATGGAAGGTTCGCGTAATGAACGTGGAAATTTTCGTGTTGACGGTGTATTCAAAGGGGCGCCAGCAGATACAGCTGGAATTAATGCAGGTGATTTAATAGTTCAGATAAATGGTAAACTGGTGCGTAATATGTCTGATTCAGAACTAGCATCTGTAATCAGTGGTTTTAATTCTGGGACATCAAAAATTAAAATATTATCGCCATGGGGCAGTAAAGATGTTGTTTTGCGTCGTGCAACTGTTGTTGTTGCTGATGCTGATGTTGTTCATCGTTCAAATCCTGATAAGGGTGGCATACTTGAAATTGTTGTGCATAAGGTATCAGATGGCGCTGTTGATATTATTAAAAATGCATTAAATACATATATAGATATTGATGGAATCGTTTTGGATTTACGCGCGTCCAGCGGTGATAACGAAAAGGCTGCTGCAAAGTTGGCTGGTATGTTTATTGGTGAAAATCCTGTGATGCGAATTGTTGAAACAGCAATGGATGAAGTAGAAGTTGTTGCAAATGCAGATGCACTTACAGATGCGCCTGTTGTTGTTTTAATGTCAGACCAGACACGTGGTACAGCAGAAGCAATTGTGTCTGCTTTTTATGAAAACAAGCGTGGTGTTTTGGTTGGTACACCAACCGCAGGCAGTGCCAGAATTGCAACAGTGATTGATTTGAATAATGGTGGCGCGTTGGAATTGTTGAATAAATCTGTTAAAACAGGGCAGGGACAGGTTATTGATGGGCGTGGCGTGTTCCCGATTGTATGCTTGTCTAATATTCGATCAAATCAGCAGCAAAATGCCTTCTTTTTAAATGTTATCAATGGTGATTTTAATGCGCGCGATTTTAACAAAGAAAAAAATGTTAGCCCAACAGAAATTCGTCAGGGTTGCCCAACAATCGCAAGTGGTACAGATGAAGACGCGTTGTCAACAGCTGTGTCTGTAAAGATTTTAACAGATAAGAAAATTTATAATGTTTTAATCGATTTATAAAAGCGCAGGGGTATGATATGTTTTTAACTAAAAATAATCAGATTAAATGGAAAAAAATTGGTGTGGCGGCACTGATAACATGTGTGTTGGTGATGTTGGGGATTTTCTGGTTTGACAAGCCGTTATTTGTTTTTTTGCGTCAGCTTAATTGCAGATTATTTAATTGGTTTGATGTTGTATTTGCTGGCAAGATATGGTTGTTGGTATCTTTTGTTGCTGCTGCGGTTTTGTGTGTAAAAAAGTATTTGAAATCAGAAATTTCTGTAGATTTCAAAAATTGGCGCGCCAGTGTAATTAATTGTTTTAATAAAACCAAGACCAGTCATGCGTTTTTAATCTTTTACAGTGTTTTGTCTGCAGGTGTTTTAGTAAAAGTTTTAAAGACTTTTATTGGTCGTGCCAGACCGATATTCTTTGAGGCGCTGGATATGACTGGGTTTTTCCCTCCGTCATTGGATTGGGCGTTTAATTCAATGCCATCAGGTCATACAGCAATCAGTTTTGCAGGTTTGGTTATGATTGGTATGTTGGCACCAAAGTTCAAGGTGTTTACATGGACATTGGCAATATTGATTGGTGTATCGCGCGTTGCTGTTGGTGCGCATTGGCCATCTGATGTAATACTTGGTGCATTTATTGGTATGGTTATTGCAGATATTATAAAATCACAGCTGTTAAAAAAGACAGCATAGGTATAATTTTCAGACGATGTAAAAATCGTCTGTTTTTTTTGTCTTTTTTGTGATAAAATATCTATCATTATGGCAGGGAAAGGAAAGTCTAATTTTTTACCAGAACGAGTGTCTGGTGCATTGAAAAGTTTGGCACAGCGTATATTTGGCGCATGTGTATTTGTTGTTGCATTGTGGGCTGTGTTTGCGATGCTGATGTATAATCCGTATTTGGATGGATTTGGTGTGGCCAGCACGTTTGGAACTCAATCTGTTATGGGTTATTTGGTTGGCATGGTGCGTTATGCTGTTGGTGTTATTCCTGGATTATTTTTGTTTCTGTGTATTGCACGTTGGGGAATTGTAAATATGATTGGTGTGGTGGGTGATAATCTGCCAGAATATAATTTATTGCGTGGATTTATTGCGCTGTGTATGGGTGCAATTGGTTTTGGTTTGATTGCACCACAGTCTGTATATGGTGGTATGTTTGGTTCTGTTGCATCGGCAGATATTGTGTTCTTGGTTGGTTATGTTGCATCTGTTTTAATTGGATTGTTGTGCTTGGGTGTGTTTTTTGTTATGGGCGGAATGTTGTTACATGTAAAGTGGGAACATGTCCGTTGGGGCATAAAGGTTTTGGCAAGATGGGGATTGTGGTTGGCATCTGCGTTCCATTTGATAAAGTATGTTCCAAAACCTGCTGAAGAAGATGAAGTTGAAGAAAATACAGAGGAAGCAGAAGAACAACAAGAAGATAAAAAGGTTGTTCAGAAAAAGCGCAGTGCAAAGAAAGCTGCTGCTGTGGCAGTTGCTGCAAAACCACGTGTTCGCAGTGCATCTGCATACGAATTACCAGATCCAAAAATGTTGGAAAAATCTAATTTCAGTAAATATTCTGTAACCCCAGAATTAAAGCAAAATGCACATAGTATGGAGGTTAAATTTGCGCAATACGGTGTTCATGGCAAAGTTGTTGGAATAAAGCCTGGGCCGATTGTTACATTGTACGAATTTATGCCAGACGAAGGTACGCGTATGGCGGATGTTAACAAGACTGTGACAGATATGACACGTGCAATGGCAACAGAAAGTATTCGTATCGCACATATTCCAAAGACCCAGTTAATCGGTGTTGAAATGGTAAATCTGAAACGTCAGACTGTACGTTATCGTGGTTTGATGGAAGATGATTTGTTTGTTGAATCAAAGTATAAAATTCCATTGGCATTGGGTGTTGATATTGGTGGAAATCCAATGTATTTTGATTTGGCAAAAATGCCACATATGTTGGTGGCTGGGCGTACTGGGTCTGGTAAATCTGTGTTTGTTCAGTCTATTATTACATCAATCGTTTATCATTTTACCCCAGATAAATGTAAGCTGATTATTATTGACCCAAAGGGTGTTGATTTTGGTTTTTGGGATGATATTCCACATTTGATTACGCCAATTGTAAAGCTGGAACCAGAACCAGCGGTAAATGCGCTGAAATGGGCTGTGCGTGAAATGGAAGAAAGGTATAAACAACTGCAAGTTTTGAATGCTCGTAATATTGAAAGCTATAATGAAATTGCAGCGCAAAAACGTGAAAGTGGTGAAAAAATTACCAAACAGGTTGCTGTGGGAACAGATCCGGAAACTGGTGAATTGTTATTTGAAACCCAAGAAGTTGATTTATCAGATATGCCATATATGGTAATCATTATTGACGAGGTGGCAGACCTGATGAGCCTGGCTCGCAAGGATGTTGAAGCATGTGTTCAACGTATTGCGCAAAAGGCACGTGCAGCAGGTATTCATCTTGTTATGGCGACCCAGCGTCCAGACGCAACAACAATCACCGGTGTTATCAAGGCTAACTTCCCAACACGTATTTCGTTCCAAGCACGCAGCCGTATTGACAGTGTGACATGTCTTGGCGAAGGTGGGGCAGAACAGTTGTTGGCGATGGGTGATATGCTGTTTAGCGAGGCAGGACGTGTCCCAGTTCGTATCCATGGTGCATTTATTGATGACAAAGAATTAAAGCGCATCGGTGATTTCTTGCGTTCCCAAGGTGAACCAGAATATGCCGAAGGTGTTACTGATTCCGCAGACAGTGTTGGTGGTGATATGTCTGGTGGATTTGGCGGTGGTTCGGGTGACAAGGATGGTGACCTGTACGCGCGTGCCAAAGAATGTGTAATTCGCGATAAAAAGCCAACGATTTCATATATTCAACGCAGGCTGCAAATCGGTTATAACAAGGCTGCTGGCTTTATGGAACGTATGGAGGCAGATGGTATTGTTTCTGCGCCAGACGCCAATAACAAAAGACATATTCTTTAGTGGTTAGTGGTGACAGGTATTTATTTTTCTCCGTCACCCCAGCGAAGGCTGGGGTCCATTGTATCCGTATACAACCGTATTTGTACACACTGGATACCGACCTGCGTCGGTATGACGGGGTCAAGTGGGCGAGTGGTTAGTGGTGGACGAGTGGTTAGTGTTAGTGATTAGTGGCTAGTGAATGAATAATTTTTATTATTTATCAATTTTAAATATGGTGTAATTATCTTTTATAACACAACATAATAAAATCTTGCCACCACTACCCACTCACACTAACCACTTGTCCACTTTTTATCATTTTTCGCTTTTATATGGATTTAAAATATGGTAAAATTTTACCTAAGAGAGAATATGAAACTGATTAAGCAATTTTTATTGTTGTCGTTGTTTTTTGTCCCTTGTATTTCTGGGGCCCAGGTTGCAACCACTGCGGGCAGTAATTTAACCGCATGGAACGGTAACAGTGGTGCGACAAATAATAATAACTGGAATACATTAATGAATAATCGCACATTGGCCGGTGGGGCAGGTGCGCCAACAGCAGACTTTGGAAATTGTAATTCTTTGATTATGCGTTGTGCACAACCAAAGTGTGCGGCATGTACAACATTGGAAATTGCAAAACCGATTGTCGAAGGTTGTGTGAATTCAAACAAAGATTGTAAAAAACATGGAAATGATTTAGTTGATTTTATTGCTGCGCAAATTGTTGCGAATGCGAACGCAAAAATCCAAGAACAACAATTGATGGCGCAACAGGCTGCAGCATCTGCTGCGGCTGCGCAAAGCAATCAGCAAATGCAACAGATGCAAATGCAGATGCAACAAATGCAACAACAGATGCAGGCGCAGAATGCCCAACAAATGGCATCTATGCAGGCGGCATTGGAAGAACAAAAGGCACTGGTCGCCCAAGCGCAACAAGAGGCAGCAGCTGCCCAACAGGCAAAGATTGATGCACAAACTGCACCTGGGGTTACAGTGGCACAACAGGTTGCAATTGATTCTGGGGTATCCGAAGATGTGTTGGTGCGTCAACAGATTTCAGGTCAGATTTTGTCGGCTGTTGAAAATGCCGAAATGCAATTGAAAACATTAAAGACAACAATGCAAAATGCATTTGAATATGCGGGTTGTGATGCACGCGGTAATAATTGTACTGGGCCAAAGCGTGTAAAAATGTTCAAAGAAAAAGCGATGAAATTCTTTGAACCATACGATGCAATCGCAGACGAAATGTACGAGGCATTGGAAATGGCATTGGCGGTTGGTGTTGATGTTTCTGACGTTATTATGATGCTGTCTGGTTCGTGTAACAAGTGGGGTAAATATATGTGCACAGGTGATACGAACGGTAAGCATGATGTTAAGACATATACTAACGCGAACTGTGTTGGTGGAAAGTCGGTTAAAAATGGTGATTTTACGCGTGGGGGTTATGAATGTAGACCGAATCAAGCAATACCACCCCAGGATGATGTGCGTTGTACATTGATTGGACTGATTACAGGTGACAGCGAAGATGATACAGTTGAACGCAACTGGATTAGCGAAGCATACGAAGGCGATAAATTGATACGTGTTGGTTGTGCAACATCTGCGTTGGATTCGATTTCTATATTTGGTCGCAGAAAAAGCAGTAAAAATAGGACTGTTGATTTAGATACATTGGAACGCATTATTTTGCAGGATGCACCAGAATATTCTGCGAAAAATCGTTTTTCAAATGCTGGTGATTCAGAATTTGAAAAGTTAAAGTATTGCGCATTAACACCGCGTGGATATGAACGCTTGCGTAATGCGGTAACACAAAGAAAATTGCCATCGGATAAAATATGTGTTCCATATGACAGCCTGTATCGCACAGTCGCAACCAATGGTGTTATTGGATATGGCGACATAACGCATACGGCATCGTGTGGTTCTGTTATTGTAGATGCGACAGAGAAAAAGTATTGTGATTATTGGGAAGATAAGGGAGTTGCCTCATGGGAGGGAAACAAATGCGTTTTGAAAACTGGTTATTGTTGGTACAGTGGTAACATTATAACACAAACAGAATATAATGAGAAAACAAACAAAAACACAACCGCAGGTAGTGCGGGGGGGGTAGAGCTTTCGCTGTAAATAATGAACTTATGTGTAAGAGTATGTCCGGTGCTTGGGACAATGGGAATTGTAAGTGTGGTTCTGCGATAATGACAGAGTACTCACAACAGTGTGAAAATGGACAAATAGTGAAACAAAAAGGAACGTCACAAGCATTGAAAACGACAAATTTAACGTTACCAAAAGTCGGTATAAATAGTTTCGTGTCTAGTGGACTGAATCCTTTAGGAAACAATAAATAAAAATGAAAAATGTAAAAAATATCTTTGCGAAAATTTTTATGGTCAGTGTAATGCTGATGGCTGTTGTTATGCCGACTTTTGCAGATAATGGCTGTGAAGATGATAATAATGATGCGATTTCTGCAGAATTCGCACTGTGTTCAACACATGTGTATAATATTGGTGATACAGAAAATCCAGACAGTACACAACGTGATTTAATGAATGATGTTGTTGCGATGAAATCTGAATTGATAACACAGCAAATGTATCGTCACTATGAACAAATGGAATCTATGTTGCGTCGTTTTAAAACACAACTTGAAAAGGCTGTTTTGACATCCAACTTGCAGGCCGCCGGCGCAAGTAAGAACAGTGATGACAGCGGTTCGTCTTTTAAACAGACAAATATGAATATATTTATGGCTGGTATCAAAGATTGTAATTCGATAATGGATGGTTTAGAACGCGTGAATTGTTTTAATGAAAATTATACAACTATTTATAATGCGACTGGTGGCGGAATGAGTACCGCAAAAACAGAGGCAAAACGACAATTAGCCAAAGATTATTCTATTGTTTGCATGATGAATAAAGGTACTGAATGTGAAGCAGGTTGTGGGGATTCAAAATTGACAGGCCTTAAAACAAAAACCGCATTTCAAAAATGTTTAAATGACCATAGAAGCAATTTAAATACTGCATATGAAAATGCACGCACACAAGAAGCAAGTTATAATAACCCTTGGATGAACAAAAAATAACAAATCCCCCGCATGGGGGATTTTTAGTGGACAAGTGGTTAGTGTGAGTGGTGGAATAATTTTTATTCTACCTTTGTCATTGCGAGCGCAGCGTGGCAATCCAGTAAATAATAATGCTAAATAAAACTGGATTGCCGCGGTCGTTATACTCCCTTGCAATGACAAAGGGAAAATACCTAATCTTTCTTTAACTGTTCGCGCAGTTTGTCCCAATATTCAAGACGCTTTTTTATTTCGCGTTCAAACCCACGTTCAACTGGAAAATAATATTTCTGACGTCCCATGCTTTCGGGAAAACAGTTTTGACCAGAAAAACTGTTTGCTGTATCTGGGTCGTAAATATATCCATCGTTATAACCCAAATCTTTCATCATTTTTGTCGGTGCGTTCAAAATGTTTTTTGGTGGCATTAGCGACCCTGTGGCGCGCGCTGCGGCGTATGCAGCCTTTTGCGCCTTGTAATTGCCAATGCTTTTCGGTGCAGTGCCCAGATATATTACCAACTGGGTCAGGGCCAAGTCGCCTTCGGGACTGCCCAGACGTTCGTATGCGTTCCATGCAGCAATCGCAACCTGTAATGCGTTTGGATCAGCAAGTCCCACATCTTCGACCGCAAAACGTGTTAAGCGACGAAATAAATACATTGGGTCTTGGCCAGATGTCATCATGCGGGCCGCCCAATATAATGCCGCATCTGTATCGCTGGCACGCAGTGATTTATGCACCGCAGATATTAAATTATAATGTTCGTCACCATGTCTGTCAGACAGTGGGGCACGTTTCTGTACGGCAGAATCCAAGGCGTCTGGGGTTAATGGTTCTTTGAAATTTGCATTAATTAAGTATTCAACAGTATTAAGCAAAAAGCGTGCATCGCCATCTGCCATTTGTGCCAAGTGTGTGCGTGCATTTTTATCCAATGGTAAATTTTTTGCTAAAAATTTTTCTGCACGTTCAATCAATGTTAATAAATCTTCGGTGGATAAGCCTGACAGTACGCCAATATGACAACGTGATAATAATGCGTTATTTAAATTAAAGCTGGGATTTTCGGTGGTTGCCCCCATAAAGACAACAGTGCCGTCTTCAAGATATGGTAATAATGTATCTTGCTGGGTTTTGTTAAATCTGTGTATTTCATCAATAAACAATAATGTGTTACGACCAATGTCACGATTCATACGTGCTGCATCCATCGCCTTTTTTATATCAGCAGTGCCAGAAAATACCGCAGACATTGGAACAAAGTCCATATCAACAGAATTTGCCAATGCGCGCGCAATTGTCGTTTTTCCACACCCAGGTGGTCCCCATAATATCAGATTTGATAATTTCTGATTTTCAACCATACGGCGAACAATGCCGTTTTCACCAAGTAATACAGTTTGACCCACAATGTCATCAATTGTGTTAGGACGCATTAAATCTGCAAGTGGTCGTGTCATTTTACTTGGCTTTTATTTAGGGTTCATTTGTGATATAATTATTCTATTAAAATATAAAGGAAATGGCAAGTTGGTAAATAAGAATTCTGATTTTACGTTGGCGGTCGCAAATCTTGCTGCGGCTGCGATTGCTGCGAATCCAAAATTAACTATGGAAGTGGCAGTAAAAAACGCACGTGAAATACTGCGCGGGACGACTGTAACCGAAGAACAAATCCAAGATTCTGTACATCCTGATAAAATACAATGTTTGGAAGATGGTACATGGCATATTATGTTGCGCAGATATTTAAAAAGAAAATTTAATCTGACACCGCATGAATATCGCGAAAAATGGGGGCTGCCAAACGATTATCCGTTTGTGGCACCTGCATATTCGCGCAAGCGTTCAAGAATCGCGAAAAAAACTGGATTGGGGAGGAAATAAATATGGCACCAAAAACAGTTGCACAAAAACGTGGTGATGATGTGCGCCATATTGCAGATAAATTAAAAAAACTGCGGTTGGGTTTAGCAAAAAAGAAAATCCCAGATACAATTCATTTAAATCAGCTGGTTGTTCGTACCAAGAATGAACGTGGTGAAGTTGTTTTGCAACTGAATCAAGATAAACTAAAACGTTGGGCGGGTGAAGTCGCACAACAGACTGGTAAAATATCGGGGGTTGGGGGATTGTGGTTGCTGGAATATTTAATGCGCGGTTTAAATACGATTGTTGTTGATAATGCTGTTATCAGAAATATGGAAGAATTGTCCAAGAAAAATGCAGCAACAAATTTTGGTAAAAAACATTCTTGGGTGGAAAGTTATTTATTGTATTTTATGATGGTTGGAACAATGGCATTGTCCGGGGGACAATTAACAGTAAATGCCCTTAACCAAGATAAAGACAAAGATAACGAAAAAGATAAAAAAGAGGCTGTTGTTCCAAATAAAGAACAGTCTGTAAAAAAAGAACTTAAAACAATTAGTCCACAAGATGCTAACTTTGTACAAAATGCTGTGGATGAATATTGGGAACATATCGCGGTTGTATTGACGGAATTGGAAACATATCGCGATACATCAATACGTCATGACGGTGAAGACCGTGAAACAAACGGACTTGGGTGTACATGGCATTATAAGTATGATGAGAAAGGTGTATTACATCGACACCCAAATAAAGTTGGTGAAACAAAAAAATGGTCCACAGGCTATAATTATGGTCAGGCGCGCAGACATTTGATATTTGAAACAATGCCTGCGTTACAAAGGGCAATAAAAAATTATTCAAATATAACTGCGCAACATCAGATTGCGTTGATATTGGCTGGGTATCAACGTCCAACTGATATGAAACTGATTGCAGATAAAATTTCCAAGGCAAAAAATACACAGGAAATCGCAGATGCTTTTATGGTTTATAATGGCAAAGATAAATGGAAAATTGGTACTTGGAAACGTCGTTGGTGGTGTGCTGCATATGCAA
>JAZQUA010000070.1:0-27394 GCA_045631065.1 Candidatus Enterousia sp. | reverse complement strand
CTGAAAATAATGTTCCCAGATACATAATAGGTGAAATTATTAACATAAATGTTTCCGCAGGGCCAATTGAAAGAATCACAGCCCACATACCAACTTTGATTCCTGTTTTACCAATTTCAAGTATCATCTCTTTGGCTTGATTTTGACCGATGATAATTGTATATGCTTCGAAAAGCATCCAAAAGGCATATGCAATTATGATAAAGATTATTGTAAATCGTACCAACGAAGAATCCAAGATTCCTGCAACAAAAGAAAAGGCGTTCATAAAAGCCATACCTACTTTGGCCTCTATCGGGACATAATCAGAAACAAGTTGATTTTGAGACACACCACGAAACTGATCTAAATCATATGTTAAACTGTCTAAAAACAACTGACGATTATTTTCTGTTGCCCATGTACCAAAATCACCAATATCTGCCATACCCGTATTTGATGATATTTGTAAATTTGATGTTGCGCAAAATGCGGGCGCACAAATACCAATCGCCACAACAGCAATCATTATTTTCGATAAAAATTTACGCATTATTTTTATCATTTTTTGCCAATTATATCCGTTATTTTTTTAGTTACATCAACTGGGAATTTCCAGACTTGTGTACCTAAATCTTTTATCCATGTCCCAAAGTCGAACATCTCGTTTGAATCTTTGCCTAATAATTTATCTATCTTTGGACTGATTGCATAATAGTATAACAAGAACAAGCATACCATCATCAACAAGAAATCCCAACCATCTTTCAAGAAATCAAATGCACCTGGGTACACACGTTCCACAGCCGCCTTGCGTGCTGTAAAGCAATCTTTGAATTTATCTTTGTCCATTTCACCATCCGACAGCGCCACTTTTTCACATGTTGAAAATACATTCATAACTGATAATGTTTTGGCATCTGGGTTTTCTGGTGACATTCCCATCAATGGCGGTAAAACAGCACTGTAACCATCATTTGGCCCGGGGAAGAATGTATCCGCTGTATACGATACAGTCGCGTAAATAATCAGCACTTTTAATGTAATTGCAACAATTCTGACCGCACTGGACACCAACATATCAACTGATTTCCCAATCAACCCCTTGGCCGCACCCCATGTTTCTTCGAACGCATAGGCCGCCAATAATAACGGCATAAATATTATTAAAAATATCAGTTTAAATACAACAGACAAAATCTGAAAGAACAGGTCAAAACCAATTACCATGAACATCAGCACCAGTGCCAATCCTGCAATCCATGTAAATGCACCGCCCCCCAGCCCCAGCCATGCATAATTCATCATTGAAAAACCACCCGCAGCACCAGCCAACATAACACTGTTAACATTTCCAACAACACACATAAATGGCTGTAATATTGGATTTAACAAATCAGTTGATTTATTTGATGCAACGGTCATCGCATTACACTGGGCCGCATCATTCACACCAGTTGCAGCCATTGATAATTCCGCACCAATAAACATAACAGGCCTGATTGTTATATTTGACACCGTCTTTAATGCGCCAACACCGCCCATTCCCAGCGCACCAATCATTGTTCCAACAATCATTATACGTAATGCTTGTTTCCAAACTTTGTCAAACCAAGACTTGAAATCTATTTTCTTTTCAGACGTGTCACCTTTGGCTGTATCTGCGGCAGATTTGTATATGTGTTTTGTTGCAGAAACAAACAAAAATATCCCAAAACCAATTACCATTATTACCCACAGCGCATCTAACATCGCTGTCCAGAATTTTTCTGTGGCATTACCCAATACCCCAAACAAATCTGCAACATATCGACACATAAAACAACCGTTTGCTGTTGCAATATCGCCATTTTGAACACCTGCCGCAACCAAGAAGTTATCAACACTGGTATATGTCAGTGATGCGCCAGACAATGATGACGACAGATACCAGATGCCCAACCCCAATGCGACACCCCACATCAAGATTTTAACCCCCAGCAAAATTAGTTTTGCCTTTAACACTATTTACTGTCCTTTTTTTCTTCTTTGGCATCACCACCACTGGCGATTGTTTTTCCTGCTTTGACAACAATATCAAATGCATTTTTAGATAGCGTCATCATATCATTTGCAAACTGTTCACCATGCTTAGTATTTTCTTCGACCGAGAATGCAGATAATACCATTTTTGTAATCTGTGGTATCTGCGCAAATATAAAATTCATAACATATACCAACGCAATACAACTGATTAATGTCATAGCTTGTAAATTATCTGTATTTAAGTCGTCTGCATATATCTGTCCTGATGTAATCGCATCCATCAATCCCACCACAGATGCATCTGGCGCAGAAAAGAACTTTGCAACCACAACCATTATTACAGTATATGTTAGAACAACAGACCCCAATGTTACAATCGCATTTATTAAATTCTTTATCTGGGCAACACCAACAGATTTACCAATATCCCCAAACCATTTGGGGACTTCTTTGACATCTTTGAAAACTATCATAATCAATGATAACGGAAAGAAAAATGCAAACAACGCCATCGCAATTATCGCATCTGCAAAATAACAACAATATTTAAAGAAAATCTTTATAAATCCCCATGATAAATACAATCCGATAAAGAACAAAATTATATGCTTTATCAATGCGCCAACACCCAATAATGCAGACCAAGAAAAAGCATTATCCATAACAGCAATTCCCAGTTTTATATAAGACTGGAATTGTGTTACTGTTGTTTTCATCAGCATAATCATTTTATCACGCAATTCTGCCCTGTATATTCCTTCTTGGGTTATCTTAACGGGTTCATACGTAACCTTTTCGGACACAATTTCATCTGTTGTATTTACCATTGTCTGAGAATACAACAAGGTTATTTGCGCAACAGGTTCAAAAATAACAGTACTGACCAAACGCGGTAATGCTGCACCCATACCCAATAAACTTAATGCGACAACAGAATTTATAAATACTTTTTGCACAGAATTCTTTAACCATGGGTCAGACATACCACTGCGCATATTTTTCCATATCGCGTTTATTACAAATACTGTGAACAACAAACCAAACAAAACCAAGCACAAGTGCGTAAAATGGTCATAAACTGCCGCCACTGTCACAGATACGATTTGGAACAAGCGATCAAAAACAGCACAGCCCCAACACTGTACAACTTTGTCCGTCAAAGAAACCATCAATTCGTTCATTTCTTTTTAATCCAACCTGCTGCTGTTCCAATTTGTTTACCAAGTTTCTTTGAACCCTCCCACAATGTTTTTGTGTCTTTGGTAACATTGTTATACAATCCATCCATACCCTTGCCAACGTACATATCCAACTGCTTACGGGTTAATTCAAATATCTTGAACATCAAATAAAATGTCATTATTGCAGACAGCCACAATACAGAATGCTGACCAAATCCAAGCGATGATGATGCCACCTGTTGCGGAATGTTGCTGGTTGCAGTACCACCTGCTGCAACAACGAAAATTGATGAATTCCACTGAAACAATGCACGAATAATCGCAACGTTAATACACAAAATAAACGCACATGCAATCATTGTTACGATTAACTGTTGTAACGCCTTGGTAATCCCTGAAAACGCAGGCCAAACATCAAACCATTTATCACTGCTTTTGAAAACATATGTCAAAACATAAAAAGGATACAATATCAACTGGGCACCAAAATTAAATATACCTTGGATAACCAGCAACGCCATAAAGATATTACACCCAACAAAAGTAAATACCAATATAAGCCCTGTTACCAGATTTAAAAAATCCTCACCACCATGCGGTATCAGTGTGAACAGCCCGCGTAATCCGTTTGTAATAGATTCAAAACCTTGTTTTATAATTTGATTGTTTGCATGCGATAAATCAGCAACAGGCTGCGTTAAAAATTCGCAAGATTCTTTTGAAATCCAAGCCTTGGCAACAATATCCTCGGGACACGCAACCTTGTTCGCAGTTACATTTACTTGGTTTATTTCGGACAATATATGCGAAGTATAAATAGACCCAAATTCAAGAAAAGGATTTATCAACCACTGGGTTAAATATACAGGTTTTAGCTGCAATAACGCAAGCGATGCGATAACAGCGCGCAATCCTGGTTTTAATACGTTTTCAAATATCTTTGTTGGTGTCATTTTTCCATCTGCCATATCACCGCCACCAGAAAAACCAAAGAAAGACACCCATGTCTTTGGCAAATACATTTTTACCAATGACAATACAATTGTTAGTCCCAAAAACGTCCATATCAAAATGTATATAATTCCTGTATGTTCACTGGTTCCAACAAAAAATTCATACACACCTGTGGCAACCATCATCATCGAATCCAGCACCAGCGGCACAAAAGGAGATAAATCCAATGCATCAACAATGTTTGCTGCGCACGCCACAGACGGCACAAAAAACGCCGTAAAAACAGTCACTAGGAAAGATAGTTTTTTAAAAAAATTCATTCTCTCTGTATCTTTATGTTTTCAATTATATCACATTTATGACAAAATATGATATACTTAAAAGTGATGAATCGGTTAAAAAAATTTTGGATTGTATTTTTATCGTTCCTGCCATTTGGGGCGGGTGCTGTTTCACCACTGATTATCGGTGGAATTGCAGGCGTTGGTGCAATTGCTGGTTTTTCAATTTATCGTTCAATGGCACCTGTAAATATGGCCGATGCATTAAAGTTCTTTTCCAGTTGCTGGTCGTGTCAAATGTTTTCAGATATTATGTCAACAATGTCTGGGCTGTTGCCACGCATTTACAGTGCAATTGGACATACAATTGTACCGGTCGCAATTATATTAACCGCGGTATGGTTCACATGGACATTAATGTCTAATTTCGTTAATTCAAAATATGATAAACCATGGGATATTGCAACAACCTTTGGAAATCATATGTTTAAATTAGGTTTTGTATGCATATTACTGGTTGCGCCACTGCCACGACTGATTACAGATGTTGCGATAGAGCCTATATTTAATGTTGGTCTGACATTAAACCGCATGGCGGTACATGACGACAAATTTGACGAATGTGTTGTTGCAACTGCGATTGCAGACCCTGTATCAATTGACGAACGCGCTGCAAATGCGGGGGCATTTTCACCAAAACTGCGACACAACCTGGCATGCGAACTGGCAGGCGTACATCAAATGACAGGACTGGGCATGACTGTTGGTTGGACAATGCTGAATATGGCTTTTGATTCGGATTATATGCACAAAATAATGTGGAACATTCCAATATTCCCAAATGTTATTATATTTTTTGCAGGCGCAATGATATTGGCATTATTCTTTATGGCATTGTTACCAATTCCAATGTATTTTCTGGAAGTATTTATAAAACTGTCTATGGATTTGGTAATGTTACCACTGATGCTGCTGGCCTGGCTGTTCAAGGGATGGAAAATATCACTGGCCGGTGTTGGCAAATCACTTCAATCAATCATAGACAATGTTATATCTGCAACGCTGGGTATTGCAATGACGGGCGTATTTGTATCATTTGCAATTATGTTCTTGCACGCAGTATTTGGCGACTGGCAGGGCGCAAGTGCGTTAAGTGCTGCGCTGACACAAAACGATTCGAAATTTTTAATTGATTCGTTAATGATGCAAAACGACAGTCTGGTTACAATTATATTAATGGGGCTGTTTATGGCGATGTTTATGACGATGATTCCTGCACTGGTCAAGACTTTGTTCAATGTTCAGATATCCACTGAATACTATGACAAACTTGAAAACGACCTGAAAATTTTGTGGGAAAATGGTAAAAAATGGTACGAAAAGATAAAAAAATAAAAAATCAAGTGCTTTATTTAACCTGCCCCCCTTTTTTGTATGTTCCGAATCTGATATAATTCTCAGTGATGAAAAAGTTTCCGATTCTTTATTGGCCACGTAAAACAACTGGTGATAACGAATACCAGTTGGCACGCAAGGTTATAAATAATTCAACGGGTGTAATGCCGGATGTGTACAACGATGACAAGGATATTTCAGAAATCTTGGAACAAAACCCAAGCGCGACAATTTATATGCCAATTTTTTGTGGCTCAACCGGCTGGTGGGGTGAATTGCTTGGCAGCGATGCTGTGGTCACTGATAAGTTAATAATTTCCCCAGAATGTCAATTAATGGTCATAGAATCACAAAAAAATGCTAAATCAAACGGTACAAACCAGTTGTTGGCAGCAGAAATTAGACCTGCCAGTGGATTCTTTAAAAAGATGAATTCTGGCATCGCAACTGTTGCAGATATGCTGGCCACAGACACAGGCACAATCTTGGCACTATTTTCTGGAAAAAATCAAAATCAGTTTATAAACATCTTGGAATCTACGGGAAATTCATATCTGGGATGCATTGGTCGATATTAAAATGCTAATATTGCTTGATTTCTATAAAAATCCTTGTATAATTCGCAGGCTAAAATTCTAAAAAAGGGTAATACAATGAAACAAGGAATTCATCCTGAATATCATGAAATCAATGTCACACGAACAGATGGCAAGACTGTAAAAATGTACTCTTCTGTAAAAAAAGACTTGGTTTTATCAACAGATAACTTGAACCATTCTGCATGGACAGGTCAACGTTCAAACGCAGGTGACAAGGGTCAACGCGCAGCAGAATTCAAAAGCAA
Source organism: Candidatus Enterousia sp. (assembly GCA_045631065.1). Classification (GTDB taxonomy): domain Bacteria; phylum Pseudomonadota; class Alphaproteobacteria; order Rs-D84; family Rs-D84; genus Enterousia. The sequence goes on along the minus strand of JAZQUA010000070.1, from coordinate 20,735 downwards.
ATTTGCTGGCTTTAATTTCTAAGATTAACTTTCGTCTGATGGGGGCAGCGACATGGAATTGTTGATAAAAGGTTCAACCGAATTAAACAAAATGTTTATGGCGCTGCAACGTACTGCGTCTGGTTTGCGTCGTGACTTTGGCGAAGTGGAAAACCTGCAACAATCGTTGCGTGGTGCACGTGACTTTGTACAAAAGGCATCTGCACGAATCGAAGAAAGCATTTTATCAGACTTGTTGTTGGTTCGCCCAAATGCAGGACTGTTAACACCAAATACAACACACACCGGTGACGGTCGTGACGAATTTGTTTTGGCATTGTCTGGGGCGGCAAACTTTGTTCGTGGCAACCCACACTTTGCAATATCGTTGGCACTGCGTTCAAATGATGAAACAAAAATCGCACTGGTTTATTCCCCGATTGATGAAAGACTTTATTATGCCGAAGCTGGTCGTGGCGCATATGTATTTTCTGCGTTCCATTCCGCAAGAATAAAGGTTTCAAATCTGTCCGAAGAAGCGGATTTGACCATTGCATACAACACATCTGACGGTCGTCAAATGATTGGTGATGGGCGTATAACAGGTTGTCCTGCACTGGATTTGGCATGGGTTGCAGCAGGTAAATTTGATGCCTATGTATCTGATCCATTAGACTATGCAGAAATTGCCGCAGGCGACTTGATATTACGCGAGGCTGGCGGCCGAATTGAAATGATGGCAGATTTAGTTGCAACAAATGGTAAAGTAGAATTATAAAAATCCCCCGTTTGGGGGATTTTTTGTTATTGAAAAACATCATAAAATCCAATAAAATATATACTGAACTGACAGGGATGTCGGTTCGGGCCTTCACAAGCCTAACAGTTTCGGTGCGAACGCATCGTAATCCGATGTATTTCGGTGCCAACGCACCGTTATTTTTACCCCGATTATGGTCGGGGTGCCGTTGTGATATATTGAAAGCAATGGGATCACTGAACTGTTGATTGTGAACACCCCGACCGTCATTTTCTGTGACGGTTTTTTCATGGGGCAATTTCCGACCAAAACCTTGAACGATGATGTTGCCCCACCAATCTATTGGGGGGATTATGCGTTTAATTGCGCTGTTTCTTTTGTTGTTTATTGGGGTTGGTGCAGATGCACGTGTTTTGCATGTGGGCGATAATACAATAAAACTGTCACAGACAAAAACAACATCCCCCGCATTGCATATCAAAGTGGACGGGGAATTGTGGTATGGCGCAATGTGTGCTAACTATAACCATAATTCATTACATATAAAATATAATGGTATAGTATATGATGTTATACAACCATTTACCGACACAACAAATTATACATACGATGCAGATGGACGTTTAGTTGATGCAAATGAAAATATTTATTTAAAATCAACAGGTACACAGTTGATTGACACAGAACACATTCCAACACTTGTTACACGTAGTGAAATGGAAATAAAATTTTCTGATGACAATAAAAAATCCGATGGTTGCGCCTCTTTTTTTGGGGTATACGATTACTATGATTCAATATCGACTTATGGACTAAATTTTGGTTCCCCTGGACAATATTATAATATCTATCCATGGTTATGTGCATATTCTGGAAATGGTGGACCATCGTGGTGTAATGTACCGCAATGGAGACCGCTTACGATAACAGTTGAAGAAAAAACAACGAAGCAATTAGTTGTGTTAGATGCAAAAAATAATTACTTGCAATATGGAACCCAGACTAAAGTATTACAAGGGCGCAAAACGGTTGAAAAAGACGCAATAAGATTGTTTGGTACGCTATCCATAGATAAATATAACAATAAACGTTTGAGAAGTTATCAGCAAACAGATGCTATGTATATATATTACACAAAAATATACGAAGATGACACGCTTGTCCGGCATTTTGTGCCTGTTCCATGTGGATTACAGATTGGGGATTTTGTTGTGCCAAGTAACGGTATGTGGGATATTGTTGAACAAAAATTCTATGGCAATATGGGTACTGGTGATTTTATTTATGGAATTGATGAATAATGCAAAATTATATCAATGAAAAAGCCGGACAATCCGGCTTTTTTTATTCGTATCTTAAACTGTCTATTGGATTTAACTTTGCTGCCTTCATCGCAGGCATTACACCAGACGACAGGCCAACAATTACCGCAACCGATACAGACAATACCACTGGCCATATACTGAACGGCACATTGTATCCCAAGATAAATCGACCAACCCCCTGGGACAGACCAACCCCGATAACCAACCCAATCATTGAACCAATAAACGATATTAATACTGATTCTGACAAAAATTGAATAATTATCATACGTTCACGTGCGCCAATCGCCTTGCGTATGCCAATTTCACGTGTACGTTCTGCAACAGATACCAGCATCATATTCATAATACCAATCGCACCAACCAACAATGATACAGCCGCAATCGCAATCAACAACAACTTTAAATAACCCGTAACTGTATTCATTGTTTCCATAACTTGTTTCATATCCATTATCTGGAAATCATCAGCAGCATCATCTTTTAATCTGTGGCGCTGACGCAACAACAATGTAATCTGTTCAATCGCCAGATTATTATCCGATTCTGCAAACAGTTTTAACGCAACCATTCCAACAGAATTTGGAAAACGGCTACCTTGCAAACGTTTTTTCAATGTTGTAATTGGAATTATTATCATATCATCCTGACTGCCCATGGCAGAATCACCCTTGGCCTTGGTCACACCAATAACAACAAAAGGCGTGTTTTGCACACGAATTACTTCGCCAACTGGATTTTCTGGCAACCCCAGCTCTTCTGCTGTTTCTGGGCCGATTACCGCATATGTTGATGCATTACGAACAGCCGCCATATCAAAGAAAGTCCCATACTGCATTTCAACATTTTGTACAGTGGTATAGTCTGGATACACACCAACCATTGATGTACCCCAGTTTTTATTTCCATATATCGCCTGGGCAGCACCATTTTGCACAGGGGTCACAGCCATAACATCCGGCAGACGCCCAATAAATTCTGCATCTTGTATTGTTAACGTATTACGATTACCTGTTCTGACACCTGCTTGTTGTGCGGCACCTGCACGTATCATAATAGTGTTTGTCCCAAGTGATGAAAACTGGTCTGTAATTGATTTTTGAACCGTTTCACCCACTGCAACCATTATCACAACCGCCATTACACCAATAATAATCCCCAATACAGTCAAGAATGAACGTACTTTGTTTCCACTGATAGACAGCCAAGATTCTTTTAAAATATCGTTAAATGTCATTTATCCCCCCTGCACTAATTACAGATTTCTGTCGTCTTTTGGAATTTTGCCGTCATAATTGATTTTTCCATCACGAATATGTATCAATCTGTTCGCATATTTTGCAATATCAAATTCGTGTGTAATCATTACAATTGTAATTCCCATATCATCATTCAATTTTTTAAAGAACTTTAATATCTCGTTTCCCATCTTACTGTCCAATGCACCTGTTGGTTCGTCTGCCAAAATCAGCTTTGGATTGCCAGCCAACGCACGCGCAATTGCAACACGCTGTTTCATACCACCAGACAATTGCGTTGGTAAATAGCTTTCAAAATTTTCCAAACCAACACGTTTTAACATTTCACGCGCACGGTCTATTCTTTCACTCATCGGTAATCCGCGATACATCAACGGCAGCATAACATTATCTAAAACACTGCGTTTTGGCAGCAAATTAAACTGTTGAAAAACGAATCCTATATGCTCGTTTCGAACAGTTGCCAATTCATCTGGGGTCAGACCTGTTACATCACGACCATATAATTCATAAACACCAGAACTGGCAGTATCCAATGCCCCAATAATATTCATACAAGTTGATTTTCCAGAACCACTGGGGCCCATAATTGCAACAAATTCACCGGCCTTTATCGTAAAATTTATATCAAACAACACCTGTTGTTCGCCACCCAATTCCAGCGGAAAACTTTTATTAATATTTTTCAGTGAAATAATATTTTCTGCTGTGCGTTTCATAAGCTCTCTCTCTTGTGTTATATCAGGAACATTATATCATAATTTTTATCCAGTATTATAAAAAAACACCGGTATAAACCGGTGTGTTTAATCATATGGGTTTTCAGATTTGTCATATTCAATAACAATTGGTAAATGTTCCCACTTTAACGCAGTCGCCAAACCACGACGTAAATAACGCGTATAAGATTCTGGAATATCAGATGCACCACCAACATTTATTGTAATTTTCATTGGATGGCGACCTGTTTGACGCGCAAATTTAATCTTCATTGGTCTTTTCAAACGCGACAAAGGCGGTTGACGATCTGCAACCAATTTTTCAACAATTCTGTTAATCAAGCTGGTTGGTGCCTGGGCCATTGAAATATCCCACTGTTCATATATTCTGCGGAACATATTTTGTACACCGGTACCTGTTTCTGCAGATACAGCCAATATCATAGGCTTTATTATCTGATGAAAAGAATTTGCAAACTGATGCTTTAATTTTAGTAATTTTTCATCGCGCAATTCTGGTTCAACCAAATCCCATTTATTCAGCGCTACACACAAAATTTTGCCAGCATTATAAACACGCGCAGCAATGCCCAACGCCTGATTTTCAATATTTTTGGTTGCATCAACCATCAATATCACAACATCAGCCTTGTCAATTGCATCCAGCGACTTTAATGCAGACAGTGTTTCTACATCATCTGTAACACCAGCCTTGCGGCGCAAACCCGCAGTATCCATCAATACAATGTCGCGCCCATAAAATTTTGTCGGAATTTTTACAGTGTCGCGCGTAATCCCAGGCGCATCCATTACAATTTGTCTTTTTTCGCCCAAAACACGATTTACAAATGTTGATTTGCCAACATTTGGTTGTCCCAACACCGCAATCTTGATGCGGTTATCCGGAACAGATTCTGTCTGTGGGTCTGTTATTGCAGGTTCACCTGCGATTTTATCTAAAAATTCGTAAATCACATCAAAACCGCGTTTATGTTCTGCCGAAATCAACACTGGTTCACCAAAGCCCAGTTTATAAAAGTCGTGAACATTTGATAAACGTTTATCCGATTCGCTTTTATTAACCAACAACAACACAGGCGCATGTGTTTTACGCTTTACCAAACGCGCCCAATCAAGGTCTTCATTGGTCAACCCCACACGACCATCAACAACAAATAACACTGCATCAGAATTTGCAATCGCAGTAAATGCCATATTGGTCGAATCCAACGCAATACCAGAACGTGCGTTTTCCAGTCCAGCTGTATCATACAGCGAATATGAACGATCACGAAACGTGCCAGAAATAGTGTCACGTGTAACACCTGGTCTGTCATGAACCAGCGCATCACGTGTACCTGTCAGTGCATTAAATAATGTGGACTTGCCTGTATTTGGGCGTCCTGCAATAGTTACTTTTATCATCGTTTTTTCCATTGATTTTTTGTAATTATAAAGCAAAAATATAAATAATCAAATGGGGGCATAAATATGAAGAAAAAATTTAAAAACGCTTTGAAGCATATTCATGATGTAATCGTTAACCCAAAACGCTATTTTACCAAGATTGTTGCAGATGGAAATATGGAAGAATCTATGTTAAAAGCGTTCTTGTATGGATTATTGGGCGGACTGTTGGTTTTATTTATTAGACTGTTGGGCGGCGCATCAATTACACTGGGCTCTATATTCACAGCAATTATTATTGTACCTGTACTGGCGGTTGCATTACTGTTTGTTATGGGTGGACTGTTGATGCTGGTATCTGAAATCACAGGCGGTGAACGCGATTGGGAAATCGCAATCAAAGGTTTGGCATCTGTATTCTTTATTTACCCCGCAATACTGGTATTAAATGCGTTGGCATTTAACTGTGTTTCAATATGGGTTATCAGTCTGCTGGTTGATATATATATACTGTTCTTGTTCTATAACATATCGCTGTATTGCATGCGCGGGAAACGTGCCAGTGTATTACTGGTTATTGCAATATTGGCACTGTTTATGTTCACAGTATATGCCACAGATTACAGAATCGGATGGTTTATGCTGAAAAATGCGGGCGCAACATTGGCTTGCTTGATATAAAAAAAGCCGGTTAATACCGGCTTTTTTTTAGTGGTTAGTGATTAGTGGGTAGTGGTTAGTGAATGAATTATTTTTATTATTTATCAATTTTTAATATGGTGCGATTATCTTGTATAACACAATATAATAAAAATACCTGCCACCACTAACCACTCGTCCATCACCAAAATCTCGACATAGCGACAACGAAGACGGACACCCACTAAAAATCCCCCAAACGGGGGACTTTTTATTTTGCAGGTGCAATAATAATAGACTTGGTTCTTTCGTCTGGCTTTGACTTTGATTCCATATTACCCTTGTCACCAACGATTTCTAAAACACGCGCAAACAATTCTGGAACAGCATCTTTGCCACGTGCCAAAACCTTTTTTGAACCTTTGGTCATAACAGATATTTTTACCTTGTTACCTTCGGCCAAAAATTCAAAAACTTTTTTTAATTTGATATTTAAATCGTTTTCTTCAATAAAAGGTTTTATCCAAACTTCTTTTAACTCTGTTGTTTTCTGATTCTTTTTCGCCTCTGATGCGCGCTTTTTCTGTTCGTACTTGAATTTACCATAATCCATAATTTTTACAATTGGAACAGGCGCATTCGCGTTCATTTCAACCAGATCCAGTCCATCATCTGATGCAATTTGCAGTGCTTGATTTATTGGCATTACACCCAAATTCTGGCCATCAGCACTGATAACTTGAACTGTTTTGGCGGTAATACGATTATTCATACGTGGTCCCGTATCACGGCGATTATCACGATTAAATGTAGGTTTAATGTTCAGCTCCTTTGTTAAACATAGGGAAATTATTAACTAAAATTAAGCGTTTTTCAAGATATTTTGCATATTTTGCAACGCATTCCAAACATCACGTTTTGCAGCCGGTTTTAATATCAAATAGTTCGGATGAAATATCGGCATAACAGTTATGCCGTTTTCTAAAATACTTGGCACACCATGAGATTTTGCAATATTTATATTTGCATACTCAACAGCTGGTAATGTTCCCAATGTCAAAATAACAGATGGCGACATCAATTCAATCGCTTTATCTACAAATGGGCGCGATAAATCCAGCTCTTCACGTGATGGTGTGCGCCCCCCAGGCGTTCGCCAAAATAACATTGGCACAATTGATACACATTCGCGCGACAGACCAATTGCATTTAACATTTTGTCCATTAATTCACCAACTGCACCCGATAAAATCGTACCAGATGCATCATCATCAGAACTTGGCATATCTGTTAAAATTAATAGTCTGCCCTGCCCCACGTGTGGTAATACTGTATTTGTTGCAGCACCACGCAGCGGATGATTAAATTCTTGTATCATTCGATTCAAGGCTGCAATATCTGTTGGTCGTGATGCCATAGAACGCACCGTATCTAATGATATCGTCTGTACCGGTGCAACAGGCGGAACAACAACAGATGCATTGCGAACAGCCCCTGTGACAACAGGTTTGTCTTCAACTGTTTTGTGAATATTTTGTGGTATGGCAGTCGAAACTTCTGTTAATTCCCATTGAACACCAGACAAGACCAAATCACGCAACGCATCTTTAAACATTTTTGTTTTTCCTTGATTTTTCAAACGTTGTATTATACAATATAGCACGAGCAACAAAAACTCAAGGGAGTATTTTCATGAAAATTAAAAATTTTGCTTTATTGGCTAGCGTTGCAGGCTTGTTGGCTGCATGTGGCGGTTCTATTGTTGAACCAGCTGATTTGAACGACCAACGTGTATTCTTTGATTTCAACTCTGCTGAAATCTCAAAAGATGCAAAAAACAACCTGTTGGGTCAGGCTTTGTATATGAAAAACCACGAAGATGTTAAAATCCAAATCGCAGGTAACTGTGACGAACGTGGTTCAACAGAATACAACTTGGCTTTGGGTGCACGTCGTGCAAACGCAGCAAAAGCTGTTATCGTAAATGACGGTATCGATTCTAAACGTATCTCTACAATCTCTTATGGTAAAGAACGCCCATTGGTAAAAGGTACAGGCGAAAAAGTTTGGAAAATGAACCGTAACGCAACAACAACTGTAAAATAATTCAGTTATTGTATGAATCCGACGCCCCAAATCGGGGCGTCTTTTATTTTAACTCATTTTGTGTTGACAAAGAATATATTTGTGATATGTTTGTTATATGTCAAAAACACAAAATCTTTTTAATAATGTTGTTGATTATTTTCTGCCAATTGGCGGACTTGTTCGTAATTTGAAATATGTGATGGTTTTCAAAACAACACACTGGTGCTGGTATAAATGTCCACACTGTTGCGAAAATTCAGGCCCACACAGACCACGCGAATTTATGTCTGAAGATGTTATAAAATACTATATAAATCAGGCAAATAATGATACACGATTTAACAAGTCTGTTGTCTTGACAGGTGGGGAAATCATGGCATCTTATAAATTCGGCCCGCAAAATTATGTGCCAAATATCATGAGATATATTATGGATTCCGGCACAGGTCTTGATATTAAAACAAATGGTGCATGGGTACGAACTCCGCTAAAACAGGTAATTATCAATGACTTTAAAGACTTGGCGCAAAATTATCAAAAATGGTTGTCTTTGTTCCAAATTTCATTGTCTGTGGACAGTTTTCATCATAACGCAATTCAAAACAATCATGAAATTATACGCGAATTAGCAAAATGTAAAAACGCCAGAATTATGGTGCATGTATCTGGCTTTAATGACCAAACCGATATTATGGATAAATTTATAAATGAACTGAAACAAGACAAAGAATTAAAAGTAGAATTTCTGCAAATGATGTCTGCAAATTCTGCCCCAATTCCAGTAATCCTTATAAATGATGGCGCTGTTTTTTTACAAACTTCTACGAACGCACAGTTATTTAGTGGCGGGCGCGCTGCAAATTTACCAAACGCACAACGAATAAAATACCCACAATTTAGTTTTGCTACACGTGACGGTTGTTTACTGATGGCATTTGACACAATGGGATATGTCACATTAGGTGAAAATTCAGGCCGTAAAATTCATACTACTTGGCGCAACCCAGACGGCACACCGCGTCCACTGTCCGACATTAAACACGACTTAATACAAAGTGCACACTTTGAAGAAATCCGACAAATTTTGATCGACACAAAACAAATGTTTACAAAATAATATAAAAAAATCCGGCAAAAGCCGGTATTTTTTAACAAAATAAACAACACTATAAAAAGCCGGATTTTACCGGCTTTTTACATTTTTATTTTGTTAGTTTTTCAACCAATTCAAACAACTGGGTGCGGGTGGAAAAAGATAACGTTATGCTACCTGCCCCACCGCGACGTTCTGACAATTTCACACCGACCCCCAATGATTTCGAAATCTTTTTTTCAATATCACGAACGGTTGTCGCATCAATTGTTTTAGACACATGTTTTTTTGCACTGGATGCACGCGGCCCTGCTTTTACCAAACGTTCTGTATCGGAAACAGATAATTTATTTGCAATAATATTATGCGCCAATTCTTCTGGATTTTCGGCAACCGCAATTGTACGCGCATGCGATGCAGATAATTCACCCTGCCCCACCAAGTTTTGCACACTGTCTGGCAACGATGTCAAACGCAACATATTACGAATATAACTTTCTGATTTACCAATTAAACGCGAAACATCCGGCAATTCATAACCACAACACTCCATCAAATTTTTATATGCGTTTGCTTCTTCGATCGGATTTAAATTTTCGCGCTGAACGTTTTCAATCAATGCAATTTCCATCGCATTTGTATCATCAATAGACTTTACCAATGCCGGAATTTCCGACAGCCCCGCCATTTTTGAGGCACGATATCTGCGTTCGCCCGCAACAATTTCATATAAATAAGGACGATTTGATACACTGCGCAATAAAATTGGCTGTAACACACCCTTTTCTTTTATAGACGCTGCCAAATCTAACAATTCAGAATCAGTAAAAGTCTTGCGTGGCTGATCAGGATTTGCGCCAATTTGCACCAATGGAATTTGTTTTACAATAACACGTTCACTGGGGGTTAACAACGAAATATCCGGTATTTTCCCGCGCGTTGCCTGTAAATCAGCCAATCCACGCCCCAAACCAAATTTATTTGCCATCACACCCTCCTTCGGTTCTTTGAACAACTTCGGTTGCAACACGCAAATACGCCTGTGCACCACTTGAATTAAAATCATAGAATAACGCCGGCATACCGTGGCTTGGTGCCTCAGACACACGAACATTACGCGGAACGACAGTTTTAAACACTTTGTCACCAAACGCACTGCGCACATCATCATCAACTGCACGCGTTACATTATATCTGCGTTCATACATCGTCAACAAAACACCCAAAATATCAAGATTAGGATTCCATTTTTCTTTGACAACAGATATCGTATCAGTCAATTGTTGTACACCTTCAAGCGCAAAAAATTCACACTGTAACGGTATCAAAACACTGTCCGCAGCCGTTAATGCATTTATCGTTAAAAAACCCAATGCAGGCGGACAATCTAACAAAATATAGTCATAATAAGGCAAAATCGGTTGCAACGCATTACGCAAACGATATTCGCGATTTTCCATATCTAACAAATCAATATCAGCGCCAGCCAACGCCTGGGAAGATGGCAACAAATGCAACCCTTTGACCGCAGTTGTCAAAATATTATCTGTAATATTCGCAGTCCCCATAATAACACCATAAACACTTTGCAAATGCGATGCACGTTCAAACCCAAGCCCAGTCCCAGCATTACCCTGTTGATCCAAATCAATCAACAAAACCCGCTTGTTTATCGCAGCCAGTGATGCACCGATATTTATTGCTGTTGTCGTTTTTCCGACACCACCCTTTTGATTTGCAAACGCAATTATATGTGTCATTTTCCTTTCCTATTTTGTGTAAAGATACAAAAACCCATCGATTCGGTCAAGAATTTAAAATAACACACACAAAAACAAACTAAAAACAAATAACTACAAACAATTTCACACGAAATAACAACACAAGGCACAAGCACAAAAACACCGGTATTTACCGGTGTTTTTGATACATTTTTTATATTTTATTAGAAATATCAATATATTATACACAATTTCATATGAAATTATCGACAAAAATCAACAATTATTATATAACCATCGCCCGTTTTAGATGGATGTAAAACATAATCAAATTTATACTTTTGTTTTGCAACAGCAATTTCCGATTCTATTTCCCGGCCTTTTAGCAAAAAAAGCCGGTATTTTGTTTTTGCAACATAATCCATTATTTTTATTAACGACGCAAAGGCACGCGCAGTAAAAACAAAATTATCGCTTTTTGCCGGCAAAGGCCGGACATAATCTTCGACACGACCATGATAAATTGTTAAATTTTCCAACCCAAGCTTTTCTTTGACAGCCGACAAAAACGCAACTTTTTTACCAATTGATTCAATGCACGTTACATTCCATCCCATTATTGCCAAAACAACACCTGGAAAGCCAGCACCACTGCCCAAATCAATAATATTCACATCGTGTGGTAAAACATCCGCCAACTGTGCAGAATCGGCAAAATGGCGTGTTTTTATATCTGCCAATGTGCTAGGCGCGACTAAATTCATACGCGAAGACCATTCGCGTAACAAATTTTCATACTCTTCAAATTTGACATTATTCTTCATAAAGAGTATTCTATCATAATTATGAGGAAAATAGAAAGTTTATTTATTGGTATCAGTTTGTTTGCAGTAATAATCGCAACAGGTATTACAACATGGCAATATACCAGCAAAACAAACAGCGATACTACATATCATTTCCCAGAAACACAGTTTGGTTCGTTTCTGGCAGCACAACACGCAATATATGTTAATGATTTTGACACAGCACTACAATTAACAGACGGATTACGCGAAACAGAATTTAATGTTGTGAACAATACAAAATTGTTGTCCGAATTCTTGGGCGGCCGTATGCCAAAAGACGTAAAGTTATTACGCGAAGAAAAAACAATTCCTGCGCGCTTTATGTACGAGGCTTGGCTGGTGCAAAACAACAACTGGAAAGAAATGCACGACCGTCATAAAAACGACAATGCTGCATTAATTGCACCATTTAGGATATGGTCTGCAATTGCAAACGATTGGCGCACAAACACGTTTAAATTTATCGATAAATTACCAGTCAATGATTCTTGGCGCGAATTTGTTCGTGGCCAAATCTATGCAGAACTGGGCGACTTTGACACAGCCGCAAAACATTTCGATTTGGTAAAACCAGACTTTATGAATATAAATGATTATCTGTACATAATGTCGTTTTACACACACCACAATATGCCGGATAGAGCAGGGGATTTAAAAACAAAATACACATCCAGACCAAGTGGTATGTTCTTGAAAGAATTTAATCATATACCAGACTGGTCTATTTATAGCGGATATAAAAACGCATTGGCATTCAGTTTGATTCAAAATGTGTCACACACACAGATTTTAATGTATTCTGATATGGCGATGATGATGTTGCGATTTGCAGAAATTACATCACCTGATATAGCAAAAAATATTGACGCTATTAATTATTATTTAGGACAATTCTTTTACACAAACACAGGTAATTATCAACAACACTTTGATAAAATAAGCAACAACAGTCCTTTTTATCCATTTGTCGCATTAAGAAATGCAGAAAAGACCGGTAATTTTGCAAAATTGGAAGAATCATTAAACGATTTCCCATTGTTTGTACCATCTGTTAATAAACTGGTTGGACATTATATACAAACAGGCAACAAACGTGCAGCGCTGCGCGTTATAAATCGCGTAATGAAAGACAAAAGCTTGGATGAAGCAGGCAGGGCGTTTTTTGCAAAAACACGTGCACAGATACATTATTCTTTTGGCGATTATGATGCGGCGCAATCCGATATCAAAATGGCATCTGATAATTTAAAAATAGACACAGAAATTGTATCTTTACAGGCAAAAATCTGGGCTGCACAAAACCGCGAAATTGAAAATGCATACGAATACGCAATGACACTGGTCGCAAAAAATCCTGCGGACATTATGGCATGGGATACACTAGGTGTCGTTGTTGCTGTACGCGAAGGCACAGATGCAGCCTTAGAAGTCTTGGAACGTGTTGGCGAAATTTCACAGTCACATTCGCCATTATATCTGCACTTGGGGGACATATATGTATCAATGGGCGATTACGACAAGGCCCGCGAATCATATATGCGTGCAATCGATTTATCTGATGATGGATTAATAGTCGTCCCTGAAATCGAAAGAAAAATAAGGAAATTAAAATGAAAGTAGGCGTAATTGGCGCAGGTGCATGGGGTACCGCGCTGGCAATAACTGCGGCCCGCGGTGGCAACGAAACAATCTTATGGTCTTATGACGGACAATATAAAGAGTTTGATGGTGTTGTAATACCAGACAATTTATCTGTTACAAAAGAAATGAGTGACATTAAAGAAACGGACGTTTGGTTAATCGTTACACCATCTGCGTTCTTTCGCGAAACACTGAACAAAGCGCACGTTTTCTATGATGGCCAACCTGTTATTATTTGTACCAAAGGGGCAGAATGCAGCACAGGTCAATTTATGTCTGAAATATTACAAAATGTAATACCAGAATGCGTTGATTTTGGTGTACTGTCTGGCCCACAATTTGCAGCCGAAGTTGCAATGGGGTTACCCACAGGTTCAACATTGGCCGGTACAAACAATGCGATTGTTGCTGCACAACAAGCATTAAATAAATTATATCTTGAACCAATTAGTGATGTTATTGGCACTGAAATTTGCGGTGTTGGCAAGAATGCGGCTGCACTTATTAGTGGTTACAATTCCATTATGGCAAGCGGTGAAAATGAACGTGCATTACTATTTACACGCGTCTGGGATGATGTTGTAAAAATTGGGATCGCATCTGGCGCCCAGGTCGCAACATTTTTAAAGCTGTGTGGATTGGGCGATTTGTACCTGTCTGCAACCAGCGTGACTAGCCGAAATTATTCTGGCGGTATCGCAATTGCCAATGGACATACACCAGAAGGCACTGTCGAAGGCATTCACGCATTATGCGGATTAATTGAACGCGCAAATGCACTTGGGGTTGATGTGCCGGTCTTAGTAGAAATGAAAAAGAAATTAAAAATATAACAAAAAAGCCGGTAAAAGCCGGCTTTTTAGTAGATAATGTAAGTGGATAGTGGTAAGTGTTGGAATGATTCTTAATATTTATAAATTTAAAGTACGGCACAATTAGCTTTTATAATAATCTTGCCACCACCAACCAGCTATCATCATAAAAAACACCGGTATTTACCGGTGTTTTTTATACCAAATCTTTTACTTTGTTTGTCTTGGCATCGTATACACGCGGCACGCCTTCGTAACGCAATGCACGATGATGCTTTGGTATTAAATATTCTGGAATTGGTGACGATTCGCCCATTTTTACCTTGGCAGCCATTTCTTTTTGAACTGCATTTTTCTCGTAAAAATACCATTCACCATCAGCTTCAATTGGACGATTATAATATCCCTGCATCAAAACAAGCTGTTTTCCTTTTTCCAGCGTCATTAAATCCATTGGACTGAACAAGTCTTCTTCTTTGGTAACTTCTGTTTCTTTGCCATCTGGGCCCTTTTCTTTTTTCTTGGTCTTTTTCTTGCCAATCATATGTGTAAATCTTTCCGCTGTTGCAGGGTCATTCACACGCAAAATAACCTTGGCCGCAGTATTTGCAATGATTGTATCCGCAGCCTTGTCGCCGTATTTTTCTGCAATCTGGCTGATGTCCTGACCAACAATCAAGTATGAAACTTTTTGACCACGGCCAACCGCAGGCCCACGAATAATCGCCTCTAACTTATTCATCGTTGGCATTTCATCCAATACAAACAGGGCAGGGTAAGGCCCCAATTTTTGGCCATGATTTATATTTTCTGGTTTATTAGCAATCAAAAAGTTTGACAATAATTCAATAAACATACTGGTTATTGGACTGAACGCAGGCGCATCAGCAACATTCATAGACAGATATATCGTAATCGGTTTCATCTTGCCATCTGTTGGATCAACCATGCCGCGCATATCACTAAAATGAATATCTGAATGACGTGTATGTTTATTAACAGCAGGATGACGGAATATGTTTAACCCTGCATTCATTGTTGAAATAACAGAACCACGTTCCTTGTCAGGTGTATTAGACAAGTTTATCAATGCAGACACAGCATCACTGTCATATGAATACAAGCGTGCTTCGTTCACAGCCTCGGTCAAAAAGTCTTTCATTGGGTCTGCCATCATAACCATTTGGTCGCCTTGACGTTTACGCTCTTCGATTTCATTGGCAACTTTTATTTGACCTTCGACATACCATGCAAGGAACATTGGAATTGATGCTTCGGCACCATGCCATT
This sequence comes from Candidatus Enterousia sp., assembly GCA_045631065.1. Taxonomy (GTDB): domain Bacteria; phylum Pseudomonadota; class Alphaproteobacteria; order Rs-D84; family Rs-D84; genus Enterousia. The sequence goes on along the minus strand of JAZQUA010000070.1, from coordinate 5,154 downwards.
CTGATGGCAATCCACCCCATGTACCAACATGTACATAGTTATTAATATTTAATTGTCCACGTTGTAATAATGACATCGCGGCATATGCGTTTGGATCAGATGTCATTGTCATATAATAATCCATCAATACGGTCGCATCCTGGGCATCAAATGTACCATTTTTTAATCTGTGATAAAAATAGTCGTTTGCCTTGGCGCGTTCAACCTTGGATACAATAAAGTTTATAAACCCTGTTAATGCAGCACGTGCAGTATTTGACCAATGTGGATCTTTGGCATTTTCTTCAATAATAGAATTAACAATAACCTGAATATATGTACTGCGTTCTTCGGCATTATCCGGCAGATTTTCTGGCGACAATGGATTCCATGCAGGATAATAAATACCATGTTCTGGTTCATCGCGTGCCGCCCAATTCATAATAAACACAGGACCAATCGTTGCACGATATGCAGACGTTATCTGCTTTAATTCAGGCTTTGGGTCATTAATAATCATTGAAACATCATCGCACCCTAAAATTGTCGGGATAACAACCCCCTGCGTTTTACCAGTACCAGCAGGCGCCAACAACAAAGCAGACAAACATTCATCCATCTTTAAAGCCTTGTTCTTGAAATACCCAAGAACCATCATAAAACCTTTGAACAAGCCTTCTTTGTTTTTATAATCTGCGCCCATCTTCTTGATATCATCGGCATTTGCCTTGCGTGAAGTCTTTTCTTCGAATTTATCCTTGGAATGTGGATTAAATTCATCTGTCATCGTTGCATCGGCCAAGAAATAATAACCAATTAATGGTAACAGTGGTGTTATACACGCCCAATCAGGCCGCATTATACAACGTGATATCCAGTGTGGAATTTCTGCCAATACAGACAATCCACAAGAAGATAACATTTGTGAAAAATAAATCCCAATCCAATGCTGTGTTGCAGGCGACCAACCATAACGCCATATATGTTCCACAGGAAAAGTGCATGCAAACATTAACGCCGCAATCAACCATATATAAATAGACCAACGAATAGACCAAAATTCACGCGCCAGCGGGGTTTGTTCGTGTTCTTTGTATGCACTGGAACGGAAAATACTTAAACCTTTTCCCTTGCCAGATGCTGATAAAAAGTTGAATTTAGTTGCCATAGTGTTAATATTATATCAGAAAAAACACAATTTATAAATCAGGAATTACAAAATTATGAAAAATATTCCAAGAATTTTTATCGGTGAAAATATTAAACCAGGTATTCAAATACCTGTAAGTAAAGATATATCTCACTATTTGTCACGTGTTATGCGAACCGATACATGTTTGGTATTTGGTGACGGAAATGAATATTGCGCTAAACTGGCTGATGACAAAAAATCATTAATTGTTGGTAATAAAACAGAACATAACGATCCAACAAACAATATAACACTGATGTTTGCACCAATAAAACGCACAGATGACCTGATAAATATGGCAACACAAATGGGGGTTCGTGCGTTTTTGCCGGTTATCACAGAACGAACAAACGCAAACCGTATTAACTGGGAAAGGATGAAAAAAATCGCAATCGAGGCTGCAGAACAATCAAACAGAAACACTGTACCAGAAATATACACACCGATAAAATTTACAGACCTTGATTTAAAAAATACTGTTTTTGCAGATGAACGCGCCGCATATGGACACAATGTTGCACATGGGGCAGGTGAAATAAAATCAATTTTAATTGGCCCCGAAGGCGGTTTTTCTGACTCTGAATTTAAAGCATTGGATAATGCAGGCGCCGTTGGAATTTCTTTGGGAAAAACAATCTTGCGGGCAGAATTGGCTGCCGCAATCGCAATAGCCAAGGTGGTACAACATGGGAATTAGAATTTCAAAAGTTATCGCAGATTCTGGGGCCGCATCACGTCGTGGTGCCGAAGAATTAATTTCACTGGGTCAGATTACTGTTAACGGAAAACTTGTTACAACACCTGTATTTTTTGTCGAAGAAGATGATGTAATCGAAATTAGAGGCAAAAAAATTACACAAAAAAACGGATTACATGTTTACATGTTTCATAAACCAATAAACACAATGACAACAACATTAGACCCACAGGGGCGAAAAACAATATATGATTGTTTGCCGCAAGAGTATAAAAATTTGAAATACATCGGTCGATTGGATTTTAAAACAACTGGTTTATTGTTATTAACCAATGATGGTGAATTTGCACGTAAAATGACATTACCGTCATCAAAAATTCCGCGCACTTATATCGCAACCGTATCAAGCCGCGACTTTTCTGGACTTGACGCGGCACGCGCTGGTATAACCGTTGATGGTGTAAAATATTCACCAATGAAAATAGACCATATTGGTGGCAGTAATTTACGCGTGTCAATCTGCGAAGGAAAAAAGAACGAGGTCAGAATTGTACTGGCCGCATGCGGTTGCCCTGTACATAAATTACATCGTGTTTCATTTGGTAATATTAAATTAAAAAAATTACCTGTTGGGAAAATTGAACCTGTGCCACAGAAAACAATTGACGAATTATTAAAATCTCTTTAATATTCAATTAAAAGGAAGGGAGATTTGCTATGAAAAAGACACCTGCAAAAAATACAAAAACAACAAAAAAGCCCGTAAATGTACGGCCTGTGACATCAAAACCAACAGTAAAAACAAATGCTGCAAAACCATGCTTTAATCCATGGTCTGTTTCGATTTATGTTTACTGGTTTATTATTTTATTCTTTATCGCTGCAACTTTTTATATCTTGGGTCGCAGTCATAATACACAACCAGGTACACCATCTGTTCAAATCACAGAAGAAATTTTGTTACAGGCTGGTGATTATTATGAAAGCGGCAAAGCAAAATTAACCGATGGTAACATCGCTGATGCAATTACAGATTTGACGGCTGCAATTGATGCAGGCGCAGCATCTGTTGATACATACATCTTGCGCGGGGAAGCTTATATGCAATCTGGCGATTATTCAAATGCAATGGCTGACTTTAACGCAGTATTGGCAAAAGATCCTGCAAATGCAGTTGCATATTATGACCGCTATTTGTTGAATTCTAGACTGGAAGACTATAATGCAGCAATGAACGACATTAACAACGCATTGGCTGCAAACACAACAAACCCAAGTGCAATTTTGCAAATGCGTGATTTGTATGCAAAACGTGGTAAATTAAATTTGTGGCTGAAAAACTGGCAGGGTGCAGTTGCAGACTTTACAAACTCTTTGGCACGACCAGAAGGTACTGTTGACCCAACAGTTTATGCAGACCGCGCAGAAGCATACACTGCAATGGGTAACTTTGCAGACGCAATCAATGATTATTCATCTGCAGTGCGTGTAATTTCAGAACAAATCCAGGGTGCACAAACAATGGATGCACGTGAAGCATTGTCCAGCAAAGCGATGAGCTATTTTGAAAAATCAGCCGCATTGAATTTGCAATCTGGCAATATTGATGCATCACGCAGTGATTTAGAATCTGCATACACAATTGCAGTTGCACTGAATGATTCTGAAACAGCCAAAAGATTAGAAGGTTTGATTGTTGAACTGAATAATCAAGTTGCAAAATAAAAAACAACAATTTAAAAGAACGCCCAAATGGGCGTTTTTTTATTCTTGAAAAGACCTAAAATACAACCCTTTCATTTTATTATAAAAAGGGTCGGAGAAATAGTGATTTTATTTGCAATACTGGAAATATGTTCTATAATTCGCACTGCGAAGGAGAAATTATTCTTTTGTGTATCTGTCACAGGGTACAGAAACGAATGATTTTTCTTCGCATGAAACTAAATATATAAAAACTATGGAGAAAATAAATGGTATTTGGCTTATTTAAAAAAGACGCTAAATTAAACAATCCTGTTGCAGTTGAAATTAAATACGGTAATGAAACACTGCGTTTAGAAACAGGTCGTATGGCGAAACAGGCAAACGGTTCTGTTTTGGCAACAATGGGTGAAACAATGGTTTTGGCAACAGTGTGTGCAGAAAAATCCGCAGTCGAAGGACAAGACTTCTTTCCATTAACTGTTGATTATCAAGAAAAATTTGCATCTGCGGGTCGCATTCCTGGTTCACGCGACAGACGCGAAGGCAAGGCATCAACAGCAGAAACATTGACAGCACGTTTGATTGACCGTCCAATTCGTCCACTGTTCCCAGAAACATTTAAAAACAAAGTTCAAATTATCGCACAAGTATTTTCATACGATAAAAAGAATCAACCTGATATCTTGGCAATGATTGCGTCCAGTGCTGCATTGGCATTAAGCGGCGTTCCTTTCCAGGGACCAATTGGTGCTGCACGTGTTGGCTATGCAGACGGTCAATATATTTTGAATCCATCAAAAAAAGATGTTGAAAATTCTGAAATGGACTTGGTTGTTGCTGCAACAAAAGACGGCGTTTTGATGGTTGAATCTGAAATCGGCGAACTGGATGAAGCAACTGTATTGGGTGCTGTTAAATTCGGATTTGACGAACAACAGAAAGTTATCGCTGCTATTAACGAATTGGCAGAAAAAGCCGGCAAAGAACGCTGGGCAACACCAGAAAAAACACCTGAACAAATCACAATGGAAGAAAACTTTGAAAGCTTTGCTGGCGATATCGAAGCTGCATTGCAAATCAAAGAAAAGCTGGTTCGTTTGGAAACATTGGCATCAATTCATGCTGCTGCCAAGGCACGTATCCCAGAATTATTCCCAGAATCAGAACGCGCAACATCTACATTGGAATCTTGGGCAGATGAAGTTATTGAAAATCTGACCGCACGTATTATGCGCGGGAATATCTTGGCTGGTAAACCACGTATTGATGGTCGTGATAATAAAACAGTTCGTCCAATCGAAATTGAATTAGGTGTTCTGCCACGTGCACATGGTTCTGCATTGTTCACACGCGGTGAAACACAGGCGCTGGTATCGTTAACATTGGGTGGCGGCAAAGACGCATTACCAATCGAATCATTGGATGGCGCCGAAGAACACGACTTTATCTTGAATTATAACTTCCCAGGTTATTCTGTTGGCGAATGCAAGGGTTTAAAATCCCCAGGCCGTCGTGAAATTGGTCATGGTAACTTGGCATGGCGTGCTGTTCACCCAATGGTACCAACACGCAGCGAATT
>JAZQUA010000069.1:0-41528 GCA_045631065.1 Candidatus Enterousia sp. | reverse complement strand
TCCATTGTGTACGTATGTGGGGATTTTCTGGTATGGCGACGTGTGATGGGGGATGACGGTAATTCAGTAAATAATAGTCTTGTTTTTTTGTGGTTTTTTCCTATATATATGATACATTTGCGAAACATTTTAAAATGTGATATAATTTCGTTTGAAAATAAAAGGATTTGTATTATGGCATTAATACCAATGGTTATCGAAGAATCGCCACGTGGGGAACGTTCGTTCGATATTTATTCCCGTTTGCTGCGCGACAGAATTATTATGGTAAATGGTCCAATCGAAACAGCAATGGCAAACAGTATCGTGGCACAATTGTTGTTCTTGGAATCTGAAAATCCAAATGCTGATATTTCTATGTATATTAATTCCCCTGGGGGCGAGGTTACAGCCGGTTGGGCAATTATGGACACGATGCAGTATATCAAGGCGCCTGTATCAACAATTGGTATGGGATTGGTTGCATCAATGGGCTCTGTATTATTGGCAGCGGGTGAAAAGGGAAAACGTTTCGTTCTGCCAAATACACAGATTATGATTCATCAGCCGCTGGCAGGTACCCAGGGTCAGGTTACAGATATGGAAATTCAGCTGAATCAATTTGTAAAGAACAAGAAAGTTTTAATTAAACAAATGTCTGAATTTACAGGTCGTTCCGAAAAAGAACTGTTCGATGCGATGGAACGTGATAATTGGATGAACCCGGTTGAAGCCAAAGATTTCGGACTGATTGACGCAATATTGGAACGTAAATAATTTCTTAGAATTCAGGGATGTGTTAAAATGACTGATAATAAAAATCCAAATCCAGAAAATACCCAGTTTTGCAGTTTTTGTGGCAAGGCTGTGTATGAAGTAAAAAAACTGGTCAGTGGACGTAATGTTTGCATTTGTGATGAATGTATTAATCTGTGTAATGATATTATGGCAGATGATAACAGACGTGAAATCAGCAAAGATGCTGCAAAATTACCAACGCCATCCCAAATTTGTGCGTTTTTGGATGAATATATTATCGGTCAAGATACGGCAAAGCGTACCCTGGCTGTCGCAGTGTATAACCATTTTAAACGTCATAATGTAACTGTGACTTCAAATGTTGAAATTCAAAAGTCTAATGTGTTATTGATTGGTTCAACTGGTACCGGAAAAACATTGATTGCACAGACGTTGGCGCGTATATTGGATGTGCCATTTGCAATCGCAGATGCAACCACATTGACCGAGGCTGGATACGTTGGTGATGATGTTGAAAGTGTTTTAAACCGTTTGTTACAAAATGCAAACTTTGATGTTGAACGTGCAAGTCGCGGAATTGTCTATATTGATGAAATTGATAAAATTGCGCGTAAATCCGAAAATCCATCATTAACACGTGATGTGTCTGGCGAAGGTGTGCAACAGGCGTTGTTAAAATTAATCGAAGGGACCGTTGCAAATGTTCCGGCTGGCGGTGCAGGGCGCAAACATCCTGGCGAGGCCACAGTCCAATTAGATACCAGCAAGATTTTGTTTATTTGTGGTGGTGCATTTGATGGCTTGAACAAGGTTATTGGTAATCGTACATGCGAACGTCGCGGAATTGGTTTTGGTGCACATGTTGAATCCAAGCAAGAACGTGAATCCAAGAATTTCTTGAAAGATGTTGAACCAGAAGATTTGGTAAAATTTGGAATTATTCCAGAATTAATTGGACGACTGCCTGTTATTACAACGTTGCAAGAACTGGACGAAGATGCATTGGTCAAGATTCTAACAGAACCCAAAAATGCGATTGTAAAACAATTTACTGCAATGTTGGCAATGGATGATGTAAAGCTGACCTTTACTGATGATGGTTTGCGTGAAATTGCCAAGATGGCTGTTGCGCGCAAAACAGGCGCGCGTGGTTTGCGCAGTATTTTGGAACGCGTTTTAATGCAGTCTATGTTTGATGCCCCAGACAAAGAAGACTTGGCAGAAATTGTCATTGATGCAGATGTCGTCAAAGGAAAAAAATCGCCAATTGAAATTATGAAAGATGCAAAAAAAGCAGCATAAATAAAAAATCCCAAAATTGGGATTTTTTTTTATTTGCATTTTGTTTGTAATTGCATTTTATATGTACTAATTGCTTTTTCAATGCGTTTTCTTGCCCAATCACTGGATGCGTAAATTTCTGGGTTTTCACCACAAATTCCAAAACCTGTAATGTTTGAATTTATGTCGCGATATACAAATATAGGTGTGCGTGATTTTAATAATTCTGCACGATTAAATGATTGTTTTTGTTTGCCTGATATTTTTGCAAATTTATTTATTAATGTTGGCATACAACGGAAAACGGGTGCAACCTGACAATGACCAGAATTTTTAACTGACTTTTTATAATGGTTTGTCTTGGTTTCAGAAATGTAACCATATTTTTCATAAAACTTGTCAGATGTGCCCATTGATATTAAATCTGTTGTGTCTGCGTCAACGGAAATCGCGGTTTCCGCTGCGTTCAATAAACGTTTTCCAATGCGTTGCCCTTGGTATTGTGGTAAAACGTACAAGTGTTCTATTCTTGCGGTTTTGATATCATATGTACCGCTGATAAACCCAATCATGTCACAGTTGTCATATGCAGCAAATGCAAAGTTTTGATAGGGTTTTGCCCAGTTTTCTTTGAATTCATCCATTGTTGCGTTGAAATCTGTATCTGTGGTTTCGATATTGTATGTGATTTTTCTGGTTGTCGTACGGATGCGCATAAAATCATCCCAAACTTTTGGGGCAGATTGATTAAATAAAGGAACGATATTTATTTCTTTCATACTATTATTATAGTACAAAATAATATATTGTCAACGGTTGCTAAAATTTATTTTTATATTTGGAAAGTTATTGTGGGTTGCATTTGGAATTACAATCAGGTTGTTGTTTGTCCATTTTTGCGACAGTTCGTATGGTACAACAGAATCTTTTTCTGCGATATAATGTTTTTGCTGCACGTGGGGCAGGGTATATAAATCGATGGATTTGTTGAGTGGTTTATCACCAAAATAACTTGTCCAATCATTGTGATTCAAGACCCCTGCAATTGTAATCCATTCTTGAACATTTATATCTGGGTTTTGTTGTATTATCAGGCCAGATAACAGTGCGCCACCTGAATACCCAATCAGTATTAATGGTCTGTTTTGTGCAATTTGTTTGATAGACTGACTCATATTATCAATGATTTTTTGTGAAAAACGCCCATCTGTCCAGTCTGATTGCGTGCATTTATCAGACATATTATATTGGCATGGGCGGGCAATATATGCGACGTTTTGGTGTATGTCTGATATGGCAAGGTCTCGCAAAAATGTATTACGTGGCGTTGGATTGTGTGTCGGTGTGCCACGTGCATTAAATGCGTGTCCGTCACCTTCGATATATATATGTACAGGTTGTGTCATAGAATGATTTTTCTGATATGTTCGGATTTCAAAATCTGTGGTTTTTATGTCTTGCTGTATAAATGCAGGTGGAACAGGCCATGTTGTCGCACATCCGTACAATAATAAAGATAAAGCAAGTATTTTCTTCATTTCTGATACATAGCTTAGAAATATTTAAACAAAAAATCAAAATAATTATATTTTTTGACAAAACATCTTGACAAATAACAGTTTTGGGTTATATTAATATCAAATAAATCTAACAAAAGGGGTATATGATATGCCAACTAAAAAGAAAGTAAAAGCAGCTGCACGTCGTGTAAAGAATACTCGCAAGGCTGTTACAGTAAAAAAATCAAAGAAACAGAATTCTGTTTTGAAACGTATTTGGAATATAGTTTGCTGGCCATTTCGTCAAATCGTAAAATTTTGTCGTTGGGTTTGGAATTGGCTGTGTGAAATAAATGTGATTGGTTTGGTTAATACAACCTTATTAGTGTCTATTATCGTTTTATTTTCAATGTTGATTTTAGATTTTACAAATTGCAACAAGGCTCCAGTGGTTATCGTTGCTGATCCTGTACCAGTGACAGTACCAGTTGCAGAAACTGATACTGCACCTGTATTGCCTGTTATTAATAACGAAGTTACAGAACCTGTTAATGTTGTTCCTGTGAAAAAATCAGAAGTCGTAATTGCGAAAAAACAAATTGCAAAACAAGAAAATAAATTCTTGGGCGATGTTGTTATCGACAGTCGTGGTGCAGGTAAATTGCTGCAAAACCAATCGCAGATTAATGGAAATTTATATTTGCAAAATATGCATAAATATACCTTGCCTTGTGATGTAAAAATTAATGGTAACTTGTTTTTGCGTGATATCGGTTTATTACAGTTCTGTGGTGATTTTGTTGTCACAGGAAATATCTATGTCAGCCCACGTTCATCATTTGGTCCAATACCAAAGACTGCACGTGTCGGTGGTTATGTAGTGCTGTAATATAAAAGTTTTCATGTTTTCTCCCCTGAAAAAAAAGTATCGCCTGGATTAGGCGATACTTTTTTGTTGGAATAATTATTTTTGTTCGTTTATAATTAATTCGTATCAATAAAAAGGATGGAAAAATGTTCGATAAATTATTAACCGTTTTATCAAAGAATTTGGGATATTCTGTTATCTTGGCTGTGGCGTTGTTGTTGTTTGCGCTGTTTTCAGATGGTTTGGTCGCTGGCTTGATTACAGCTGTATCTGCATTGTTGGTTTATACATGTGCTTCTGCACTGTATAAAGAGTATAAGGCATTGTCTGTAAAGAAAACAGTTGCAGTTAAAAAAGGCGCCGTTACTAAAAAGAAATCAAAAAAATAAATTATGCCCACCGTTTGGTGGGTTTTTGTTTGGATTATATTTTTATTTTATCGTGGGGCTTTTTGTGGTATAATATGCAGTATGAGAAGAAGAAATATTTGCATTTTACCAATTTTGGCTTGTGTTTTGACTGCGCCTGCGTTTGCTGGGTGGCAGTATGATGGAATTTATTTGCGTGACGGATGGTATCAGGATGATGGTTCGCGATTTGTTTTGTCGGTGCGTGGTGGGGCTTCTTATGCCGTGGGCACGATTGAAAATAATGCAGGCGCGATTGTGACTGAATATTATTTAAGCCCTGATAAATCAGAAATTGCAACCAAGGGATATTATGAAGAAGTTCTTGGTTCGCCATCTGGTTGGTTTTATGCCGGATATAGTGAGGTTGCAGATATACCACCCAGTAAAGATTTTGACAGTTTTTCGTTTGCAGCAGGGGCAAGTATTGGTTGGACATTGCCTGGTATGCCACAATGGCGAATCGAAGCAGGTTGGGATCATATTGTAAAAACTGATTATAATGCATCGCCTATGTTTGCGGGTGATGTTACCCTAAAAGATGCGGAACCTGGTGCCGAAGGTGTTTCGTTGCCAATGAAAAGCGGTTCTGTTAATTCTGATGTTACAACTGATGTTATCAGTATTATGGCGTTCTATGATTTTTATGAAGGTTTGTATAAACCGTTACGTACTGCGATTCCGTATGTTGGTTTTGGTATTGGTTATGCGGATAGCAAGACTGTGTTGAATTTGTCTGACCCATATGGTGATATTGCTTATCAGCTGGATTTAACCCCATATGGCGAAGTTGTTAATGTCGGTGGAACGGATATGATAGAATTCTATAAGTCTGAACGCCATACATCTAATGTCGCTGGGTTGCTGGCAGGTGGTGTATCGTATGGGATTAATGAACGTATGTTCTTGGACTTTGGCGCGCGTGTTATGTATGTACCACGTATCAAATGGGGGCTGACAAATATTGATGATACGCGTCATCGTGAATTTTTCAGTGCAAAAAATATGATTTATGCAAATGTGATGCTGGGGTTAAGATTTGAATTCTAAAAAAGCCGTCGTTTGACGGCTTTTTTAGTTATTAAAATATTTCGTTTAAACTAAATTTATATGCTGCACCAAAATAGAATTCTGTTGCCGATGCAGTTGTTGTTGCAAATTCGTTGCCATGTAATTTATGTTCGATTTCACCATAGTACTGATATTTAATACCAAGATTTAAATCAATACGGTTGTTTAATGCAAAATTTACCCCCAGCATTACTTGGTATGACAGGTCAAACGTTGAATCTGACAGGGTTGCATATGGTGTGTTTATGTCGCCCCAGATGCTGGCAAAGCCAATGCCCAGACCTGCATATGGTGCGATTGCGTCTGAAAATTCGTGGAACAGGTACACGTTGAACATATTTGCCCAAACATCATAATTAAAACTGGTTGTGCTGTATTTGTGTTCTGTGCCTGTGTATGAGGATTCAAATTCAACAGATATATTATCGCTTAACCGATTGCCGATAATGGCGCCCATGCCAAAATTATCACGACGAACAGTTGTGTCAGATGCGCCATGTATGTCGTATTCAAATGCAATGTTTTCATTTTTGTGAATGCGCAGACCGGCATATGTTTCGTGTCTGTCGCTGTATGCAAATGTAGGTGTGGATAATAGTGTCAATATTGCTAAGTATGTCAATTTTTTCATGATTTTCTTCCTTTCTTTCATATGAATGATTGTAAATTATGCTAAAAAACGCAAGGTGTTTATGATAAAATATCTGTACAGGATTTGTGTATGCAGAAAAGAAATCAAAAATCGTTAAGTGCTGAAAAGACAAAACCTTCGTGGAAATGGCGATTGTTTGTCTATTTGTTTAATGCAATGCTGTTGTGTGGTGTTGCGATTGCGGGTTATGTTGCTGTTATATATTTGCGTATGCCGTCACTGGATGCGATTTTACATGAAACAAGATCTGCTGCGGTGGTGTTCTTGGACAAAGATGGAAATGAAATCCGCAGTGCAAATCGAATAATGGGAACGCCTGTGTCTGTGGAAACGTTGCCTCCACACGTATGGCAGGCAATCGTTGCAATCGAAGACAAGCGCTTTTTTAAGCATGGGCCGATTGATTTGCGTGGTATAACGCGCGCAGTATTTTCAAATTTGGCATCTGGACGTATTGCTGCAGGTGGATCAACAATAACCCAGCAGACTGCAAAAAATATATTTTTATCGCGTGAAAAAAAGATTTCCAGAAAGGTTCAAGAAGTTATTTTGTCATATTGGTTGGAAAACAGATTTACGAAAAATCAAGTCTTGGATTTATATATGAATCGTGTGTCGCTGGTTGGTGGTATGCGTGGAATTGATGCAACTGCGCGTGTGATGTTCCAAGTGCCGGCCAGTAAATTATCAATCGGGCAGGCTGCACAAATCGCTGCAATGTTAAAGGCGCCAACAACATACAGTCCATTACGTAACCCGAATAAGAATATTGAACGGGCACGTGTTGTTTTAACAGAAATGGTGCGTCAGGGGTATATTGATATAAATCAAGCGCGTATCGCAGCACAAAGTTTGGGTCCCGCATTGCCAACAGGGGATACAAATCAATACAGATATTGGACTGATTTTGTTATGGATGAATTGCGTTCTAGAATTGGTGAGTTTGATTCTGATATGTATGTGTATACTACGCTGGATGCGGGGTTACAGGATGGTGTTGCCGCGATATTGTCGAATAAAACAGGGGAATATCAAGGGGCTGTGGTGGCAATGGAAACTGATGGTGCGTTACGTGCGATGAGTGGGGGTACAGATTATCAATCCAGTCAGTTTAATCGTGCGACTGCCCCACGTCAGCCTGGCAGCAGTTTTAAGCCTGTTGTTTATTTGGTTGCGTTGGAAAATGGTATGATGCCAGATTCTTATGTGAACGATTCCCCGTTTGCGGTTGGTGATTATAATCCAAAGAACTATAATGAAAAGTACTATGGTGATATTACTTTGTCGACTGCATTTGCAAAAAGTGTAAATTCTGTGCCTTTGAAATTGACCAAAGAATATGGAATTGATTCTGTATTAAATATGGCGGGTCGTTTGGGTGTTGGAACAAAACTGCGTCGTGAATATTCGACTGTGTTGGGTGCATCGGAAATGAGTTTGCTGGATTTAACAAATATTTATGCTGTTATTTGGAATGATGGTTTTTCTGTTCGTCCATATTCGATAACCAAGGTGACAGATAGTTTGGGAAATATAATCTATGAACGCAATCCGTCCGACCCAATTCAAGTTTTACAGCCACAGACAGTTGAATATATGTCGCATTTGTTGGCGGATGTTGTGGCACCTGGCGGTACGGGTGGTCGTGCCAGGACAACGGGGGTCTTGGGCGGGAAAACAGGAACCAGTAACGGAAATCGTGATGCGTGGTTTGTTGGCGCGACAGACGATATTGTGATTGGAGTTTGGATGGGTAATGATGACTTTACCCCAATGAATTCCAAGATTACAGGTGGTACAATCCCCGCAGAAATTTTCAAGGAAATAATTATTAGTAAATAAAAATGCCCCGTTCGGGGCATTTTTTGTGGTTTAGTTTTAATGATTTTTATGATATACTTGATGATGTCTTAGAAGGGGGGATAGTGTGCCGAAATATTTATTGTCTTTTTTGTTTGCGTTGGGTGTAATAAATGCAGGTTTTGCACAAGATGTTACATTTGAAAATGCATTACGTGCGGTGCGCGTTAATTGCAGTGGTATTTCTGATAAATTGTCTGAAATAAAAAAACTGGCTGGTATTAATACTGCTGTTACCGGGGTTGGTACTGTGGTTGGTGCCGGTGCAATTGCAACAGGTGCTGAAAAAAGTAAGTTAGATAAAATATCTGATAATCTGGAACAACAAATTCAAAATTTTATGCAGGCAGAAGCAAACGCAACACCTGTTGAGGTTGAAAATTTTATTGGTTTGCAGACGGAATTGGCAGAACTGTTGAAAAATGATGAATTAAAAACATATATGGAACAGATTAAATCTGCAGATATTTCCCCAGAAGAATTTTCGCAGACTGTGAAAGATCAAAACTATGTGCAAAAGTTGCAAGAATTAAAGACAAAGACGGATGAAGAGTCTAAAAAATTTGGTAATGCCAGAACTGGTTTGTTGGCAACAACAACCGCAACGAATATCGCAGGTGCTGTTATTGCAGGTGTGAACAGAATAGATGCTGATTTTACATCGCAAATTGGTGCGTGTATGGGGGCTGTAAAATCTTTGTCTTTGGTAAAAATGCAGGCCAAACTGGACGGCAGTGCATCCGTACAAGATATTGTCGCAGCAGATAAAATTATATCGGTTTGCGATAAATTTAATACAGAAGATCTAGAAAAAATAAACAATCGTGCAACAGGTGCAACAGTCGCCAGTTCTGTTGGTGCTGCAACTGGATTGGCAGGTACAATAACGTCTGGGGTTGCAAATTCAGAGTCTGTGCGCACAGGTGCGGATGCACAAAAAGAAAAGAATTTGAATACTGCATCAAATGTTTTGGCAGGTGTTACAACAGCGGCAACGTTAACATCAACTGTATTTAATGCAACACAGGTTGCAGCAGCAAAACGTGTTATTGAAACAGCTGAATTGTGCGAGGAGGCAATAAAATGAAAAAAATAATATTAGCAATATGTATGTGCTGTTTGGCGGTAACATCTGGATTTGCAAAAGATGTTGTTAAAACCCCAGATGACATGTTTGATGTTCGTGGCAGTTATTTAGTTGTCCCTGGGTTTTCAGAACAACAGGTTCTTGAGATTGTTGATGCGTTGTTTGATACCTATGGAAAAAGCAGATATAATTCTGAAACATACACATTTAGATTGTGCTTGATGGATTTTATTTATGCTTTTGAACGTGCTGATATAAAATGGATGGATACAGATTTGGCGTTGCAATATGTATTTGGGGTTTTAGAAAATGCAACCAAAGCACAAGCGTTAGAAGAGGAGGAACACGCAAAAATAGAAAATGTCGATTTGACAAAGTTTACAAAAACGTATGTTGTGGCCCCGGGAAATTATTTTACATTTCGGTTGGATTATAGATTGGAACTTAAGAAAAAATATTGTCCATCTGGCGGTGATTTTATAATCGTAGATACCCCAGAATTAATTGTAAAGTGCAATTATGTGGATCTGTTAAAGGACGCTTCGGAACAAACAAAAATGGAACTGGGGCTATTTTTGTACGGAGAACCAACTGCTTTAGATAAGTATAGAACAGCGGATGGCACAATGTATGAAGAGTTGGGATGGGGAATCTGATAAATAAAAAACCGATTTGTATCGGTTTTTTATTTAGATGATTATGTTTTTACCCAATCAGCTTTTGCCAAAATGATTTTTTCTTTGGCTGTTTTTTCTTCTTTCTACGATTTGCAGATACTGTTGTACGCTTGGCATCATTATGCTGGGCGTGTTTCTTTTTTATATCTGTTGATGGCGCATGCGCGCTTAACAAATCGTCTGTTTTGTTTTGTTCCGGTGATACGCGTTGAATTGAATATTGATCAATGTTCAACAGACTGTCATCGCCAACAATTACAATTTCTGTTTCAAATTCAGATTCCATTGCGGCCAATTCTGCGCGCTTATGATTCAACAGATATACTGCGACATCTGTTGGTACAGTCATAATGATTTTTTGGGCAGATTTTGCCAGCAATTTTTCTTGTAAATGACGGAACAAGATAATCGCAGCTGTCTGAATTGATGGAACAACACCTGCACCCATGCAATGTGGACATGGTACATATGATGATTCCATAAAGCTGCTGCGCAATCTTTGACGCGATAACATCAATACACCAAAGTTGTTGATTTTTGCAACTTGGGTACGTGCGCGATCGCGTTTCATAACTTCACGCATTTTCAGTTCCAGTTTGCGGTTGTTCTTTTCTTCTTCCATATCGATAAAGTCAACTGCAACAATGCCAGCTAAATCGCGCAGACGTAATTGCAAGGCGATTTCTTCGGCTGCTTCCAGATTGGTGTTCAATGCTGTTTGTTCGATATCTTTTTCTTTTATCGCACGTGAAGAATTAACGTCGATTGTAACCATTGCTTCGGTTTGATTGATAACCAATGAACCCCCAGATGGCAATTGAACATATGGACCATGCAAACCTTCTAACTGTTTTTCAACGCCGGCCTTGACCATTAATGGAACAGCGGCATCTTTGTAATGTACCAGCTGTTTGCGTGGTGCACGACCATACATTTGTTGAAAATATTGTTTTGCTGCATCAAATGCTTCTTCACCTTGGATGGTCAGTACGTCTTCTTTGTCACTGACAAAGTCACGAACAACACGACGCAATAATGAATCTTCGGTGTGAATTGTCACAGGGGCAACAGATGCCAATGTTGTTTTGCGGATTTCATTCCACAATCCAACCAAATAATCATAGTCCGCAGCAATATCAGATGCTGTTGCACCCATCGCAGCTGTGCGCAGAACAACCGTCATCCCCTTTGGAATCTTTAAGTCATGTAAAATTTCACGCAATCTGGCACGTTCTGATTTGTCAGAAATCTTTTTAGATATGCCATAGCTGTTGCGTTTGCGTGAATTTGGCATCAATACAGCAAAACGGCCCGCCAACGACAAGTATGTTGTCATCGATGCGCCTTTTTGACCGCGTTCTTCTTTGACACCTTGGATTAACAAGATTTGTTTTGGTTTAATAACGTCTTGAATTTTAAATTCGCGTGCACGTTTTACAAATTCATTATTATCTTCGCCAGCACTGTGATCATCGTATTCAGCGACTTCGTCTTCTTCGTCATTTGGATCGTCATCGTCGTCAACGATGTTTGCGTGTGCCAGTTCCAGCAACTTTTTCTTTTGTTCTGGGGTTACTTGATAATAATCTGGGTGAATTTCAGAAAATGGTAAAAAACCATTTTTCCCAGTCCCATAATCAACAAATGCAGCCTGTAATGATGGTTCAACACGTATAACCTTGGCCAGATAGATATTTCCTTTTATCTGAGGCTTAGTCGTTGTTTCAACATCAAAATCAGAAACACGACCAGTTGCTGTATCTACAACAACAACACGTGTTTCTTCTGGGTGGACTGCATCCACATATATTCTTTTTGACATTTAATAATCCTTTTGTTTTGGCAGTGTATGATACAGCAATAACCTGTCCCCGTGGGGCGTCTATGCCCATGCCAAGGGAAAGCACCACGATAACCATCAGTGCCATGCAAATTATTGAAATTAGTGACAATATAAACACTTTTTATAATCCTATGTCATACACAGGCGCTATTTTAACACGACAATATATGAATTGGCAAGGTATTTATTTTCTGATTTTTATTTCGTTCTTAATATTTTTGATTTTAGCAGGAATTTTTTCTTTGGCTTCGGCCAACCAGCGCTTCATACGTGAACGCAACCAGCGTTCATATATGAAAAATAGACTGCCAATACCAATCAGTGGTATTACATAATATATAATTCTGTATGCCAGCAGTGCACCAAATATGTTTGCTTTGTCAATTGTGTCGGGCAGGGCCAACATAAATACACTTTCAAAAACACCAATACCACCAGGAACCTGGCTGAATACACCAGTGGTTTGGGCAATTACAAACAAACCAATAAATGTCGTAAAAGGTATCTCTACAAATGGGATTAAACAGAAATATAATACCAATCCTGCCAAAACACTGTCTGTTATTCCCAAGATTGTTTGACTGAAAGCCATTTGGGTTGATGGTACCTGAAATTTTACATCGCCAATTTTGATGCTTTTTTTATGAAATATCAGCGTTACTGCAAAATAAGTCAGTAATATGGTTGTACAGAAAATAAACAGCGTGTTTAATCCCATACTGATACCCACAGAATTATCAAATATAGCACTGGGGATTAAAAAGTAGCCAATAACAACAATTGCAGATGCGCCCAGAAAGTATGTGAAACCAGATATGGTCAGCATCTTTAATATGTCAGAGCCACGAATACGCCAACGAGTGTACAATCTGTATCGAATTGCGCCACCGCTGACCACAGCGTGTCCTGCATTGTTGCTGATTGCAAATCCCAGCATTCCGGCCAGCATCCATTTCCACCATGTGACACGTCCTCCAACATAACGTAATGCCAAGTAATCATACAAAGATAATGCCAAATACCCAGCCAGGCATGCAATACATGCCAAGAATAAATTAATTAGTGGAATGTCCAATATCGCATGTGCAATATCTGATAAACTGTAATTTCGCAGTTGCCACCACAACATTATTGCAGCCAGTGCGAAAAAGAATATGCCTGCATAACTTATAATCTTTTTGAACAGGCGTTTTGTCCGAGCTGACATAAAAATCCTTTTAAAGCGATTGATAGGATAACAATATTATATCAAAAAGCAAATTTAAAAAAACTGTAAATTTTTGTTGTGTGTTTTATTACTTAGAAAACTGACGTTCTAGATTTTTTATCGCGGCGATTTGTTCTCGCATGAAGGCGATTTTATTGGTGTTGTTTATGAAGCCTTTTGGTGATTGTGGACTTGTGCGTAAATCATCAGATGCCTTGATAAATCGACACAGTAAAACAAACATCAAACGATATTTCATAATATTGCGGAATTTTTCATTTGTCGTACTTGGCATATTTGATATAAATCATACGTGGGATATTATAGCGCGGATTATCAACAGCATAAATTTAATCAATTGCTTGCTTGGTACGATGTTGTTTTGTTAACCAGGTCTGACAAGCATCCGGACCAAATGTTGGTAATGGGCGCTTCATTACAAAATCAGAGCAAAAATCAGCGATATATGTCTCGTGACCGTGAATAAGATTTTTTGTTTCTGTTATCATTTTATTATAACGTCTTGGATTTGGTCAGTAGTTTTATAATGTCTTGTTGTGTACGAACCATACATTGTGACATATATGCATAATATGATTTTTTATCTCCTGATGCATATTGTGCAATTGCGGTTTTGTATCTTTGTTTATCATTTGGTCTGTTGAATACTATCGGGCGATAGCCATTTTGAACTAGTAGCCAATTCATTACTAAACGAGCTGTGCGCTTGTTATAGTCATCGAATGGTTGTAATGCGATTAGTTCGTAATGTGCATCAAATGCACGATGTAAAATGTCTTTGGTTGGATTGTTCATGTTGTAGGCGATTATATTCAGCAAATATGGTATATCATACGAATCTGGTGCATGCATACGTTCGCAATTTACAGTTATTTCTAGAACTTTTGACGTAGTGCGAAAGTTGCCACCATCAATGTATGTGTTTTCGCATAAGAAACTATGCAATTTACAGATATCGCTGACTTCAATACGTTTTTGGCTGTCTATATTGTTAAGTATGAAATCGTAAGCATTGCCAAGATTATTCATGCAATTAAAGTCAAGGTAATAGTGTTGTTCTTTTAATGGAATATAGAACAATGTGCGTGGCTCTGTGTACGATATTTCATGTCGTAGCCAGTTGACATTATTTAAGCGCTTGACAGAAGCTGTGCCAGATAACTTTTCAGTAATGATGGCACGATTAGATTCTATCTTTGTTCTAAGTTTAGGGTATTTTGTCAATTGGTTACCTCTATTTGTTTGTTATAATAATGTAATACCTATTTTAAATTTGTCAATATTTTTTTTGCTTTTTATTTTTATATAAAAATCGTGTTGAATGTGGGGCGAATTTGTTCTATGCTGGGGCATACAAAATTGAAAGGATTGGTAAATGTTTAAGAAGTTATTGGTTTTAATTGCTTTGTTCACACCGTTTGTTGCAGATGCTGCGTCAAAGAAGAAAAAAGAAGAACCTGTGGTTCATCTGACAAATGAACAAATTTATGAAGAGCTAAAAAAACTGGCAATGGTGTTTGAGGTTGCGCGTGAAAACTTTGTCGAAGAAGCTGATGAAAAAAAGATGTTGGAAGCGGCTATGAACGGTATGCTGGGGGCGTTGGATCCACATTCTTCTTATTTGTCAGCAGATGATTTTAAAGAGTTTAGTGATAAATCACACGGTGAATTCGGTGGTTTGGGCATTCAAATTACCAGTGACAGGGGTGCGGTGCGTGTTATATCGCCAATTGATGATACACCGGCCGAGAAAGCAGGCATCAAAGCAGGGGACTATATTACGCATATTGATGATGAACAAGTTTTTGATTTGACATTGAATCAGGCTGTTAAAAAGATGAAGGGCAGACCTGGGACCAAGGTAAAATTGACCGTAATTTCCGAAGATGGTGAACCAAAAACACTGACCTTAAAGCGCGATATTATTAAGGTAAAATCTGTTAAATTCGAAGAAAAAATGTTGGCAGGTGCAGACCCAGAAGATGAAGATACACCAAAAATTGGCTATATCAGAATTTCTGATTTTGGTGCAACGACTGCACGTGATTTAAAAGATGCATTAGATAAATTAGAAAAGAAAGATGTTGTTGGGTATGTTTTGGATGTGCGTAATAATCCTGGTGGTTATTTGACAGCAGCAATTGATGTTTCCGATGCTTTTCTGGATTCCGGGGAAATTGTTTCAACGCGTGGCAAGGAAAAGACAGATATTGAACGTGTTCATGCACAGCCTGGTGATTTGGCAAACGGAAAGCCTGTGGTGGTATTAATTAATCACGGTTCTGCGTCTGCATCTGAAATTGTTGCAGGGGCAATTCAAGATAATGGTCGTGGATTGGTTATGGGGTCACAATCTTTTGGTAAGGGCAGTGTACAACAACAGAAACCATTGGGGGATGGTACAGCAATTCATATTACAATTGCGCGTTATTATACACCGTCTGGACGTTCTATTCAGAACGAAGGTATTACACCAGACATAGAAGTTTTACAGTCAAAATTAGAAGTGTTGGAAAAAAAGGAAAGTATGTATTCCGAAGCATCCTTTAAAAACGCACTGAAAAATGAACAGGCCAAGAAAAAATCTGATAAAAAGTCGGAAGATGATAATGAAGAACTGACCGATGAAGAAAAAGATGCCCAAGATTATCAGTTGCAACGTGCAATAGATATGGTTATCGCAATGGGTAAGTTAAACAGCAGAATGCCTGTGATTGTGGATGATTTTGTCTCAACAGATGTTGTTGAAGAGTAACTAATATTCAAAGGAAAGAAAAGATATGTCTAAATTAATTGTTGATGGAAACTGGGCAGCAGCTGATGTCGCGTACAGATGTGTTGATTTTGCGGCAATTTATCCAATTACACCAAGCAGTACGATGGGTGAACTTGCAGATGAATGGTCTTTTCAGCATAAAAAGAATATTTGGGGTGCGATTCCACAGATAATTGAAATGCAGTCCGAAGCAGGGGCCGCAGGCGCAATGCATGGTGCGTTGCAGATGGGTGCGTTGGCAACAACATTTACTGCATCCCAAGGATTGCTGTTAATGATTCCAAATATGTATAAAATTGCAGGTGAACAGACGCCGTTTGTTATGCATGTTGCAGCACGTGCGTTGGCCACGCATGCATTGTCTATTTTTGGTGACCACAGTGATGTTATGTCTGTGCGTGGAACTGGGTTTGCAATGTTGTCTTCTCATAATGTGCAACAGGCGCATGATATGGCTGCGATTGCGCATGCGGCTACAATTCGCAGTCGTGTACCATTTTTGCACTTTTTTGATGGATTTCGCACCAGTCACGAAGAATCAAGATTGATACGTATCGATGATGAAGTATTAAAGAAAATGATGCCAGATGATTTGGTGCTGGAAAATCGTGCGCGTGGTATGACCCCGGACAGGCCAACAATTCGTGGAACCGCGCAAAATCCAGATGTGTTCTTTCAGGGGCGCGAAGCGGCCAACCCGCTGTACGAAAAAACACCAGAAATTGTACAGAATTGTATGGATGAATTTGCTGCGCTTACTGGACGTAAGTATGGTTTGGTTGAATATGTTGGTGATAAAAATGCAGAAAATGTTATTGTTGCAATGGGCAGTGCGGTTGATACAATCGAAGAAACATTACCATATTTACCAAGTGGGTTGGGGTTGGTTAAAATTCATTTGTATCGTCCTTTCCCTGTTGATGCGTTCCGTAACATATTGCCACATACTGTAAAACGTATTGCGGTATTAGACAGAACCAAAGAACCAGGAAGTATTGGTGAGCCTTTATATCAAGATGTTAAATCTGTTGTTGGGGCTGGTATAGAAGTGTTTGGTGGGCGATATGGATTAGGCTCCAAAGAATTTAAACCGCGTGATGTCAAGGCTGTATATGAAAATCTGATGCGCGGGACAATTCATCATAATTTTACTGTTGGTATTGATGATGATTTAAGTGGATTGTCATTAAAAACAGATATGGCTTTTTCTGTCGAAGCGCCTAACTTTAAAACCGCTATATTATATGGTATCGGCAGTGATGGTACCGTTGGTGCGGTTAAAAATATTGTAAAAATTGTGGGTGAGAATTCAGAACTGTACCCACAATCTTATGCTGTGTATGATTCCAAGAAGTCGGGTGGGCTGACCGCATCACATATTCGTTTTTCTGACGAACCAATAAAAAGTCAATATTTAGTTGAAGTCGCAGATTTTATTAGTGTTTCGAACTTTATGATTGCACAAAGATTTGATGTGTTTCGCGGTTTGCGTTCCGGTGGAACGGTGATGATTAATACATCATTGGCACCTGATATTGCATTTGCGAACTTGCCACGTGATACCCAAGAACATCTTATTCGTATGCGTGCAAATGTATATTTCTTGGATGCGAATCGTGCTGCATCAGAATTGGGGTTGGGTAATCGTATTAACACATTTATTATGTTGAATTTCTTTAATTTAACCCAGGTTATTGATCCCCAAGTTGCGGCAGACAGTGCCAAGGTTGCAATTGAAAAGACATATAAGAAAAAAGGTATGGATGTTGTGGCGGCTAACTGGGCTGCTGTGGACAAGGCGTCTGAATATTTACAGCATTATCAATTGCCTTCTTCGGTATCTGGGTTTGCACCTGATTTTGTGCCTGCGATGACGTTAGATACCCCATCAGAAATTGCGGGGACATTGGGTGAAATTGCAGCACAACGTGGTGATGCAATTCCTGTTTCGCGTTTTCGTATTGATGGTGAATTTGGTGGTGGGCAATACCCTGTGGGAACATCTAAATATGAAAAACGTGCAATATCAGACAAGGTTGCATCTGTTGATATAGATAAGTGTATCCAATGTGGAAAATGTGCGATGTTGTGTCCGCATGCAGTTATTCGTATCAAGGCAATGACAGAACAACAGGCAGAAGATGCACGCAGCAAAGGTGTCAAAGTTGTACCAATGAAAACACCTGAATTAGGGCCAAATATGTACTTTACAATCAATATTTCGTCTGCTGATTGTACTGGTTGCAATATATGTGTAAAGCATTGTCCGTCAGGTGCCTTGTCAATGGTGCCTGCAAAAGATGTTATGACGGAACAACAAGCAGCATTTAATGCAGCGGAACAAATACCGAATATTGAACGCAGCAAATTGAATTTAAATATTCCAAAACATGTTGAATTGTTGCCACATTATTTTGAATTCCCAGGTGCATGTGCAGGATGTGGTGAAACGCCATATGTTAGGATGTTGTCACACTTGTTCGGGGATAAAATGGTGGTTGCAAATGCGACAGGTTGTTCATCTATATATGGTGCTAATTTGCCAACAACACCATGGACATGTGATGCAAATGGTCGTGGACCTGCGTGGTCTAATTCATTGTTCGAAGATAATGCAGAATATGGCCTGGGAATGCGTTTGGCGTTAAATCAAAAGCGTGAAAACTTAAAGGCTTTGTTGTTTGAATTGGGTATCGGAAATGTTGAACAGATGTTTGACGAGTTTGATACGCAAAAACAACGTGAAATAGAATCTAATTTGCGTAAACAGCTGGCAAATATCGATGGTGACAGGGCGCGTCTGGCCGAAAGTTTAGTCGGTGAAATTGTTGACAAGTCTGTTTGGATTATCGGTGGTGATGGATGGGCGTATGACATTGGATACGGTGGTGTTGACCATATATTACACAGTGGTGAAAATGTAAATATATTAGTTTTGGATACCGAAGGTTATTCAAATACTGGTGGACAACAGTCTAAATCTACACCGTTTGGTGCCAGTATGAAATTTGCAATCGGTGGTAAAAATAGCGCTAAAAAAGATTTGGGTATGATTGCGATGATGAGTGGTGCCTATGTCGCACAGATTGCAATGGGGGCAAATCAAGCACAGGCGATTCGCGCGTTCCGCGAAGCGGCATCTTTCAATGGACCGTCGATTATATTGGCGTATGCACCATGTATTGCACATGGGTTTGCGCTGCAAAATGGGCCAGAACATCAAATGCAAATGGTGCAGACGGGTGCGTGGCCATTGTTCAGATTTGACCCACGATTGATTGATGAGGGGCATAATCCGTTAACAATGGATTCAAGTGTTGATAATCCTGCGCCGTTGGAAGAGTTTTTAAAGACAGAATCAAGATTTGGTGCGGCACGTGCTGCAAATCCACAATTTAACAAGTTGGTTGATTTGGCCAAGGCAAATAATGCGTATAAAAGTGAATTAAAAAAACATATTGCGCAATTTGCAATGTTGAATAAACCAAATGTCAAAGAAAACGGGGAAGGTTAATATGAAAAAAATATTGCTGATATTTGCAGTTATTTTATCCGCGTGTACTTTTCAAACCAAGCATCGTGGGTATGTGTTTCCAGAAAATTTGGAAAGTAAGTTGGTAAATATAAAGACAACAACAGCGCTGGTTGATGCAATTGGTGCGCCACAGGTTAAAACTGTTTATGGTGACGATGTTTGGGTATATTATGGCGCAGATGAAAACTATCGTGGGCCATTGGCGCCAACATTTACAAATGAAACAGTATTGTTGGTTTGGGTGCGTGGAAATCGTGTTTTAAAAACGCAGATTTTACATGATGTTGATTTACCGGATATAGAAATAGCAGATGGAGAAACACCAATTCCAGCAGCCATTGAATTGAATGCAATTGAAGAATTATTTAATAATATCGGGCGTTTCAGTCCGGCAGGATTAGGACAGTAAAAAAATCCCCACATGGGGATTTTTTTGTATTGTGGAAAAGTATAAAATAGTGTATAATTATTGGTATGAAAGGAAAAATATTTGCTTCTTTATTGATAGCGCTGGCTGGTGTTTGTGTTGCAAACGCGGCTGAATTGTCTTGTGGTGCAGGTTATGTTTTGGCGGAAACTAGTCAAAAACTGGACAAGGTTAAGGTGGCAGAGTGTCAAAGATTATGGTGTTTTGACTTGGAAGCTGGTACTGAAATGGGCAGTGATAATAAGGCAAACAGTGGATATATTATGTCTTTGGACACCGTCAAGATGTGCGATAACGATAAAAACTGTGTCGAATGCTGGGGTGAACGCAGATGGTGTGCCGGCGAAGCGCATGGTGAATGGAATCCAAAATATGGCGCATATACCAGAAATGGCGATGATAATGCAACATATGAATCTTATAAAAAAGGCAGTTGTTTTGCATGGCGTTTGGAAAAGCCAAAATGTGAGGCTGGCTTGGTCGCTATATTACAGGATAATGAATGGGTTTGTGTAAGTGCAGATGGGGCAAATGGTGTTTCGCGTGAATCTGCTGTGCGCAGAACCGGATCTATGCGACGTATAAATATGTAAATCTGTCCCTTTGGTTAACCAAAGGGATTTTTTTTCAGTCATTTATTTGTTTTTGTTTTTTTTTGTGGTATAATGTCTGGGACAGAGAGGATGGCAACCGTAAAAAGGTACTATATTATGCCAAGTAAAAAGTTAGATTTTAAGACAGGACAGTATGTGGTTTATCCAACCCAAGGTGTTGGTAAATTGTTGCGTATCGAAGAACAAACAATTGCTGGTCAAAAGATAAAAATGATGGTGATTGACTTTGAACGTAATCATATGACATTGCGTGTTCCGCTGGAACGTGCGGAAATTTCTGGGTTGCGCCCGTTGACCAGCATGAAAAAAATGGATGAAGCAATCGCTTCGGCCAAGGGACGTGCCGGTGCAAAGCGTATGATTTGGGCGCGTCGTGCGGCACAGTATGAAGAAAATATTAATTCTGGTGACCCAATGAAATTGGCTGAGGTTGTTCGTGATCTGCAAAGACGTAGCGCCGCAGATACGATGACTTTTTCTGCGCGTCAGTTATATTTACGTGCATTGGAACGTATGGCTCAGGAATTTGCTGTTTTACATAAGATTGATTTAGATGCTGCATCTGATAAAATCGAAGATATTTTGGGAATTCCAAAAGAAATTGATTTAAATGCAGTCGAATCGGATGACGATGAAGATATTGAAGAAGATGATAGTTAAAAAATCCCGCATTTGCGGGATTTTTTAGTGACCAGTGTTTGGTGGTGGAATTATTTCTTTTGTCTTTTTTATTTTGTTTCAATTACAACCATCGCAGCGCAATAATCACTTTGGTCTGTGATTGATAAATGAATGTTTACGTCACCACCAGCCAATGCCTTTAATGCAGATTTTGCACCACCAGAAATTAATAATTCTGGGCGGCCATTGTCATTATGTACAACAGACACATCAGAAAATGCAATATCATCGCCAAAGCCTGTGCCGATTGCTTTCAAGAAAGCTTCACGAGCAGCCCAAAAGTTTGCCAAATGCTTTTCAGAATTTGCGTTGTCGTTATCTGCGTATTCCAGTTCTTTTTTGGTAAAAATACGCTGTTTTTTAAATGCAGACCAGTCCAAGAAACGGTTACATTCAACTAAATCGATTCCGATGCCGATAATCACTTTTTCCCCCTGTGTGATGTTTGTTGATATGGCATACTAGTAATATTTATCCGATTCGTGCAAGCATAAAATTCATATCAATAAAACCGCCCGTTTGGGCGGTGCTTTTACTTGTCGCAATGTGGCTTTTTATCTTTCTTGCACTCTTTATTTTCATACATACCAGAACAATTTTTACAGCCACAAGTTTTGCTTTGAGATTTTGACATTTCTTTTCCTTTTTTGTTGTTTTGTTTATTTATGTCCGGACATATTATAATATACAAATATGGCAGCGAATGAACAATACGCGTCTTTTCCCAAAAAAGTATTTGTGTTTTGTGGTTGTACATAATAATATTCGTGTGCAGTCGGGGTGTAGCTCAGCCTGGTAGAGTACTTGCATGGGGTGCAAGGGGTCGCAGGTTCGAATCCCGTCACCCCGACCATAAAAATTCAAATCGGCCGTGTGCCGATTTTAATTTTTATCAGTGGGTTTAACGGTTCGATACATAACAACGTAGTTGTCAGGTTCGAGCCGCAGGCGAAAGGGGCCCGCCACCAAGTGGTGGGAATTACAATCCCGTCACCCCGACCATAAAAATTCAAAACCGCCACGAAAGGCGGTTTTTGTTTGTCTTTTTTAGGTTCTTGTGTTATAATTACTGGTGAATTCAAGAAGTTGGATTCGGGGCTATCTCAAGCCTACTTTATCCGGTGCGAAAGCATCGTAAAACTGATGTTGTCGGTGCTTTTTGTATCGTTAACATCCCCGACACTATTTGTGGTTGGGGAGCTGTTGGTTATAAAAAACGGGAAACCGGAAAGCCACAGAATCAATGATAAAGTGATTTGAGAACTCCCTGACCGCTGATTTCTTGGCGGTTTTTTGTTGGCGCTGGGGGGATAATGAAGATTTTATTGTGTTTTTTATTTGTTATTTTATTTACAGGTGTTTCTGATGCATCTGAACGAACACTAAAAGGAGATACTGCTGTAGAACACTTTGTAGAAAGTTCTAATATGTACGTAGATGGTAATTTTGTTGCATGGAATCATAATTGTGATAATGATGAAAATTATGAGTTTAAACAACATGTTATTTGGACAGATGAAGAACTTGAACAGATAATGAAAAAATCTGATTTTGTAAATCAAGAGCAAGAAGCTTTTTTAAAAGCATACAGGACAAACCTTACGGATGAATATTATATAAGTCAAAACGGCAAAAAATTTCACAATAGCAATCAAATAGACATGTCTGCATCGGTATTTGAATTGTACTATACTTGTGTTGCTATAAATATAAAAAAAGTAAAATGCAAAAGTTTGTATTTAGAAGCATATGAAAATCATATAAAAAAAGTTAATGAACAATCTGCAGCAGATTATCAAGTATATGGTTCGTTAAATTTACCTATAACGACTGTGGTATGGCAAATGTTTCAACGTACGCCATCATTATGTCAAGCAGGTAAGGATACGCCAGAAATGGATTATAGTTCAGTAACACCAGTAAAAATAAAGGCGACAGATAGTGTTGCTACTTGTTCTTATTCGGAAGATACAGATATGTATAAATGTATACTAAACAGATTTTATAATACAGCATATAGATGTACTGTGTCATGTCAGGGTAAGTTTAATAAACAAGGAGAAGATCTGATTTATGAAGGTGAGTGTAGTGACCAGCGTATCATTCCTAAATCACGGCCTTCTTTATTAGATTTTTATATGTCAGATGAATTTAAAGGTATTATGTATAAATAAATCTGTGTGTAACCCGCCACAGTGGGCGGTGTTTTATTTTTCTGAACAATTCATTGTTATCATATCTGCAATTTGTTGCTGTTTTGCAATTGCGCGGGCTGATGGTACCGCGCAGGGGTCGCATTCACGTCTGATTTGACCGGTGTGGCATACAAATGCAACATCTTGACACAGGCCGTATGTGCGTGCAGATATCGGTTCATTCAAATATTCAATCGCAATATTCCAGTATTTCTGTGGAACTGATTTTGGGTCATATCGCCACATTTGTTCAACTGTATTGATTGTACGCTGTACGCATGGTGATGCGTTATTTATGTGTGTAATAGTCGGTGTTACGTTGTTTGTTGGGTTGTTATTATGGCGGACAATCATAATCCATGCAACAATGCAAATGCATAATCCAATAACCAAAAATAGTAATATATAATGTGCAATTGTAAATGAATTTGTATTGGTTTTGAAATGCCTTGCCATGGTGGAAATCCTTTTAGTTTTTATATGATGATTTTATCATGGGGCAGGGCGTGAAAATATAGTTTTCTATTCCCATAAAAAGTTTGATTTTGAAAAAAAATTAATTTATTATTCCCAACAACAAAACAACAAGGAGAGTGTCTATGTTTGTGACAGAAAAATTAAAAACATTCTCTTGGGTGAACGTTGGAAACCCAGATCACGAAGATTTTGAAAAACTGCAGACAGAATACAAGATTGATGAAGATACAATTTCTGATATTTTGGATCCTGATGAACAGCCAAGATTAGAAGTAGAGGATGATTACAAGGTTATAATCGTTCGTTTCCCAATTATTAATCGTGAAAACTATACAATGTGGCATACAGAACCGTTGTCGATTATTTTTTCGGCTAATCGTGTGATAACGGTGTGTCGTAAAAGATGCGATTTGTTGGATAAAATTAAAAAGTCTGAAAAGACTTCACGTGAAGAATTTATTCTGAATATTATGTATTATATTGCGGAATCGTACCTGCGTATGTTAAAGGAATTGAACAAGCGTGTTTTGGCATCTAAACGTATGTTACAAGAACGCATTCGCAAACAAGAATTGATGGATTTGCTGGACGTTGAAAACAGTTATACGTTATATATGGCCGCCATAAAAGGAAATGTGGCTGTGCTGGATAAGCTGGAAAAAATTCGTGGTTTCGTTAAGACTGATGAAGCCGAAGAATTGGCCGAAGATACAAGGATTGAGCTGGCACAGGCGACCGAAGTTGTGACATCGTATAGTAAAATGTTGAAATCGATTAAGGAAACATTTGAAAGCGTTATTAATATGGATTCAAATACCAATATTAATCGACTGACAATGTGGAATATTATCTTGGTCGTGCCAACTGTGATTGTTGGATATTATGGTATGAATGTACAATTGCCGTTTGCAGAATACGAACAGGTCGCGAATTTTATATTTATATTCATAATGGTATTACTGTTGGGGTTTGCGCTGTTTGGCGCGTTACGTCGCAGAATATCGTAAAAAATCCCCCGATTTGGGGGATTTTTATTTGCCCCATTTGGTATCAATTGTATATTCTGCGACCAGTGGTACAGATAATTTTACAATATTTTCCATTGCAGATTTGATTTTTGCAGCAAACTGGTCTGCGTATGCAAAGTTACATTCAAATACCATTTCAT
This sequence comes from Candidatus Enterousia sp., assembly GCA_045631065.1. Taxonomy (GTDB): domain Bacteria; phylum Pseudomonadota; class Alphaproteobacteria; order Rs-D84; family Rs-D84; genus Enterousia. The sequence goes on along the minus strand of JAZQUA010000069.1, from coordinate 16,444 downwards.
CGTGAACTTGCATAATCATACGAATTTTATCCGAATTTGGTTGCATAATATTTTTATCAATTTCAACCATAGCGCGACGCATCAAGTCTGCTTCGAATCCTTGGATTGGTGCATTTATTGCAGCGCGCATTGCATATGCACGCAGGCGTGGATTGCGCGCTTCGGGTAATTCTATTTTACGTCCCCATGGGGTGTAAACACATGCATTTTCCAGTGCGAATTCTTTTGTCTTGTCAATATATTCTTTGATTTCTGGCAGACCTGCCATATATGAATTTATAATGTTCTGTGCATCTGTTCGATTGATTCCCAGTTGTCCTGCCAGACCAAACGAAGATATACCATAGATAATAGAAAAGTTTACAGTCTTGGCTGCACGACGCATTTCTTTTGGAACAGGTTGGTCATGTGGTATATTAAATATCTTTCTGGCGGTTTGATTGTGAATGTCTTCACCGTTATTAAATGTTTCTTTGAATGTCGTGATATTTGCAATATCTGCCAACAGGCGCAGTTGTATTTGTGAATAGTCAACTGATATTAATACATTCCCGGGTGATGCGATAAAGCATTTCCTGATTTCTTCGCCCAGTTCTGTTTTTGTTGGAATGTTTTGCAGGTTCGGTTCACGACTGGACAGGCGACCTGTATTTGTGCTGGTTTGTAAATATGTTGTATGAATGCGTCCATCAGTTGCGATTTGTTGTGGTAATGCATCTGCGTATGTGCCTGCCAGCTTTGCAATAGATCGCCACGATAATATCTTGTCAATGATAGGATGTGCGTCAATCAATTCATTTAAAGATTCTGCGTCTGTTGAGCGCTTTTTATTTGCAGTCAGTTGTAATTCATCGAACAATACAACCCCAAGTTGTTTTGGGCTGGCGATATTAAATTCGTGTCCAGCCAGTTCCCAAATTTCTGATTCCAGTTTTTGTAATTGTTGATGGAATACACCAGACAACTGATTCAATCTTTGTTTGTCTGCCATAACACCGATGCGTTCCATTTTTAATAACACTGGCATTAATGGCAAATCGCATGTCTGATATAAAATGTTCAGTTTTTCATTTTGAATTAATTCTGGGTGCATTTTTTCGTACAGTGCAAATGAAATACATGCATCTTCGGTGGCATATTTTGTTGCTGTTTCAATTGGCAATGTATCAAAGTGCATATCGTCACTTTTTGTGCGCGCTGGGAACAGGGAAGTGAATTTTATTGTTGAATGCCCAAGGTATTTTAATGCCAGCTCATCCAAGCCATGACCATGTGTTGTGCCATGCAAGATATAAGATATCAGCATTGTATCATCAATTGGTGCGATTTTTGATATGTCCCAGCCTTCATTTGCCAAGATGTGTAAATCATATTTCAAATTGTGGCCAATTTTTAAGATTTTATTGTCCGATAATATTGGCATCAGTGTTTTATATATATCAGAAATACTTAATTGATTTGGTGACAGATTATCATCACCAAACAAGTTAATTGTGCCTGTCTTGTGTCGGATTGGGATATAAACACCATTATTTGCAGATGTTGCCAATGATATTCCAACCAGTTTGTCTGTGATTGAATTCAGACCTGTGGTTTCTGTATCTATTGCTAAAATGTCATCTATTTTAGATATAAATTTTTCCAGTTCAGCAAGGTTTTTTATTGCTTTGTATTTAAATTCAATTTGTGTGTTTTCTGAATCTGTACTGGTGTGTGTTGCCGTATCAATTTGGCAAGCGTTACCCACAAAAACAAAATCTTGGTCAGGTGTGTCATGTGTGTTTTCGGGAAATGTTTTGCTTATTTTTTCAAACAAAGATTTGCTTTCAACTGTATTTCTGACGAATTCCAATGCACCAGTTTTATTGAACACAAAAGGTGTTATTTTCAGACCGTTTAAATTTACATCGTCTTTTAATGCGACTAATTTTTTTGAAATATATGCCAATTCGCGGTTATCGGATAACAGTGTGCGTATTCTGTCATTTTTTACATCTGACAGATTATTATACAAATTATCCAATGATCCGAATTGATTTATCAGTTCTGATGCTTTTTTTGGTCCGATGCCAGGTACACCTGGGACATTATCAGAAGAATCACCCATTAATGATTGGACATCGACAACTTTATCTGGGGGTACGCCAAATTTTTCCAAAACCTGGGGTTTGCGGATTTCCAGATTTTTCATTGTGTCATACAGAAAAATACAATCTGATACCAGCTGCATCAGGTCTTTGTCGCTGGTGATTATGCGTGTTGCATTGTGCATATTACAATTGTTGCGCGCCAGTGTTGCGATTACATCGTCTGCTTCGACCCCTGGGACACATAATACAGGTATGCCAAGTTTTTGTAATCCACTTTGCAGTATTTCGCCCTGCATAGTCAAATCAGCAGGTGTTTCAGAACGGTTCATTTTATATTGCGGATAGATATCTTGGCGAAAAGATATACGCGATGCATCAAATATACATACAAACGAATCGTCTGGTTTTGCCACAGACAGCAGTGGCAAAATCATATTTATAAAACCATAAACAGCACCAATTGGTGTGCCATCTGTTCGGGTCAGGCGACTGTGAACCCCGTAATAGGCACGAAATAACAGTGAATTTCCATCAATCAGTGTCAGCATATGATTTGTTCCTTTTGATTTTTAATTTAGGGGGCGTTGCGCCCCCCAAGATTTAGAACACATAACGCAGTTTTACGCGACCTTCGTATTGCAACAGGTCGTATTTTTCTGTTGCTACTTCGAACAGGTCTGATGCGTATAATACGCGGCCTTCCAGGTCAATATTAAATGGAACTGCTGGTATATCCAATGTTACCCCCAACATACCTTGATATATGATGGTGTCGTCAATATCAATGCTGATATTTTTTGTTGGTTCATATTTGCTGGAAAAAGTTGTTCCGACACCTGCACCAAAATATGGCTTTAATACAGGGGTGGGCAATTTAAAGTATGCATTTACCAAACCTGCATTTAATGTTATATAGTCTGTGTCTGTATAGTTATATTCAGCTTCTAAACGGAACATTGGGATATCAATACCCAAAACAGCGCCGTATGATTGTGCAGAATGCGATTTATTTTCATCTGCCATTAATGTATAACCGCCGATGCCGTATGTGCCACCAGCATAAATATCAAACAAGAGATTTGCATTTGCTGCGCCTGTTGTTAACATAATTGCAGCAGTTGTTAAAAAACCAAGTGTTTTTGTTTTCATGTTTTCTCCTTTCTATGATATTATAATAGGAAAAGGGTGTTTAATATGCAAGAAAATAAACCTGTGTTAATTGTTGGCTTGGGCAATCCAGGCCCAGAATATATGATGACGCGGCATAATGTTGGTTTTATGGCGCTGGATGCGTTGGCTGGGACAGATGCATCTTGGAAAAGTGAAAAGAACGCATTAACAACACGAATCGAAATTGATGGTGTGCGCGCAATTTTGGCAAAGCCGCAGACATTTATGAATAATAGCGGTGTTGCGGTATTGGCGTTAATGACGTTTTACAAAGTACCGTTGGAAAATTTAATTGTAATCCACGATGATATGGATGTTTCTGTTGGTGATTGCCGCAAAAAAATTGGTGGTGGCAGTGCAGGGCACAACGGTATTAAATCAATTGATGCCAATGTTGGGCGGGAATATAGGCGTATCAGAATTGGTGTTGGGCATCCACGTGATTATGAATCCAAGATTGATCCAGCGGACTGGGTTTTGGGGCGCTTTACATCAGATCAGGCAGATAAAATCACAAATGTTATTTCACAGATAGATGTGTTGGGATAACAGGCGGTTCTTGAAAGTTGTGAATTTGCGTGTTATCATCAAAACTGATTGAGAAGTTATGGGAAAATGAAGCGAATTGTTTCTGTTTTATCTTTGTTGTGTGTGATTGGTGGCCCTGTGTATGGGGCCAGTGAACTGTCAAAAATAAATGCCCAGATTAAGCAGACGGAACAACAGAATAAAAAGTTGGAACAACAGGTAAAAAATTCTGACAAGGAAATTTCCAAGACAAAAAAAGAATTGGTTCGTGCTGCGGACAAGGTTAGCTCGCTGGAAGATAAACGTACAGAAATGTCCAAGAAAATCGCAGAACTGGATGCAAAACTGGAAAAAATGACAAAAGATATGCAGAAACACCAAGCGATTGTTGCTGATTCTGCGGCCAGTATATTGTTTGTTGCATCGCACCCCAGCTTTGATTCTGAAAATATGCGCGATTATGTGTTGATGTCTGCGGTGTTATCTGGGGCAGCAGATAAATTAAATGAACAAATTGCGCACGCACAATCACAAATTCAGGAATTGGAACAGGTGCGCGATGCGCGTGCTGTTGAAAAAGAAAAACTGGACAGGACAGCAAAACGATACAGTCGTGAAAAGAAAGAATTGGATAAATTATTGCGCACACGCAGCGCCCAGAATGAAAAGCTAAAAAATCAGCAGTCAGAATTACAGAAAAAGTTGCGTGATTTGTCTGCACGTGCAAAAAATATATCTGAATTATCTGCGGGTGTGGGCAGTTCTGAAATGTCATCTGATGCCAGATTTTCCAAGCGTAAATTAAATTTGCCTGTGCGTGGGCGTGTTGTTGTGCGTTTTGGCGAAAGAACAGCGCTGGGGTTAAAGTCAGATGGTTGGCGTATTCGTACACGTGGTGATGCGTTGGTTTTGGCACCGGCAGATGGTGTTGTTAAATTTGCAGACAGCTTTCGTGGATTTGGTCGTGTTGTTATTATGTCGCATAAAAATGGTTATAATACAGTTATGACAAATCTGGGCAATATTGATGTTGCATTGGGACAAGAAGTTTTGGCAGGTGAACCAATTGGACGTATGAACCAGGACAAGCCAGAAATGTATCTGGAAGTACGCCGCGGTAACAACGCAGTTGACCCAATCAGATTATTCAAAGACGAATAAATAGTAGTATTAATATAGTTATGTAAACAGGGATTATAACCTATTCAGGTGTTGTGTCAGGTTTTTTATGTGTCTCTTCGTTTGGTGTACCAATCATGGCGCCGCCAGACGAGATATCATCAATCGCTTCTGTTGTGCCATAAAAGAAGTTCTGTACAGGGATATCGTCATTGCCAGCTGTTGGGGTCGAGTATGTTTGTTTGTCACGATCAACGACAGTCCAAACACCATTGGTGCATTCTAATGTGCCAGTTGAGTTTTTTATTTCGCCATCGCCACTGACACAGTAATAATCGGCAGTGCTGGTGCTAAATGCTAATTTTGCCTTTGTGCCGGTAATATCTTCATTTGGTTTGCATATTGATATCAAGTTTGATTCGGTAAGTTTTTTGCCCTCGGCAGCTGCATAATCGCTGTACTGTTCTGGCTTTTCTGTTGCGCCATCAACACAGCAAATTGTTTGGTCCGCAGAATTTTTAATTACTTCTGCATTAACATCATATTTTTTACTGCAACAGTTAGTGTTCGCGCCATCGTTGATTTGTGTGTATTCGTTGGTATTGCTTGGGCAATATAACATATCAGGATTTGTAAATTCTCCTACAGGTACACATTCGCCACCATAAATTTCCATGCCAAATCCGCACAATGTATCACGACAACTGTCATTTGCATCTGTGGTGTTTGTGTTACGTGCAAACCATGATAATAGTGTTTCATTGTCACCCGCATCTTGGTTAATGATAATGCGATTGGTGCAATTGGTTTTGTCTAATATTGTGTCTGGCGACATTTCGCAATTACCCCAAATTTGTTCAGTTAAACGGTGTACGTATGCATCAAAATTGCCTGTTGACGGTTCTGGCCATTCATGAAAGGCTCTGTAAATCTTGTTGTTCAGTGTTGTGTCATTACATTTTGCGTTATATGAAACATCAGAATACAGAAGGTTGTCTTGATAGGTCTTGTCATCTGTTTCGTTGATACGTTTTTGTTGTGTCATGATTTGCGTGACTGCTTCTTCGCCTGCATCGCGAATACATTGTTCAACTTCGGCCCAGCAGGCGCGACGACTTACAATAGATTTACGGTTAATCGATGTGTCAATGTTTGTGCACAAACCAAAGTTCCCAGAAATATCTGTACATGCCTGGATGATACAGTTCTTGCCAACCTCGCGACAGGTGGACAATATTGTCGCATATGTTTTATCAGCAGTGATTTCTGTTATACCTTGTTCCCATTCGTTCACTTCGTTGCCTTCGCTGTCTGTGGTGCTGCCAATTGCGTTCGTTAATGCAACACAAGTGTTTCGTATGTCCGCACACATGGCATTAACAGTAACGTCTGCCTTGACACCAAAAATTGATAGTGCGCGCGCATCAAAATCAGTGATTGTTTTGTTGGCGGCATCTAAACACTGGGTCATCAATGTTGTACATGATTGGTGTGCCTGTTCCAATTTGGCGTCTTGGGCCAATTTGATTTGGGCCAGCGCATCTTCGATAAATGCATCCCAGACAAATGTAGATATGTCCTGACAGCTTTCCATCGCAGGTTCTAGATATACTTTTTTAGATTGTAAAAACAGCACGAATTCTCTGTTTGTGGTCGTTTTGGTCCATGTGCTGTCTGCATCAGGACGTTGCAACAAATTGCCCAATTCTGCCAAATTCGTTGTTAAAAATGCCTGACCAGTGGTTGGATCAATATATTGACCTGTATAATCCAAGCATTTTGACATATCTGTACCGCAGACAGTTGTGTCTGTTAACATCTCCAGCATCTTGGATTTACATGTCAATATGTCATCAGAATTGCGTTCTTGGTGAACGTTTAGGCGGGACATATCAAGCAGTGCGCTGCTTTCTTTGATTTTTGCGCGTGCCTGATCGTTTTGTGTTTCGTAAGATTTGGCAACAGTGTTGCAATCTTGGGCGATTGCCATTTGATAGCTGCTTTCTGCGATATCTAAATCATCACCAGAACATATCTCGGCTGCCATTTCGCGACATACAGGCAGGGCTGCGCGATATAATTCTGTGCCAGACTTGGTTGTTGTGGATGCACCCATCATCGAATCGATATTGTCAAATGCGGCATCTGTGTTTAATGATAGTGATATCGCGTTCAAATTCTGGTCAAAGTTATTGTTATCAAAGCTGGCGTTCAATTTCTTGGCAATATCGTCCAGCATTTTCTTGGATTTACTGGTGTCGTCAACCGCGTATGCAATTTCGCCTTCGGTTGCAGTGTTCAATACCAACGCGTCTTCTTTGTCCATGCTGACCGTCAGCAGACGTTGACTGAAATCTAATAATTTGTCTTCGACTGCAGATAGCTGTTCCTTGGTTTTGTCAAAATCGTGAACGCGTGCAGAACATGCGCAGCGTTTTAATGTGCTGTCCTTGTTCGCACAGAATTCGTCCATGCATTCATAAAATACATCACGACATGCAGAAAAATTACGTGACTGTATTGTGTCAATTGTTGCAATCGGTGTTGATGCAGAACGGGCGGTGGTTGCACTGCGTGAACGTGATGTGGTGGTCGTGCCCGCACGATTCAATGTTGCAGCACGAGAAACAATCCCAGAACGTGACTTTGCCGCCTGTTGTGGGGTGGCGGTACGTGTCATAATGCGGGATGCAGCAGATTTTTGTTGTGCACGTTGCTGTGTATTGTTGGCGGTGCGGGCAGATACAGATTTGTTCTGTGCCGCTGTTGTGCCAGCACGATTTACAACATTACCAGCAGTTCTGTTGGATATCTGCTTGGTCGTGCTGCGTTCGCGGGATTGTGTAGATTTTTCGGATGCGCCAATATTTACTGTTCTGGATACAGGAAGGGATGACTGAACAGCTGTTTTTTGGTCCGAGGGATTGCTTTTTTGACGATTCGCAGAAACTGTATTTGTTGCATCACGACGTGTCGTTGCGGCACGTGATGTGTCGATTTCGTCGTTCGCAAATGCCGCTTGAAAAGCAAGCGGTACAAGCAGTACAGCAAAAAGCAGTTTTAATCCCTTCATCCTATGTTTGGAATCTTAGCAAATTTATAAAAAACTGGGCAAGTGGAAAATATATTTAGTGGTTAGTGGGTAGTGGGTAGTGGGGTGGATGTAAAAATGGTGCGACCAGGGGGAATCGAACCCCCACGGGTTGCCCCACAGCATCCTTAGTGCTGTGCGTCTACCAGTTCCGCCATGGTCGCGTATTATTTTTATATTCTTGCAAGTTGGTATTTGTTTTTCAACCTTTTTTATGATAAAATGATTTTGCTTATGGAAAGGTGATATTATGAAAACATTATCTAGATTATTCTTTAATTGTTCGATTTTTGCGCTGCTGCCGGTAATTGCAAATGCTGCGGGAACTTATTATACAGGCGGGTATCAGTCGCCTCAGGCCAGATATTCACAACAACCATATGCGCAACGTACAAATAATTATTATTCACAACAAGGTATGTCAAATTATTCGCGTAACGGATATGCAAAGGCTGGATATTCAACCGTAAATCGCGGCAATGTGTCCATGCAAAATAGAAGTGCGCAACAGTCAAAACAGCAAAATAATATTGCCGATGTATCTAAAAATGGCTTTTCGTTGGGGGCTGGCTTTTCACGTCAAACAGGTATGTGGCAGTTTGAAATGAAAAATTCAGAATCAATATTACATTACGATAATATTGATTGGAATGTGTTTGATGTTAATGCTGGTTATGTCTTTGGTAATAAAACAAAAGTTTCTGTTAATGCCGGCTTCCAATATGGTATGCAGGCCGGTGAATCTACAATGGTTGACGACGATATTACAAATGGTGGTTACTTTATTGCAGAACTGGTTGATGAAAGTGGTAATGTCGTTGGAAATCAAATTGGACGTGCCTTTTCAATCGGTACCAGCAAAGATGGTTCAATGATGGGATTTAATGCAGGTGTTGGTCTGAAAGATTTTATGACATTGGGAAAATTGAAAGTCACACCATCTGTTGGGTGGCGCTATTTAAAGTACACATTGGAAACGCATAATAATCATGGGTTGTCAATGGAAAGCTTTGATAGTGGTAACAGTTGTTATATGGTCGAAGGTTCTGATGAATTACAATGCGATCCGCTGATTGGTTGGTATGATTTTTCTGTTGATTCAGCCGGTAAAGTTACAATTACAGATTCTGCGTATTTGGTGCGTGATGAAGATGGCGTGATCAAGGTACCTGCTGGTTATATTGATATGGGTGGAAATTATTATTATGGTCAGCCAAGTATCAGTCATAAATATGAAGTTGAATGGTCTGGACCTTATTTGGCATTGGATATGTTATATGATATTAACCAAACTAATAATGTTAATGCATTTGTTGAGTTGGGATTACCGTCATATACAGCAACTGGGGATCAGCCGTATAGATTCGATTGGCAACATCCTAAGTCTGTCGAAGATAGTACAGGTATTGGCGGTGCGTTCCATTTGGGATTGGGGGCAAATTGGACAACTGCACTGACAGACAATGTTGCTTTGTCAGTTGGTGTGACGTATGATTACTATACCGTATCAGATGCTGATGCAAAAACATATTTGAATGGTGAATATTATAATGATATTTACAATCAGATATTTGTAGAAGGTGGATATGCAACCGAAGAAGATATGTTGGCTAATAATTCTGTTGCGCAAGATATCAAGCAAATAGAATCAGAATGTCCAGGTTGGGTATGTAATGCCAGCGGTGAAATTGAATCTTTCTATAAGGCATTGGGTGTGCGTCTGGGTATAAATGCAAAATTTTAAAGGTGTAAGATGCGCGGGGTAAGGCAATTTTTTGCGGCGTTTATGGTTTTGATTATTGCGACAAACGCAATGGCGGTTGATTTGCGCGGGATGGCGCCTGTGAATGTTACCAGTGATACTGCAACAAACGCTAAAAATATTGCTTTTGCTGATGCAACACGACAAATTATTCGCGATTCATTGCGGCAATATGTAGATGTTGTGTCTTTGGAAACAGCGGTTGCGAATTCTAAAATTGCCGAATTATCAAATTTGATTTTGTCGTCCAGTATTGATGGAGAACAGACATCTGATACGACATATTCAGCAAATATTTCAATGGTTATCGATGCGGATGCAGTGCGTGTTTGGTTGGAAGAAAAAGGGATACAGCATTGGTTGCCAAATAATACAGAACAAAATATGTTTACTGTTATTGTAAAATTGTCAAATAAGTTGCCTGATTGGGCACAGTTAAACCAAATTGCCAATACAGAACAGTTTGATTTGGGTACAAAAAATATTCAAGGTGATATCGTGACCTTGCAGTTGCCCACATCAATGCGTGGGGCATTTACAATTGCTGTTCGTAATGGTGGCTGGAAATATACTGATAAAGATGGTGTTTTGCATATTTGGAAGTAATTTTTTATAAAAAAGGGGTCGGGTTTGAAAAAAATATCGTTGTTTTTGTTGTTGTTGATTATGCCTGTGGCATCTTTTGCGGCAGATGGTGCGACTTTGGATTTGAATATACGTCGTATCGGTCTGGAATGGTCAAAGACAGATGTAAGAAATGCGGATAAATATTCTGATTCACCTGTATCGGCATTAAAGGCAGATAGTCAAGATTTTATCAAAGGTATATTTGATACAGCGTTACAGTATAAAAAAGACCGTTTTCAATGGGATAATACATTATTTATGGAATATGGCGAAACAAAGTTAAGACCATACAACGGCGAACAGACAGTCAGTGAAAATGCAGACGATATTGTCTTGTCGACAGATTTATCATATGCTTGCTGGGAATTTACTGGTTTTAAATTAGGTCCAACTGTGCGTGGTGCGTATGATACAGAATTTAAAGCAACAGGTGATGCGCCAAGACAAAATATTTTACGTTCAAATGCTGGTATTTCATTGTTTGATAATGCAATTATAAAAAGTTTGTATTTGACCGGTGTGTATGAATATGATTTTACATACGCAGGTGAGCGGACAAGTAAGTTAGCTGCAGAATTGGGATGGCGTTTAGAATACCAAGTTCGCGAAGGGGTAAAGTTGTCAACAAATGGGTATTATCGTGAATATTTAAGCTATTCTGAATATGTGCCAACAGATTTAGAACGTGATTTAAGTGCTGTTTTACGTCTTGATACAAATTTGTGGGGCGATTTGACGATGGGGCCATATGTTCAATATCGTCGTGCACGTGCACGTGGTGTTGATGTTTATGGCAGTAACTTTGTTATGGGAATATCATTTAATTACATAACATCATTTGGATTAATAAAATAAAAATCCCCCCATGTGGGGGATTTTTATTACATTACAAAATCTTCGCCAAGGTATACTTTTTTTACCATTTCGTCTTGGATAATTTCGTCTGTGGTGCCATGTTTTAATATCATACCGTCATGTAGGACATAGCTGCGGTCTGTGATGCCCAATGTTTCACGAACGTTATGGTCTGTTATAATAACGCCCAGACCACGATTTTTTAACTGAGATACCAAACCACGAATTTCGTTCACTGCAATTGGGTCGATACCAGCAAATGGTTCGTCCAGTAATATGAATTTTGGATTATTTGCCAATGCACGTGCGATTTCAACGCGTCTGCGTTCGCCACCAGACAATGCGGTTGCAGGACTGTGTCGCAAGCTTGATATTGAAAATTCGTCCAGTAATGAATCCAGCTTTTTTTGACGCTTTTTCTTGTCGGGTTCGACAACCTCTAAAATAGCCATAATGTTTTGTTCAACAGTTAATCCGCGAAAAACACTGTTTTCCTGGGGCAGGTAACCAATATGCAGACGGGCACGCTGATAAAATGGCAGGTGTGTAATATCCTGAGAATTTAAAAATATCTGACCGCCTGTTGCAGCTAGCTGACCTGTTATGCAATAAAAAGCAGTTGTTTTACCAGCGCCATTTGGCCCCAACAGTCCAACCGATTCGCCTTGACGTGCAATCATTGATATGTCGCGGATAACCATACGTTTGCCATATGTTTTAGACAAGTGTTCAATTCGCAGTACTGATTGTTTTATCATAATCTTATCACCAATTCTTTTGTGCGAATGCGATCGCCATTGCTGGAATCGATTTTTACGTTACCAATCAATGTTATCGTCTTTTTTTCGCTGTTATATTGACCAGTGTTCGCACTGATGTTATCTGTTATCGTTGTGCCGTTTGATTCCCTGTTAATTACGCCGTTTACGGTTTCCATAAATATTATATCAGGATTTTCATATTCTTGGTAACCAATTTTTGCGTGTATTTTAAAAGGCTTTCCATCTTTATCAATGCCGACAAATGATGCGTTTGACATTTTAAACTGATTTGTGACAATGTCGTGCATATTTATCGCAGATATTGGTGTCCATAATAATTGTTTTGTGAACAAAGATCCTGCAACCAGTGCGGCAATCATTACCAATCCCCATCCTGTGAAAAAAAATTGCCACAGACGTTTAAGACGGCGGTGCTTTGAAAAGATAATAAAGTTGCGTTTATCTGTTTGCATATCGTCAGTTTAGAACGTTATTAATAAAAATGCAATTTTTATATTTATCTAATGCTTTTTTTGTGTTATAATCTTTTGCAAGAGAGATGAAAAAATTTTTACTGCTTTTTGTTGGTGTATTTGTTGCTGTGCATGGTACAGCAGGTGCTGTGACGATAAAAAAGGCTGCGCCTGTGGCGACAAAGCAAACTTCGGCCAAGGATGCAGGTGCATCATTGGTGCCGACCGCATTAAATTTAATTTCTGGGGTGATGCAGCTGAATCAAAAGCAGAAAACTTTGACGGCTGAATGTATCCCATCTACTCAGGAAATTACATTTGTAAATAATATTGTCAAAGAGTGGGCAAAAACAGGTGCTGCAACCGCCGAAGAAATAGAGGGCGCAAAGATGAATGGTATGAAACCATGTGATAGTGGTTCTTCTTACGAATCGACTGTGCGTGTTTCTGCAGACCTTGGCGATGACAGTTTGATTTGTTATGATGTATATGCCGAAGAAAATACTGTTTGGAACGGTTTTCCAAAGGCTGTCAGTACTTATTACTGTACGGATGGTTCTATAACTGGGTGTGGCGAAAAAAGCAGACAGCATGTTTCAAATATATATGATGTATTTAACCTGGTTGATTTTACAGAGGCTGACTATACCGCCCAAGAAGCAAAAATGGCTGGGAATTTAATTGCAAAAATTGAACAGTGTTCTTTTGCAAAATTAAATGCGCGTAAAAAAGCGATGTGGGGCGAATTCTTGGTTGGAACGGTTGGCAGTTTGGGACAAAAGACGAATACTGCAAATATTATGGAAACAGTCAGTGGTATGGCAGGTTCTTTGGGTGGCGGTGGATTGCAGTCGCTGGGGGCGCTGGGCAGTATGGTGCCACAGTTATTGAATAAATAATCTATTGTTTTTTCCGCTTTACTAGATTGCTAAAAAATCGTATAATATGTTTAATTAAAACAGAAGGATAGGGCAGATGAAAAATAAATCTTGCGTTGCAACGTGGGTTGTATCTCGTTTAATGATGATGGCGGGCGCTGTTGCGTTGGCTGCGTGTACCCAGACAAAGAACTATGAATATTCAGGACCTGTTGCGACACCAACAGTTGATTATGTTGAATCGTTGGATGTTTATTCTGCACCACACAAGGATTCCTTTTTGAATCAGTTGGCGATGAATTATCGTTCGTATGCAATTTATAATGCACGTACCAGTGGTTATTCTGATATGGGCGAATTATTCGCAAACAAGGCTGTGGCGGCATTTTCAGGCGAAGTGCCATTTCCGGAATCATTGGAAAATTGGCCGGTCGAAGATGAACAGGCTGCCTTTGAATTAAATTCTGCATATAATGAATTGATGGATCAGTTAAGAAATGATGCAACATATTTAAATCCAGAATTGGCGGCAGAAGCACAGGCAAAATTTGATTGTTGGTTGTCTGCAACAGCCAGTGGACAATTTGCAACTGCACAACAGTGTCGTGACAGATTTAATAAAACAATGGCTGCGTTGCGTGACTGTCAAGGTGGCAAGATTGTAAAAAAACAGGAAGTCAAGGAATGCACATCCGAAGAATGTACAACTGTTGAAACATTTTCTGCAACCAAAGAATCACAGACTTATTATCCGGACACGCGTAATATGATGATTGCACGTGGTGATGCCCGAGAAGGTGTTATTATTGTTAACAATGTAAATGTGCCAGAACACTTGATTAATCCAGTGCCTGTACAGCCATTGGTGTTTAATCAGAATATTTATGGTGGCGATAAAGTACAAGAAAAAACACCACAAGGTGTCTTGATTGTTGCCGAAGGTGTTTCAGAATCACAGCCAGAGCCTGTTGCTGTAGAACAGCCAGTTGCACAGGAGATGCCACAAATCAGCGATGAATTGGTTACACGTGAAGAATTTATTAATATGATGATGGCAATGCGTTCCGAATTGGCGGCGATTAATGCGCGTTTGGATGAATTGCAGGCCGCATCTGGTGAAAAGACTATGATAAAAGTGCAACAGATTCCACTGGAACCAAAACAGCACGTTATGGAAGAAGTATTCGAAGTCAGATTTGATTTTAATAAGTCTATTATTAAGCCGGAATATCAAGAACTGATTAAGAAATTGGCCAGTGCAACCCAAGAAAACAAAAATATCAAAGTTTCTGTTGTTGGACATACTGATACAGCGGGAACCAGTAATTATAACTATGCATTGGGTGGTCGTCGTGCCGAAGCTGTTCAGAAAATGTTAATACAATATGGAATCCCAGCCAGCCAGATTGTTGCGGTATCCGCAGGCGAAGAAGATTTGGCTGTCCCAACCCCAGATAATACACCGAATGCAGCAAATCGTCGTGTTCGTGTTGTCAAAGAAGTTCACTATACAGAACAACCAAAACCAGTGCCGATGGAAATATCTGTCGAAGAGGTTACGGTCAGTGAATGTGGTGAATATGGGTGTGAACAATAAAATACTTGACAAAAAGTTTTTGTTAGTATATATTGTCCGTTGTCAGAGAGATGTTTGAAAGAGGCATTTGAAATGACTGATATGGTAAAAAAATTTGAATTAGGTACAGCGGCTCTGCAACAGCAGGGTGCCAAGGCGCGTGGTTTTAACAAGGGTATAGAAGCATTGAATATTGCTGCTATGTTGGAACGTCACGGTATAACCTTTGGCGGCAACGAAAACTAAAATAAAATATGCTATTGAATCCCACGCAATGGTTTTGTGTGGGATTTTTTTATAAATCCCCAGAAAATACTTGATTTTTTGTTAAAAACACTATAAACTTAGCCTCGCTGGATAACCAGAACTGATTAAGTGGTGGTGCATTTTGGTCCCATCAATGATAAGGATTCTGTTAAATATCTGGCACCGAAAAACCAAAAAACAAAGGAAAATAAAAATGGCAAGAGCTGGTGCAAAGCGTAGCACACGCAAATTAAAAATCGGACGTAGCCTGGGCGTCAATCTGTGGGGTCAGGCGAAATCTCCATTTAATAAACGTAAATATAAACCTGGTCAGCATGGCCCAACATCTCGTGGTGGTAATTCATCAGATTACGCAAAACAGATGCGTGCAAAGCAGACTTTAAAGGGTTATTATGGTAATGTTGGCGAAAAGAAATTCCGCAAATATTATCTGGAAGCTGTTAATATGAAGGGCGACACACCAGAAAACTTAATCGGTTTGTTGGAACGTCGTTTGGATGCAGTTGTATATCGTGCAAAATTGGCACCAACTGTATTCTCTTCACGTCAGTTAATCAGCCACGGTCATATCAATGTTAATGGTAAACGCGTAAAAGTTGCATCATATCAGGTAAAACCAGGTGATGTTATCACAGTCAGCGAAAAAGCAAAACAGATGCCATTGGTTGTTTTGGCATTGGAATCTGCAGAACGCAATTTTGCAGACTATGTTTCTGTTGACAGTGCAAACTTTACAGCAACATTTGTTCGCGTTCCTGCATTCGAAGATGTACCATATCCTGTACAAATGTTCCCAGAATTGGTTGTTGAATTCTATTCACGTTAATTTTGGACAGAATGCAAAAAATCAAATCCCCCATACGGGGGATTTTTTTGTCATATTGACAGCATTTAAAAAATTAGATATAATGTCAGTGTAGTTGTGATGTTATAACTACGGGGTGTGAGAACCCTTTCAGAAGCGTCTGTCGAATCTATAAGGCGCGCCGTTTGGTGTGTTTTTTTTCAAGATAGATGAAAGACTCCTGATCAAATGGTCAGGAGGGCTTGCGAATATATTGAATAAGCAGCACAATTCTTCTGATTGTTCTCAACCTCCTGACCGCTTTTGAATATCAATGCGGTTTTTTGTTTAGGCAAATGGGGGAATGACATATGTGGAAGATAATATTGCTTTTATATTCTTTTATACCGACCACTACCTTGGCGGCAGTTGCATCAACCAATTATGTCAAAGGGGCAATCGA
>JAZQUA010000068.1:0-10386 GCA_045631065.1 Candidatus Enterousia sp. | reverse complement strand
AATTTAACTTCCAGTATTTCGTATTCTTTTTCACCACTTGGCAATTTTACAATACACGTATCACCAACGCATCGACCAATCATGGCACGCCCCACAGGGGATGTACACGAAATAACAGTACGACCATCCGATTCGATATCTGATAAAATTCTGCATTGCATTTTATTGCCATCTTCGTCTTCGGCGATAACACGCGCCCCAAAAACCACCCTGTCGCCAGACAAAGAATCAATATCAATTACAGACGCATTTTCAATAACCCCTTCGATAAATCTGATACGAGAATCAATTTGACGTTGTTTTTCTTTGGCAGCACTATAATCTGCGTTTTCAGACAAATCCCCCAAGGAACGCGCCCACTGGACAGTTTTCAAGATTTCCGGTCTTTGGTTTTCTTTTAAATCTTTTAATTCTTTAATCAGGCTATCAAACCCTGCCCTTGAAATCGGTTTCTTTTCCATAACTATAATCCTATATCTTTTTGTCCTCAGAATTATACGCATTCATTTTAATTTTGCAATTATCAAATGAAACAGGTATAATTTTACTGCTATGTTTAGGTTAAATATCTTAAATCGTTTTTTATTACGCCGATTTTTTTCTGGCGTTGGGTTGGTATTATTGGTCGTATGCGGTATTATTATGGCAGTAACATTTGTTGAACGCTTGCCATCAAATCCGAATGCAATGGCGGCACTGTATGATGCATGGATACGATTACTAGAATACATACCAATGTTTTTACCAATGGCCGTATTTATGGGCACATTGCTGACATCATACAAACTTACGAAATCCAGCGAAGGGATTATTATTTCCAGCGCTGGTCTGTCACCATATCAGGCAACCCGCCCTTTCTTTATTGGCGCGTTTTTAATTGGCTTGTTTGCAACCACTGTTGTAAATCCATATTCTGTTCGTATTAGTTCTGAAAACATAACCGCTGAAAATTTACAATTAATTGATGGCCGAATCTGGTTACACGAAGGAACAGAAGACAAAACAATCACACTTAACGCACAAACCCTGCACAAGATAAATAACACATTGGAATTTATCAACACAACCGTTTATATCCAGGGTTCTGACTTTAAATTAACCGAACGTGTCAGTGCACAAAACGTTACATTGTCTGACAATGAATTACGCGCAGAAAACGCTACAATATTACACCAAGATGGTAAAATTACCACAGGCGCATGGAAAACAGAAACATTATTAACACCACAAACTGTACTGGACAGATATTTACAACCAAATCAAATATCATTCTGGCAACTGCCTTCATTTATCAAGAAAATGCAAAGCATTGGTGCACCTGTACGTGGTCATTTGGTACAATTATGGACATTGTTATTTTTGCCATTAACAATGATTGCGATGGCAACATTGGGTGTTGCTTTTTCTCAGACCAAACAACGCAGAAATTACAGTTTTGGCATTAAATTTAGTTTAGGTATTATTACATGCTTTGCATTATATTTTCTGATAAATTTGTTTAACGCACTGGGCGCGACAGGCACATTACCACCAATGTTATCTATTATTGCACCACCACTGATTATAATCGCAGGCACAGGAATATTTATGAACAGTTTTGATACGATATAAAAAAACCTAGGGGTTCGAAAAATGCCAATAAAAAAGAAAAAAAATAGAACGAAACTTCGTACTGTTCTGGTTTGGGCACTGATTGCATCCATATTATTGCTGATGTTTATATCATTTCCTGCAACCCAACACATGACAGAAATTGTTGTATTCCCATGAATTACATAGATATATTTTTAGAAGCTTTGTCTGCAGAAAAAGGTCGCAGCGAAAAAACATTAACCAGTTATGCATCTGATTTGCATTTGGCAGACGACACGATAAGTGGCGGTCTGATGAACGCAACAGAATCAGACATACAAAATTATTTGTCTTCATTACCTGACAAGGCATCTTCCGTTGCACGCAAAGCATCTGCCCTGCGCGGTTTTTATAAATTTTTAATGTTGGAAAAAATAATTACAACAAACCCCACTGCAAATCTTGAGCTGCCTAAACGCAATCGCGCCCTGCCAAAATTTTTAACAACCCAAGAAATAGAACTGTTGATATCATCGGCGGGCGACATACGCAATTCATTACGTCTGCGCGCAATGATTGAATTATTATATGCATCAGGATTACGTGTTTCTGAACTGTGCGAATTGCCGATATCTGGAATATTGGGAAACAAACTACTGATTCATGGCAAAGGCGCCAAAGAAAGACTAGTTCCCATGCATGATGCTGCGATACACGCATTAAACAAATGGCTGGATGCACGTGGTGACATAAATTCAAAATATGTATTTCCAACGAATTCAAAATCAGGCCATATAACACGCGATGGATTTTTCAAGATTTTAAAAAAATGCGCTGTATTGGCTGGAATTGACCCAAATCGTGTCAGCCCACACGTATTACGCCATTCATTTGCATCACACCTGTTGGCAGGTGGTGCAAATCTGCGCGCGATACAAACAATGTTGGGACACGAAGATATTTCTACAACACAAATATACACACATGTAATGCCCGAAAAATTAAAAGAAACGGTATCTAATCATCATCCATTTGCAAACAAGAAAGGTATATAAAAAATGATAAAAAAATGCGATCATTTGGGATGCACCAAGGCCGGAACATGCCGCGCCCCCAAAACACGCGACTTAAAAGAATACTGGTTTTTCTGTCAGGAACATGCTGCAGAATACAATAAGAATTGGAACTTTTACGCAAATATGAGTCCCGAAGAAATCGAAGCAGATTGGGAACGTCAAACATTTGGCGAACCATTAAAAGATACAAACGAAGCAAATGCAAACGCATCTGATTATGCCAACTTTATCAACGACTTTATCACAGGTCGCAGTAAATTTGACCGTATGCCTGTAAAAAGCAAATTACCAACAAACGTTGTATCTGCATTTCGTGTATTTGATTTAGGTATATCTGCGACTTGGCGTGAAGTCGGGGTAAAATATCGTGCGTTGGCAAAAAAATACCATCCAGACACCGCAACAGACAAAGAAAACGCAGCTACAGAGTTTGCAAAAATCTCAACCGCATACGACATATTGAAAAAACATTTCGGCAAGAAATAAGACTTTTTTATAATGCTTTTTTATGATATAATTTCACATAAAAGGAGAATTATATATGAAAAAGCAATTGTCTGTTATCGTTGGTGCATTGGCAATCTTGGCCACATCAAATGCATATTCTGAAACAAATTGGGGTACACGTTCTGGGTCCAGCGCCAATTTATCCAGCGCACCATCAACACGTACACGTGAAAATGTGAATTATAAAAAATATCAAACAACAAAACGCACATACACATCCAAGGATTCTGGCGACTTGTATTACACACAACCATCGAACCGCAGTGCAATATACAAAGAATATACAGGCGCAAATTCTTCACGTGCCACAGCAACAAAAACAACTGTACGCAAGACACGCTCTGAAACAGCAAAAACAGTTGCAAAACGCAAATATTTCTTGGCACATCCATTCTTTCAGCCATTGGGCGGCAAATTCGGTTCTATAACAGATATATCATATACAGACAGTTCATATGATTTTACAATTGATCAAACTGTTCCATTCTATGATAATACAGGCATACCATTAACACCTTCCACGACACCATTATCTGGTCTGACTGCCAGTTGGAATACAAACCAATTCGTTATCAAAGAAGATTTCAGTTACGGTATTACTGATCGTTTTGCAATTTTGGGAATGCTACAATATCATTCTTCTGATTACGAAACAGAATACGATGATCCAACTGCTCCAAAAGATAAAATGGGTGATAGCGGTCTGAATTTATATGGCCTGGGTGTTCAATGGCGTTTTGTTGACAATGAAGACTGGATTGCGATGGCATCTGGATATTTCCAGCATCAAAAAGATATTGCTAATAACTTTATTCTGGAAGCCAAGGCCGGATATAAAGTACAACGATCTACAATCTATGGTTTGGCACGTGGTTGGTATATTGATTTAGAAGGAAACTCTTATGGCAATGCCATTTCTGGCAAAGAAGTAAATGGAGATCCTGCAATGTTATATCTGCCATATCAGATTGGTGACACCAGTGCAATGTATCTGGAAGGTGGCCTTGGTGTATTCAGTGTACTGAACCAAGATTGGACATTAAATGTCGAAGCTGTATTTGGTAACTATGACTGGCACAACCAAGCATCTGTCAAAGCTGCAATTGCATGGCAACCAAATGATTGGTTTGCACTGAATCTGTACGGAAAAACATCTATTTATGATACAGCAAATGATAAAACCTTAGACTTATACTATCAGAATCCACAAATAAAAATAGATAACGGTACCGGCGGCCAAATATCTTTGGATAGCCTGTACCCAGTTGGCACAGCAGATTTAGATAAATATTCTGAAATGACTGTTGGCCTGCAAGCAATATTCCAATTCTAAAAACATAACTTGATATTCCCGTAACATACGGGAATATCATTTCAGGAGAGAGAGAGTCCCATCATGCACAAAATTTTATCTATATTTTTAGTCAGTGTATTTTTTGCCCTGCCCGTCGCATCACATGCAAATGTACTAGAACACGATACATCTGATCCTTTATATTTGTTAAACAGTGAAGAATTACTAAGCCAAACATACCTATCATACTGGAACAATATGTTACGTATCGGTCAAGGCTTTTCATACGGAATGAACGAACGCCTATCAATCGGTGCAAACGTTCATTATCAACATCATTTCAATGGTGGCCAAGATGGATTTTCTGCAATAGACTTGGGCGCAACATATCGCATGACGCGCGCAAATGACACAGAATCACGTGTTATATCCGACCTGTTATTTGGATTTAAATTCGGCGGCAGTTCACATGCCCGCACACCATATTATGCAGATTCTACATACTATGCGGGTCTACGTTTCGGACGTCAATGGGCCGGCATGACATTGGCTGCAACAATTAAATCCAGTTGGGTTTTTGATGATGAACGCGGTATGTCATTTATTGACTTTATACCAGAAGCATATTTCAGAATTGCCCCAGATTGGCGTATTGGCGGTGGATTTACAATTCGCAAAGCAACAAATCGTGACCAAAAAACAGGTGACGATTATGACCAAGAATGGCTGAATACAAAACTGGTCCGTCAATTTGGTCGCACGCAATATATCGGTCATATCGACTATGAATTTGAAAGCGACGAGATTCAATTCGGTGGGAAATTGAATATTGTATTTTAACAACAAAACAAAAAATATGCGGTAATCACCGTATATTTTTTTATAAGAACATAAATAAATTAGAATAATTTAGATAAAAGCAAATCGGGAATCGTAGTGTACAAACGCTACATGAGATTTCCGATTTGTTTTTAGATGAATTATTATAATTTATTTAGGTACGCAATTGCGTCCATACCTGCACTACATCCCGTTCCAACAGCTGTTGCAATCTGCATTTTCAAATCACTGTGAACATCACCTGCGACAAACATACCTGCTGGCAATGCGGATGGCGCCAAGCGCCCCAAGCCATCACGTTTAATATCTTCAGACAGATAATCCGTATTTGCTTCGTGTCCAATTGCAACAAAAACACCGTCAACAACCAATTGTTCACCGGATGTTGTTGTAACAATTAATTCTCCATCTGGCGAATCTGTTTTTTCTTCGATTTTCGCTAAATCTGTATTAAACAGGCATTCAATATTATCACGTTGCGCAACGCGGTCACGTAATACCGCCTCAGCCCTAAAAAATTCAGATTTACGATAAACAATTTTTACAGTTTTTGCCAAGTCTGCTAAATACAACGCATCATTTAAAGCACTGTTTCCACCACCCATAACAATTACTGTTTTACCACTGTAAAAGAACCCATCACATGTTGCGCAATACGAAACACCACGCCCCATCAATTCACGTGCACCAGCAATTTCCAATTTACGTGGGCTTGCCCCTGTGGCAACGATAACTGTTTTGCCAATATATTCTTTGTTATTTGCCGTAACAATAAATTCATTATTTTCGTTTTTTACAACATTTGTTACGCTAACAAATTCAACTGTTGCACCAAATGTTTCCGCCTGATTTTTCATAAATTCTGCCAATTCTGAACCACTGCCAGCCCAACCAGGATAATTTTCCAATGTTGCGATACCAGCCATCTGACCACCCAATCTGTCACCACCCAAGACAATTGTTTTTTTATTTGCACGCGCTGCATACAGTGCCGCAGTCAACCCCGCAGGCCCAGAACCTAAAATAATTACATCATACATTTTGCTTTTCTTCCTTTTTACTTTGGGTCAATATAACAAAATAAACCATGCCATACAACCAAAATAATCAAAAATTAAACAGGTTGAAAAAAAGTTAATATTATTTTATAATTTATGTCGATATGACTTTGAAATTTGTATTTTTTAGTTCGTCTTCATCCCCATTTGGGGAATAATTTGTCACGCATTTTCTTTACAAACATTATAAACAGTTATAGAATACAATCCAAATTTATGAAAAAGGAAACAAAATTATGTTGGATATAAAATTTATTCGTGAAAACCCAGATACAGTTAAAAAAGCATTCACGGTCAGGGGCATGGCAGACTGTGTTGATCAAATCTTGGAACTGGATGCACGCGTTCGTGAACTAAAAACAATTACACAAAGCAAGACTGCTGAAAAAAATAAAATCACACGTGAAATACCAACTGCCACAGACAAGGCACCATTGATTGCAAAATCCAAAGAAATAAATGCAGAAATCGCAAATGACTTGGCAGAATTGGCCGACAAAGAACAAGAATTAAACGAACTGTTGCATTGTGTTCCACAAATTCCAAGTGCAGACACACCATTTGGCCACGATGATTCTGATAATATAGAGGTTCGTCGTGTTGGCACACCACGTGAATTTGACTTTACCCCACGCCCACAATGGGAATTATTGGAAATGAATAATTGGTACAGACCTGAAAAAATCGCATCAATCTGTGGCACACGCACATACGCCCTGTTTGGCGAAGCGGCAGAACTGGAACTGGCGATTCAAACATATGTAATGCAAAAATTAATATCCAAAGGTTTTACATTTGTGAACTGCCCTGCAATTACAAAACCACAAACAATCTTTAATGCAGGCCATTTCAAAGGAACGGATGTATCTGTTATGACGAACGACGTATTTATGTTAACAGACACAGACAGATGCTTGGCTGGAACTGCTGAAATCATTTTAAACTCACTGCACAGTGATGAAGTGTTAAATGAAAAAGACCTGCCAATTAAATATGCCGGTTTTTCACCTTGTTTCCGCAAAGAAGCCGGCGCTGCTGGTCGTGACACCCGCGGAATTGTTCGTATACATCAATTTAACAAGGTTGAACAATATATATATTGCACACCAGAACAATCTGATGAAATGCACGAACATTTATTAAACAACCTGTGTGAAATTATGGAAGATTTGGAATTACCGTATCGCGTTATTATGGCATGCACAGGCGACATGGGATTCAACAAAGTAAAAATGCACGACGTCGAAGCATGGTTCCCAAGTGAAAACACATATCGTGAACTGGGGTCTTGTTCTTCGATTGGTCAATTCCAAGCACGCAGAACAAACACCAGATATCGTGCCACAGACGGCAGCATGCAATTCTGTGCAACATTGAATAACACAGGTATCGCCCTGCCACGCGCGATTGTGCCTGTTATTGAAAACCATCAAAACCCAGATGGTTCTGTAAACATACCAAAGGCATTACAACCACTGATGGGTGGACGCACAAAAATCGGTGGAAAGCATTAAAAAAAACTCCCGTTTGGGAGTTTTTTTATTTTTGAAACGCCTGTCGCATTTCAACAAATGGACGTGCAATACAATTTGCAGATTCGATTGCTAAATGACTTTTATATTTCTTTGCGTTTTCAACAATTTCTTTTGCATATGTATCGCTGCGTGTATCGTACATCCATTGTTGTACGCTTTTGCAAAAATTATAATAGTCACGACCGTTTCCATCAAAGAACGCAGGTATCGCCTTGTACCAAACAATTCCTGTTGGATCTTGGACAATGTAATAAGCGCTATTTATATCTTTTAAATTTTTTGAATTTGCATATTCTCTTGCACGTTCAATCCATGCATTCTCTGTCGATTCACGTGAAAAATGCGCATCTGGATTTTTTGCAACCTGTTCCATAAACACCAAACTGCGCGCAGCATCACAGCGTTCTTTTAAACCCATAAATTTCCAACGTGTCTTCAAACGCACACGTGCCAAATCTGTCAAACTTTTCAATCCAATTTTTATTGCACTACGCACTTCTTGTTCTTTATAAGTCTTATACATAATCCCAACTCCTTTGGTTATCATTACACCACTGTCACAATTAAATATAGACAAAATAAACAAAATGTCAATCTTTTTACAAAAAACATTCATAATTTCTTGAAAAAAGGAATTTTTAGGTATACCCTGTATTGGCAAATTAAAAATATGGGGCAAAATTATGAAGATACGCAATATTGCAATTATTGCACACGTTGACCATGGGAAAACAACCTTGGTTGACAATATGTTAAAGCAAGCAGGCACATTTCGTGAAAACGAAAAGGTCGAAGACCGCGTCATGGACAGTGGCGACATTGAACGCGAACGCGGGATTACTATATCTGCAAAACCTACATCAATTCAGTGGGGCGAATACAAGATTAACATTGTTGACACACCTGGGCACGCAGACTTTGGCGGCGAAGTTGAACGCATTCTGTCGATGGTTGATGGGGTTGTATTATTGGTTGATAGTGCCGAAGGCCCTCTGCCCCAGACAAAATTCGTATTATCCAAGGCATTAAAATTGGGACTGCGTCCAATTGTATGTATTAACAAGGTTGACCGTAATGACGCACGCCCAGATGAAGTTTTAACAGAAACATTTGACCTGTTCGACAAACTGGGCGCAACAGATTCACAACTGGATTTCCCATATTTATATTCTGTTGGTCGTGACGGTTGGGCTGTGCGTGACTTGAACGATGAACGCAAAGATTTAACACCATTATTCCAGTTAATTGTT
The DNA here is from genome assembly GCA_045631065.1 of Candidatus Enterousia sp. Taxonomy (GTDB): domain Bacteria; phylum Pseudomonadota; class Alphaproteobacteria; order Rs-D84; family Rs-D84; genus Enterousia. The sequence goes on along the minus strand of JAZQUA010000068.1, from coordinate 1,254 downwards.
GACCATGTACCTGCCCCAGATTGTAATGGTGAACGTTGTCAGTTGGATGCACCATTTACAATGTTAGCAACAACACTGGAAGCAGACCCATACGTTGGCCGCATATTGACAGGAAAAATTGAATCAGGCACCGTTCGTGTTGGCCAATCTGTTAAGGCAATTAACCGCAACGGTGAATTTATTGAAAATGCAAAAATCACAAAAATTATTGAACATCGTGGCGTTGAAAAAGTATCTCGTGACAGCGCATCTGCCGGCGACATTGTTGTTGTGGCTGGTTTTTCCAAGGCTACTGTGGCAGACACACTGTGTGATCCATCTGTTACCGAACCAATTCCTGCAATGCCAATTGATCCACCAACATTAACCATGACATTCTTTGTTAACACATCACCATTGGCTGGTAAATCTGGTAAAAAGCTAACATCACGTATGATTGGTGAAAGATTATTCAAAGAAGCAGAAACAAACATCGCATTAAAGGTTGAACAAAGCGAAAATAACGAAGCATTCGAAGTATCAGGTCGCGGTGAATTACAACTGGGAATTTTGATTGAAACAATGCGTCGCGAAGGTTTTGAATTAAGCGTCAGCCGTCCACGCGTTGTTATGATTGAAAACGAAAACGGTGAAAAACTGGAACCAATCGAAGATGTTGTAATTGATGTTGATGACGAATTCAGTGGTGTTGTTATTGAAAAGATGACTAAACGCAAGGCAACAATCACAGAAATGAAGGCATCTGGCGGTGGAAAAACACGTATTGTATTTTCTGCCCCATCACGTGGTTTGATTGGATATTTATCAGAATTCCGCACCGACACACGCGGCACCGGCATCATGAACCGCGTATTTGCAGAATACGGCGAATACCGTGGTCCAATTCAGCAATATCGTCCGGGTGTTTTGGTATCTATGGAAAAGGGTTCGGCCGCGACATACGCGCTGTTTAACCTGCAACCACGCGGCACACTATTCATCGACCCACAAACAGAAGTTTATTCTGGTATGATTATCGGTGAACACAGCAAGGAAAATGATTTGGAGGTTAATCCGATTAAAGGCAAAGAATTAACCAACATGCGTTCGGTGACCGCTGATGAAAAACTATTCTTGGCGCCACCCCGTCGCATTTCATTAGAAGAAGCCCTGTCCTATATCCTGGACGATGAATTGGTAGAGGTTACACCCGCCACAATTCGTCTGCGTAAAAAGGAATTGGACAGCAACACCCGCAAAAAATTAAAAAAACAT
>JAZQUA010000067.1:0-19237 GCA_045631065.1 Candidatus Enterousia sp. | reverse complement strand
CAACCAACCCAAATCATGAATATGGATTGCAGCTGTTTTGTGTGCATCGGCCGCTGCACGTGGGTACAAATTCAACCAATATTCAGCAGTGACACGTTCACTGGTGCGCAAAATCAGCCCACCAATTGAATATCCAATATTTGCGTTTTCTTTGATACGCCAATTTGAACCACCGACATAACCATCGATGATTTCGACAGCATCAACCATTGATTCGCGAATTTCAGTACGTTTCTGACGATATATAATATATGCCTCAGCCGTTTTGTATGCGCGCGAATCCATCAGTGTTTGAATAACGATTTCTTGGATATTTTCAACACTTGGGGTCTTATCTGCAAATTTTGTGTCCAATCTTTTCAATACTTCTTGGGTAACCTGAACCACTTCTACATCTGATATTTCTGTTGTAACAGCCACAGCCTTTTTAATTGCATCATAAATCTTTTTAGCATCAAAAGGGACTGTTTCGCCACTGCGCTTTTGCACAGCAACCAAATGTGTGGTAAGTGTTGGTGTAATCTGAATTTTTATTTCATTTTGTGTTTCTGACATCTTAATACTCCAATTCTTGTAAAAACACAACATATAGTGATTGTTTTGTTGATTTGATATCAATATATAGTTTTATGCAAATTCTATCAATACAGAAAAATGTAATTTTTTTGTTTTTTTCTCTTTACTTTTAAAAAAGTGGGTTTTCTGCCTGATACAGCAGATAAACAGAATCGGTCTTTTAATACCAATATATGTTTTGTGTCAAGAAAACAGACTTTGTACGATTCGATTCCTATAAATTTACAAAATATTGATAAGAAAATTACGATTCGACACTATATATTGTATTTTTTGTCATTTTTCGAATCGTCAGTTTTAGGTTGTTTTTCTTATTAAATATCAGTATATTCATTATTGTATGCATCATGGTGGTGCATATAAATTAAACTTAACAAAGGCATTATATTATGATTGCTAAAAATATATATGAAATGCTGCAAGATGTTTGTTCGCGGAACAAAGACGGTATTTTCTTTGTCAGACAAAACGAAACATATGCAGAATTGTTAAAAAAGGTGAAACAACGTGCCGTATTACTGGCAAAACGTTTCAAAATTAAAAAGGGTGATACGGTTGCAATTTTGTCTGGTAATACGCCTGACTTTTTGCGTACGTATTTTGCAATTACATCCCAGGGCGCACGCGCGTTGATGTTGGATACAGGTTTGCAGACAACAGAACACATCAATATGATGAAACGCACAGATTGTAAATTGGTATTGGCACAAAAACACTATTTCATCGAAGATGCGCCATGCGAAATGTTTGATATTGAAAATATTGACGACACAGATGAAAATGAATTTGTAATGGCAGACACTGAACGCAGTGATATCGCACAACTGTCATTTACATCTGGTTCAACAGGAAATCCAAAGGTTGTGGGTCTGACACATGAAAATCTGTTATCATTGTCTGATGGCGCACAATTTTATAAAGACGTGATTTTACCAGGATATACATTCTATGGTTTCTTGCCACTGTATCATATATATGGTGTGGTTATTAACATTATTGTACCTGTTTCTTTACAGGGAAAACTGTTGTTACAACCAATATTAAAGCCACAAGAATTTATCAAGGACTTTAAACAATATAAACCAGAAGTTATCCCTGCGGTTCCACGTATTTGGGAAGTATTCTATAAGAAAATTGTAGATACTGCCAAAGATAAGCATGCATGGACATTGATGCGCGTTGTTGTATCAATGCGCAAAATATTGCGCGCAATTGGACTGGGTTGTATTGTGGACAAGGTTACAAAGCCTGTACACGATGCATTTGGTGGCAATACCAAGGTTCTGGTATCAGCAGGCGCAACATTAAAACCATCAATCCGTAAATTCTATGAAAAAATGGGATTTGTTGTTGGTGACTGTTATGGTCTGACAGAAACAACAGGGCCTGCGAACTTTAACTTTGCATTCCGCAGGGCAAACGGTTCTATGTATTATGCGGGGCCATTACTGGGTAACGAAATTCAAATTCATAATCCTGACAAACAGGGTGTTGGTGAAATTTGGGTTCGCGGTAATATGGTTATGCCTGGATACTTGGAAAACGATGCTGCAAATGCCGAAGCGTTCGAAGACGGTTGGTTCAAAACAGGCGATATTGGATGCTTGGACAAATATGCTCGCCTGCAAGTAAAAGGACGTATGAAACAGGTTATCGTTCTGGACAGCGGTAAAAACGTTTACCCAGACGAACTTGAAGATTTATATATGCAAAACGATGAAATCTTGAATGCGGCTGTTTTTGAATACGTTATCAAAGATAAAACTGTTCCTTTTGCTGTATTTCAAGTAAAGCCAGGGGTCACAGTTGCACGTGTTGCGATGCTGTTGAAAAAGTCTAATTTGGCGATTGCACAATACAAATGGGTTAAACACTTTGCAATTACCGAAGAAGAATTACCATCAACATCTGCAAAAAAGGTTAAACACTTTGCGGTTCGCGATATGTTAAACCATGGCGCATTTACCCGCGCCGAAGATTAAAAAGTCGGGGGCAACCCCGATTTTTTATTTTTTGACAAATAGCTTGACAAAATATTTTTATGTATTATATTAACTCCAACTGAATATAAAAAGGATTTAATATGAACGATACAAATATTATGCAACAAATCAGGGATTTGGAACAAAAAATCCAAGCTGCTACTGAAAAAGTTGCACAATTGGAAAAAAGAATTACAGAACACAGGGTTGGTTTAAGCTTTAACGCTGTTGGTAAAACTGATACCATTTATGAAGATGAAATTCATATGGATAACATAATCAGACAACAAATGTCTATGAAGCAAAAATTAGCAACACTGTATAAAGAAGTTCGCATTCGTTAAAAATCCCCCAATTGGGGGATTTTTAGTAGACAAGTGGAGATAGTGGTTAGTGTTAGTGATTAGTGGTAAGTGAATGAATAATTTTTATTATTTATCAATTTTAAATATAGTGCGATTATCTTTAAAAGCACAATATAATAAAAATCCTGCCGCCACTAACCACTTACACTAATCACTCACCACTCGTTTACTATTTACATACCGCAACATATGGTGGGCGCGAACGCGATTCATCTATTTGACCCATACCACAATCAAGACAATTAAACTTTCTGTTCTGTGAATGCTGTTTATCCAATGGCACAGATGCGCCCGACAAATCTTCGACATTATTTACATATGCCATATTCGGAAACCCAAAATACACAGCACGCGAAGAACCACTGCATTCTGAAATATTTCCTGGGTAACAGTTTTTATCGTTAACCTTGGATGCATCTGGGACACAACGCGATACGCATGTTTCTGGATCTGTTATCATACGTTCACAATCTGTGCATGATGTTTGTGGAATACGTAACGTTGTACCAAATGCACCATAAACACTGCCTGACACAACATTATCACACTTTTTAGAATCAGCAACCGAACCTGGTTCAACAACACATTCCCATTCAAATGTATTGTAATTCAAACGCGCAATCATATTATTCGGACATACTTTATCTGGAAAAGGACTGATACATTCCCAAACATCATCAACCATAACCGCATTTTGATTAGATGCACACAACGGTTTTCGTGATTCGTCCGCAACACATTCTGACAAATTAGAATCCCATATCATATCGCCACCACAGTCTGTCTTGGCATTATACGCAATACACTGCCATCGACCAAAACGATATGTTTTTACTGTCCCAACAGGGCAATTTATATCAATCACAGATTCTGTCGCATATCCAACACCAACATCTGGAACATCATATTGTGTCAGATATATCAACTGACCATTTTGCAGGTTTAATTGTTTAATTATCGCATTTGGCACAATTCGTTTGGTCATCGTGCCACCAGACATAATTGCGTTTTCTTGAAATAATCCAAACGTATCCGATTCTGAAAAATGCTGTTCTAACACTTCCATAACATCATTAAAATATGCATCTGAAATCGGCGCAGTCGCTGTTACAATATAATGATTTATTTTTTTACGACTGTTTTTATTTTCACAGTCTGTTATCTTCATACTGTCATTTAAACAAATAAACTCACTGACGACACCATACTGTTCGACACACACATCTTCGAAATCAAAACCATTTATCTGGGCATTATGAACCGCTGTCGCACACTGGGCAATCATACGCATATCAGACTGACTGATTGCGTATTCTGTTTCATGTGCACGTATTTTTTGACTGGGGCTGTCCATCAAATAATAGCCCGCCATAAACAGTGCAACCAATATCATGATAAAAATATTCATCATTCCCTCTTGCGATTTATAAAAAGTCTAGGTAATATACAAATAAATTGCAACAGAAAATCTGGGTGGGTCATGAAAAAAGTTTTATTTATATTATCAATCGTCTTGTTATCAGCATGCGGTTTCAGACCTATGTTTACAGGTCAAACAACCGATATATATGTTGAACCAATCAGTGGTATTAATGGAATTGAACTGCGTAATGAATTGTGGGCGAAGTTTGGCAATCAATACGGCCCAGATGCAACATATACATTAAAGGTTCGATTAAACACACCACAGACAAAATACAAGGCATTGGAACAAACAGGTGATGCTGCATGGCAAGAAGTATCACTGACCGCATCTTATACATTGTGGCACAATGGCAAACAAATCGCATCTGGCAGTGACCGCGCATCTGAATCATATCCATTTGTATCGTATTTGGTCGCTTCAAATGCATCTTATAATAATGCTGTGAAAAATGTTATACGTACATTGTCCGGGCAAATCAGCACACATGTTATCGCAGAAACATATAAATACGAAGAACAAAAAAACACTGGTAAATAATGAAGTGGCGTGACGCAGATTTTAAAAACGGAATTGAAAAGGTTCGTGCCGTATTAATATACGGTCCTGATGCTGGTCAGGTTGATGAATATTGCGATTTAGCAATTGAAAAGTTGCAAATTGAAAAAGATAACTTGTTCGCACTGGATTCTGATGAACTGCGTGAAAAGCAAGATGCCCTGTTTGCAGAGGCATGCACACCATCTATGTTTGGTGGTAATAAAATGGTTCTGATATCGAATGCAGGTGACGCATGTGCAAAGTCTGTTGCTGAACTGATATCGCACAGTGGTCTGTGCGCCACAGTCATTGTTGCCGCAGGCGATTTGCGCGCAGGTGGTGGTTTACGCGCCCTGTTCGAAGGCGCGGACGATATGGCTGCGTTGGCGTGTTATACAGATGATGCACGAACATTGGCCACACTGATACGAAATGAACTGTCTGCATCCGCAGGTATTCATCAGATTACGCCTGATGCGATGGATTATATGACTTCACACTTGGGCAGTGACCGCGGTATTACACGTGGATTCTTGGCAAAAATCGCATTATATGTTGATGACAAGCGTATTGTTGAATTAAGCGATGTTGAAAAATGTTTGCCAGATACAGGTGCAGCGGATATGGATGATTTTCTGTACTCTTTAACTGCGGGTCATATTCAGCAAACGATGACTGCATTGGACAGACTATTATACGATAACAAAGAATCTAATATGCTGGTTCGTATGTTGGACAGCCATTTTAAAAAACTGCAAAACGCTGTTGTAAATGGACAGCTGCCACGTCTGTTTTGGAAGGTAGAAGATAAATTCAAGCAGGCTATGAAAATATGGTCTGAATCTGAAATCACAACTGTTTTAATTCGATTAAACGAACTGGAAAGACAATTACGAACAACTGGAATGCCGTCTGAGATATTATTGCGGGACTTTGCGTTAAAACTGTCACTGCGTGCTGCCAGATTGGCAATCAAACGAAGAAATTAAAAAATATGGGGTTGATATGTTAGCGTCTGTATATGCACCAAAAGATTTTAAAAGGCTGCGCGCAGCTGGCGATATTGTTGCGCGTTGCTTTGATTTTATTTCTCCTTATATCAAGGCTGGAATTTCAACTGGCGAAATCGACAGGATGGTTGCACAGTTTCTAAAAGAAAATGGTGCCAAATCTTCGGATTTAGGATACCAGGGATACCCAAAACATATATGCACATCTGTAAATGATGTTATTGTACATGGCATCCCCAGTGATGATGTTATTTTAAAAGACGGTGACATTGTCAATGTTGATTTAACCGCTGAATACAAGGGATTTCATGGTGACGCATCGCGTATGTTTATGATTGGTAATGTATCAAATCAGGCACGCAAATTGGTACAAGTATGCCAAGATGCATTAAATGCTGCGATTTCAATATGTGCGCCAGGGGTGCCACTGTCTGAAATTGGCAAAACAATCGAAGAAGTCGTAAAACCACATGGTTTTTCAATATCTCGCGACTTTGTTGGACATGGCATCGGAAAAGTTATGCATGATGACCCACAAATTTATCACTTTTACGACAAACGTTGGGACAAGGTAAAAATGGTCCCCGGTTTGGTATTCACAATCGAGCCAATGATTAACACAGGATCCGCAGAATGTAAAATTGATGAAGATGGATGGACTGCACGCACTGTTGATGGTGGATTATCCGCCCAATGGGAACATACAATTGGCATAACCGAAGATGGCGCAATAATATTCACAGAGAAAATGATTTAATTTATGCCTAAACAAGAAGAAAAATTTTATATCGGTCATCGCGAACGTCTGAAAGAAAAATTTCTGGAAGATAAGTTGACTGAATATGAACTGTTGGAATTATTGTTAAGTTTTGCAATACCACGACGTGATGTTAAACCATTGTCCAGAACATTAATAAAACATTTTGGCAGTGTATATTATGTTATGGTCGCAGAATATGATGAATTGATAAAAGTATCAGGTGTTGGTCGTTCAACCGCGATTTTAATCAAACTGATTTGCGAAATGATGAAGTTGAATCATGCCAAGGTATTGGAAAATACACAGGTATTTTATAACACAAAAGCACTGGAAGAATTTTGCAGAATGCAAATCGCAGGTAAAACAAACGAAGAAGTTCATGTAATATACTTAGACGCTAACTTTAAAATGGTAAAACACGAACTGCACAGTCGTGGCAGTATTGAATCTTCGAACATATACGTTGATAAAATTCTTCAATATTCACTGAACAACGGTGTAAAAAGTATTGTTTTGTTGCACAATCACCCTGTGACTGACAATATGTTTTCTTCACAAGATATACAAATCACACAAACAATCGCAGATACATTAGAGACATGCGGATTACATCTGTATGACCATTATGTTGTGGCATCTGGCGTTCTATATTCCATGCGAGAAAAAGGATTTTTAAACAAATCAATTTTCCACATTGAACAATTCCGCGACTTCGCAACACGAACCTAAGGTTTTTTGCGCGGTCTGTACCAACTTGCCATTACGCAACGCATAATCGGTACGTGTCGCAACAGTTGGTGTATCCCATGACGTTTCCCAAGGACGCGATATTTTTATAACTTTGAAATCTGGTTCAAATATAAACTGTATTTTTTTCAACGAGCATTCTGCGCCTTCGGTGGTACGAAAACCGTTTGGTGTTACATTAAAAAACACACCGTTTTTATTCAATTCTATTTTATATTCGTACCAAAAATGAGCAGTTCCGTTTTCATGACGCGTACGGGTAATTCTGTCGATAAAATCATCGTTATTTATATCAAGGTTAAATATTTCTTTTTTCGTAACACCACTGCCTGTTTCATCCAACGTATATGTTTCGACCAAATCAGGACGGGTCAGTCCATCAGAAAACACTGTTGGTTTTACAGTTTTTTTTATATTTAAATGTGGCGAATCTGAACCATGCGCAGATATTTCTGTATCAGAATTATCAGGCAGCAACATATACACCAGAATACCCGCAACACACAGTATTAATACCAACAATAAATTCACAGATATTTTTCCAGATTGTGATTTCATATCTTAAATCCTTTGTACTGTGCCGGCTTTCCAGCCTTCGATTGTGCGAATTGCGTTCGCGACTGCGGTTAGTTCTGATGCAGATAAATCGGACATACGTCTGTTAATTGACAGTCCTGTTAACTGTTCAATACGTCTGTGATATCCAGCTGTATTGTTTTCAGACGGTGGCGCATATCGACTGATTGCGCCAGCGATTGTTAATTTACTGTAACTGTCTGTGCGCAACAATGCTTCGATTGCGTACATACCAGTTGCTTCGTCTGGGAACACTGCAAAGCCACCTGCCTGACCGATGGCACCAACCCGTCTGGCAAAGTCTGTATAACGAATATTTCCAGGGTTTGAATTACGCCATGCACGTGTACCACCAGAACGTTTTACTTTGCCCCCATCCGGCATATTGTAAATAACGTCTTTACCACTTTCGATGGCAGATACAGATTGTGCATCTGCGTAAATAACTGTTTCTGAATCTGGTAACTTGTTAATATCCCCGGGTGCCCCCGCCCCAGATATTGGTGCCACAGAATACGGCATTTCATGGGGGGCCGAACCCGCATATCCAGATGCGGAATCATATATATCAATATTTTCATACAAATCGTCTGTTGCGTTTTTCAGTGTATCTTTGCGCAGTTCCAACAACTTGTTCATATCTTCTATTGAAACACTGATTGTTTTACATCCCATACCAAACAAATTATCGCCATAAATTACATTCATAACTGGTTTTGCCACAGCCAAAACACCAAATATTAAAATCAGATTTATCATATTAGAAAATATATCATTCTTGGCACCACGTATTTTCGACAGCGCCCAACCAAATAATAATAAACCTGTTAAAGCAGTAATTATAACCCAAACATATTCAATAAAAGTTTCGAAACTGCGCAGAATACAAGACGGATCTTCCATATAAATAAATTCCGCATCCGCATGCAAACCATGGAATCCGGAATTTTTTAACAGTCGAAGTATCGTATCTGTATTCATTTCACCTTATTTCTTTGATGCAGCCTGGGTAAAAAATCCAGGTATAGAAAAATCTTCGTCATTTGCAGCAATCCCTGCCCATCCGAACAAGTCGCCCATCAGACCACTGTCATCACGTTTTGCTTTTTTAAATGGTAAAATATTTTTCAATTTGCCAATTTTGCCAGATGTTTCTGCCTTGGGTGCAGATGGTATTTTGTCTTCGTTTTGTACAAATTCAGATGCCAGTTGTGCCAATGTTGCATCTGTATCGTCTGGTGGCAAAACATCAACAATATCATCAGATGTATCAACAACAGGTTCATCATGGGACATAATATCTTCACGCAGTGGTGTCATACTTTCCAACAACTGTTCCAGTGTTTTTTCCATTGGCGTTTCTGGAATTGAATCATCCGCAATATCTTCGTGGTCAACAGATGCTTCTGTAATAACAACAGGTTCTGCATCGGCAACATTATCTGTTAAGACAGGCATTTCTTCGATTACATTTTCGACCACATTAACAGGTTCTGCGACCACTTCTTCTGTTTCAACAGGTTCTTCGCTGACAACATCTGCCACGATATCAGATTCCGTTCCGCCCAGTACAGATAAAATAGGAACCACAGGAGCAACTTCTTCTGTTGGCTCTTCAACCGCTGTAATATCCTCTTCTACTTCTGTGACAGATTCGATTATATTTTCAACAACTGGTTCGACTGCAATTTCTGTCAATGGTTCTGGGATAATTTCTGCAACAGGCGCAACAACAGGTTCTGTTACAATTTGTGTTTCTGATTCTGCGACAATATCATCTGTAATTATTTCCGTTGTGGGTATTATTTCTGGGGTTTGTATTGGTGTTGTATCTTCGATTGTCTGAATATCTGACAATACAGAATCACAATCCACAGGCACGCCAAATAAAATTGTATCTTTATCAAGTCCCAATGTCGATCTGACCTCTTCAAAAGCGGCGCGAATTTGAGACATTTCAAATGTTTCATTACCAGAAATATAAATAATTTTTGTTTTCATAAATCAATCCCCCACAATTATGCTGAATATTATATCACATTTTAGGGTTGAACGCATATAAAAAATGTCTTAAAATGCAAATATGTCAGATTTAAAAGAACAAATTTTTCACGAACTTGCGAATTTAGAAGAAGCTGCTGCACGCCTGCGCGGAACTGCGATACATGCTGGCAAGCAAACAGATTTAGAAGTGGCAATTTTAACTGAACAGGTAAAAAATCTGCGCGAAAAAAATGTCCGCGCCACAGAAATGATTGATAAATCCATAAACATATTACAAAAGCTGAAAAAATGAGTGTTGTTTCAATTCCAATTGTAAATAAAAATTATCAGATGGGCTGTGAAGACGGCCAAGAAATGCGTCTGATTGAATTGGGACGTATGGTTGATGCACGCGCACGTCAAATATTGGATAAAATCGGGCCTTTGCCTGAAAGTTCACTGTTGGCAACACTGTGTATTGTTATGGCGGATGAAATAAAAAGCAAACCGGCCGCTGCCGCATCAGAGGCTGATTTAAAAGAAATCCTGGCGCGCATACGCGAAATCAAACACAAAATTTCACAATAAAAATATATTTACTGATTTTGTTTTGGAATAACTGTTATATCGTTATAGAACGACAAGAATCGTGTACCTGTGCCGCAATAGAATTTTTGTAACGAATCTTTGTATTCGCGCACAGCAGACACCCAACGTTCGTCAATTTCACTTTGTGCACCTTGGTATGCAGTAAATGCCCCCGCAGCACCACCAACACCAGCACCGGTTAATGTACCCTTTAATCTGGCCTTGTTCGACATATCGATAATACCGCCATCCGCCGCATCACGATACATTGGTTTAAAGTTGTCAATATTGACTTTGTCCGATTGTGACAATGTTGTTGCATCGCCACGTCCGTCACGACCAACAAGTTCATTTGTACCATATAATTTTTTTACATCATTCCAGTCAGAACTTTTATATCCAAAACCCTTGTCTTCCACACCAACCAACATCGCAGGTGTACGTTTGGAAACAATACTGGCACCTGTAATTTTGGCAAAACGGGTGGTATTATTCTCTGGACACTCTCCTTTATCTTTTTCCATCACACCTTTGCTATTCAGACAATATTTTGGCGATTTTGCAAAATTATCCGCCTTAATTTCTAGTAATGTGTATGCAGCACTGGTCTTAACATTACTCATATCATACCCTTCAACAGTACCGCCTGTTAAATCCTCGGATGTGCATTTTTCTTCTGGTTCACAAATTCTAAAATCCCTGATATTCGTTGTTGAAACATAGGCATCTTTACTCCCCAGACCGGTCGTTTCTTCCAAATAACCCCACAGGCATGATGTTTCATTGCCACCAACAATGCATCTTTCAATACGCATCACAGAATCACCGCTGGCCGCCATATTTCCCATAACCGCACCAGCCGCAGCATTCACACCGGTCGATAAAATCATATCACCTGCAACCTTGCCACTGTATGTACTGGCCGCCATTAATCCGCCACCACTAAGCGCACCTGCAACTGTACTGGTTATTTTATCTTTGCCACCGCCCAAAATTCCGTCTTTGCCCGCTTCGTTCTTGCCGGCAACATTTCCTGCCAAACCACCCAGCACAACACCACCGATTATTTTAAGGGCAGCATTTTGCTTTTGTTCTTCATCCATTATTTTTTTGACATCTTCGACAGTCGGTTGCTTATCAGCTGGGAATTCAACATTTCCTGCCTCGGTCATCAATGTCATTTCTGGAAAATTAGAAATATTACATTCAAAGCTGTCACCAGCCGCCAAATTTGCACGTGCAACAACCAAATCACCACCATTTAAACCTTGACCAATTACACGCAATTCAACCACAGATGTACACGTTGGTGCGCCACCTGCCCCCATACCAATTGTTGGTCGCGCCCATTCAAAGGTTCCATTTGGATAAATCATTTTACAACTGTCTAATTGCGACATTGTCACAGGGGCATTTGCATCGCCAGACTGAATCTGTTGTGCCAATTGCTGATTTGTAACATTTATTGGTAACTCAACCGGCGCCATTTGTGCATCTGGCGTTACCTGTTGATATCGTTGTTCGTTCACCTGTTGATAACCTTGGGCATTACTGCGTGTGACATTACCCACACGAATCGCAGCATCAGACACACCCGGCATTGTTCCCAATGCAACCAAAACAGATAAAAAACTTAAACGATTGTATTTCATATTCTCTCTCTTACCAAATACAACTGTGTACAGCGACACTAGAACTGTAATCTTAATCTGATACCAACATCAACCAATCCCAGACGGCCACTTTCATACCAATTTGTATAATGGAATACACTGTCATATGGCGCTTCGTATTCACCGCCAGCACCATCGCCCAGCCATTCAACCTGAGATAACACGATACTGCCAGAATTTTTTACATTACCCAGATTTGCATAGCGAACAAACATATCTAATTTCAAACCACCCTGCAATTCTGTTGTAACGCCACCTTCCAACATAAATGCCAGCTCTTCGGTTGTACCACCATTATGATACGCAACAATATCTGAAATACCAGTCAGCTGACCCGCACCAGCATATGCAGGATCCATAACCGAATAAAACGTATTATCATATACCGCATAATCAGAAATTGTATTCAATGAAATACCAACACCTGCACCAACATATGGTCGCAACGAACCGCCAGCCAAATAACCAGTAAACGAATCAATGTTATAATAAACATTCAACATCGTTGTATTTGCAGTAATCGCACCACCGTCAACCTGTGCTTCTATCATACCGCCAGCACCATCAGATGTATTAACTGTTTTTGGATACGACATACCCGAATAACGCAGATAAGAAAAATCAATACGAACATCGTTGTTAATTGCCGCCCCAACAGAAACCTGTAATGGAATAACCGAATCAGAGATAAATCCAGCCTCTTCAAATGCGCCTGGCACAGTATATGCATCTTCTTCGCCAGTATAATCAGCACTCATCCCACCCATCATTGATGCGTTATACGCAACAGACAAACCAACATACAAACCACTGTCTGCCAATCTGTCATAATCAGCCGGTTGATAATATTGGCGCCCTGCTGTTGTTTGTGACGAACCAACGCGCGGCAAAGAACCCGTTATACGTGTTGGCTGAGCCCCAACAACATTATTCGCATATTGTGGATACATCATTCCAGGCTGTACCTGCTGTACATAGGCGTTATTATACCCCTTTTGATACTGCATTTGTGGCTGTGCCATACGATTATTTGCAGATGGCATATACCCCATTTGTTGTGGGCGCATGGCACCACCCTGATAATTTTGATACACTGGATATGCCGCACCCGCCACACATGGCAGCGACAGCAAAACACCTGTCAAAACGGCAGAAATCTTTGATTTTGTCATGCCTTTCCCATTATTCCTTTGGGTTTATTATACCATTTTTCCCCCATATGAGCAAGTGATTAGTAATAAAAAATCCCGCCAGTGTGGCGGGAATTTGTCCAATATAAGTTATTTTATTTAATTTAGAACTGAACGTTCAAACGAACACCCAATTCAGCTTTGACATCTGTGCCATTTTGTGACATCGCATGTGCAGTATCCAGTGTATATTCACCATATACAGCAACCTGAGTTGCATCAGTCATTTGATATGCAGCAGACAGACCCAATACATATTCATCGAACCCATCGTTCATATCTTTAACTTTTGTCATCAAACCGTCAACAATTTGCTGTTGAACCGCAGCACCAACTTGTGCGGCAGCAGCCACTGGTTTACCCATTGCCACAGCCAACGCCTGTGCAACTTCTGTTGGCATTTTACCCAAACCAGAAGCCAAACCTTCAACGCCATTATCAGCGTGATGTTTATATGTAAAGCTGGCACCAAATGACCATTTGTCGTCCATTTGATAGAATGCTTTTAAACCTGCGTTAACTTCGGTTGCAGATTTCAAATCAACAGATATTTCATTTTCAAAGCCCAATTTTGTCATTGGCATAGCCAAACCAGGCGCCAATGTAACATTATAGCCTGTTACGTCAATACTGTTGTTGTCGTTACCGAATGTACGCAGAACTTCTGCGAATGCAGCAACGCTGAATTTTTCAAACTGTTTACCAAATTGTGTTCCAACATGGAAACCCCAACGGCCGTTTGAATAGTTATCATAATCAAAACCTGTTGCAGTATATGCACCAGACATTTCACTGATGCCGCCCAATTGTGCGTCTGCATACAAGTCCCATACATAACCTGACATTTCCAATGCACGGTATTTCAAACCTGCACGACCCAAGTGCATACCCTTGCGGTCGATATCACCGTCGTGGGTATAACCCAGTTTCGCATACGCTTCCAGATTATCCAGAATACCGTAACCCAATTCTTCGTGTAAACGCCAGATTGGAAATTCTGTTGCACCATCATGATTTTTATCAATCATGGCCTGTGTATCATCTGCGATTTTATACATAACACCTGCAGATGTTTTGGAATATACACTGCCCTGCTTTGGCATATACAGTGGATTTTCCAGATTCGCAGCATATGCTGGTGCAGCCAAAACTGACAATGCAACTGCTGCTTTTAATGTTTTTTTCATCTTTTAACTCCTTGGTTTCGATGAATTTCCACACCCCCATTATTGGCAAGATGCAGGTTCATACCCATACCGCCCATTCTTGGCAACAGTACGTTGTTGTGATATGAACAATTATATTTTTGCACTGTTTTAGGACAGATGTCAAAAAAACTTTTTACTTGACAAGAAAAAGACTTGAAATGTGGGAAATATTACCTATATAAATTTACTGTGATGGGATGGCACAGGACTTCAATTAATAAAAAAAGGAGTTCGATATGACAACACAAACAATTGCTGAACAACAAAAAACATTCGTTATTAAAATTGATAAAAACATCGAACGCACCATCGATTCTGCAACACGTTCAAGACTTGTCGATGCATATATGAAATTATTTTCTGGTTTTGCATGGGTGAACTGGACAAAAAAACAGTCACTGGGACGTGCATGGCAAGGCGCATTTGGTCAATGTGAAAGTTTTCTGAAAACAAAAAACAAATCTAATGTTGCTGCAAAGTATTTGGACAAGGTTTCAAAAGCACACAAAACATACTGGTCACGTGTTATTATGACAAATGAAAACAGCCTAAATACAATCAACAAAACACCCGAAGAAACAAAACAACTGCAACAATATGGATACAAACAGATTCGCGAGGCGATGGATACAATCAACCTTATATTGGCACGCTATAACGAATATGTCGAAGAAATGTCTGTAACAAATACAAAAACCGTTGAACAACATCTGTCTTCAAAGCCACAAAAGCAAGCCGTTGCATTAAAACAACCACAACAAGTTGCGCAACCACAGGTCGCAGAAACACAAAAACCAATGCAACAACAAATTACACCGGCACAACCAGTTATACAGCCGCAGCCTGTTACACAAAATCAACCTGTAAAAATGGTCGAAGCGCAGCCTTTGCCACAAAAGGCGGCTACAAAAGAAATCGCACCAGCTAAACAGGTGCAACAGATTGCAAAACCACAGCCACAGGTTACAGCATTAAAACAGCCACAACAAATTACACAGCTGAATTCTGCCAGCGCACAGCATGTGGTAAAACAGCGAATAAATCTGTTTATAATGGCAAAATATAATCAAAAAGCCGCTTAAAACAAAAATCCCTGAACGGGGATTTTTTTATTTTACATAGGTTGAACACAATGTAACAAACGTATTGAATATCGATTCTCTGGCGGCATCATAACTACGATACGTTTTATCAACACGAACCCAATCACCATTTGGATATAGCGTAATATATTTTTTCTGTTTAAAATCATAAAAAATCGCATTACCAATTATTAAACGCCCATATTCATCATATTTAGTATTAGATTTTAATAAATGATATTCTTTATCTTCCCACGCTGAAACAGTCTTTGCAACAATCCACATCGGCTTTTTATTCTTGAATACAATGCTGTGCGCACACATATCTTTTAACGTAGTCGCATAAGCACTGACATGCCCACCATAAATTACCTTTTGTTCATTGTAAGTATTTTTTAATGGTTTCAGTGTTTTCATATTATACATAACCATATGGTCTATTTTATCACCCAACAGTTTTTCTGCCTGACCAACAGTCAACGCAGGACGCGAACCGTCCATCGCTGCATTTGATAAAACTGTTTTATCACCACTTTTAAATAAATCAAAAAATTTCATACAATTACCCTTTTGTTTATCTGCCACGCGATATTCTTTGTCTATAAAATTCATGATCCAGTATTTCAGATTTTTCATCCTTTAATACTTTGGCAACAGATATAATTGATTCTTCTGATGCGGAACCACGACACGTTTTGCCAGCAGCATAAAACCAACCACGTGGCATACTTTCGTATTTCCCTGTTGATTTGTTAAATAAAATTACATTACCTGCAATACACTTACCATTTGTATCATATGGTGGCACACGAAAGAAAACACGATTTGCGAACCAATTCGCATAATTACAATCAACTGTTTTAGCAAATACAGCAACCAATTCACGATTACATAATTCAGAACTTTTTGCACAATCCTGTTTTATCTGTGATATTGCACCTGAAATTTCTTTCAAACCAATAACAGCACTTTCATTATAAAACTTACGATTTAATTTATTTGTGCCTACATAATACATAACAATATTAGAAAATTTTTCACCTAACAATTCTTCTATTGCCATTCTATTCAGAACAGGTCCGATTGGGCGAACAGCACTACTACATTGTTGCAGCATATTCTTTTTTATACACATATTTATTATCTCTTATTTTTGTATGCCAAGACGTATGGAACAAATTTATCAGCATGCACTGTTCCCAACGCACTGCGTGGAATTAAAATACTGTTACCCATACCGGCTGCCATTTTATCAACCGCTTCGCCATTTTTAGCATTTATTAATTTATCAAGTTTTACAGATACCTTGTCCATTGTGTTCGGCAAAATAAATGTTATCACATCACTGGCACGCGTTTCATTACGCAATTCAAATGTGATATTATTTTCATCTGTTGCTGTTATAACACCTGCCGCATGAAAATCAGACGTACTGCGTGTTGTTTCATAATTGTGCGCATCAGCTGTTACCGGCCCATCAAAGAATGCGGTCGTATAACCACGTGTTTCCAGACGATTTAAGTCATCCATAAATGGTTCTGGATCAAAGTTTTCCGGATCGCGCGCATACGCATCCAGCGCACAACGATACGCATGAACAACACTGCCGACATAATATTCACTGCGATTTCTGCCTTCTATCTTTAAACTATCTGGATTGCTGGACACAACTTCGGCCAAACGCGGCATCAGGCACAAATCTTTGGAATTCATGATGTACGCACCGCGCTCATCTTCATCAATGGGCATTTCCAGACCAGATTCGCGTTCACGCAAAACAACATCATATTTCCAACGACACAATTGCGCACACGCACCACGATTGGCTGGGCGCCCTGTCACAAAATTAGACAACAGACAACGACCAGAATAAGACATACACATTGCACCATGAACAAAAATTTCCAGTCCAACATCTGGACATTCTTTTCTGATATTTTTAAATTCGCTGTGTGATACTTCGCGTGCCAGCACACATAACTTTGCACCTGCATTTTGCCAGAACTTTACAGTACGTGCCGAACAAATATTTGCCTGGGTTGAAATGTGAATTGGAATATCCGGATGATGTTCACGCACATACATCAAAATACCCGCATCAGATACAATCAACGCATCAGGCGACAGATAGTTTATAACCTCGCTGACCCGCGACATATTTTCATATTCGTGATCATGTGCAAACAGGTTAAAAGCCAAGTAAACTTTCTTGCCAGCAGCATGTGCCAGTTCGATACCCTGCTTTACTTCTTCGACATTAATTTTGGCGCGTGCACGCATTGAAAAACCAGGCACCCCCGCATAAATAGCATCAGCGCCATATAAAATAGCTGTTTTAAAAGCATCCAACGTACCCGCAGGTGCCAAAAGTTCTGGTAATTTTTTTGTCATAACTTATATTTTGCCCCATAAAAACACAAAATCAAGAAATTTTGATAAAAAACGGGCATAACGCCCGTTTTTTACAAAGATTTTAACTGCTTTATAAACCTTGCATTTCTCTCCAAATTCGATTTTGTTAAAGAACTTATATACCTTCTTTGGGAATTATCATGGAAAAGCTTTCTTAGAATTTCAGTTGCTTTATTAAATTGTTGTGCCTTTTCTAACTTTTTTTCATATATCTGGCGTGCCATATTTAACAACCCCATAAACATATAATATCGTGCACGAAGAAATCTATCTTTGTCCGTAGAACCACTCACATACCCACAATGCAGATAATAAAGGTTCGAGTCCGAATTTGAAACATTTTCCTTAACTTTTAATACATTAGCCCCTAAATCAAAATGAATCTGTATATCATCCAGAGTATAATTTTCTTGGTCACCATGATAACCTGGAGTATTACGTACTAAGTTTTTTGATTTTTTAATTTTTGCCGCCAACATATTAAATATTTCATTTTCTTGCCGATATTGCTGACGATACTGCTTTTCTAAAAACAACAACAACATATTAGCATCCTTTTGTTTTTACGGTGAGATTGTATCACAAAAAATACAACGAGTCAAAAACAACACTAACAAATATACACACTATAAATATTTTATGATTTTTTACTTGCGTTCAGTTTTGATATATGTATAATTAGCTAGCAACGCCGGTTTAGCTCAGCTGGTAGAGCGGCTGATTTGTAATCAGTAGGTCGTTGGTTCAAGTCCGACAACCGGCACCAGAATTAAAACGCACCAAACGGTGCTTTTTTTATTTGGATTTCTTTGCCCTGTTGATTTTTGTGTTGGGTGTGCCACCTGTGCAAGAATGACTTTTTTAGTGGTGGCATTATACCTTTATCGTCATACCGGCGTTCGGCCCCCGCAAAATTTTAATTTTGTGGGTGATACCTGGCCGGTATCCATTGTGCTCGGATACAGTGGACCCTGACCTGGTATCACTCACACACGTACACAATGGACCCCGACCTACGTCGGGGTGACGGGTGTTTTTGTTCTGTTGTTTTCCTATTTTTTACCGTCATACCGGCGAAGGCCGGTATCTATTGTGTTCGGATACAATGGGCCCCGGCCTAGT
>JAZQUA010000066.1:0-30472 GCA_045631065.1 Candidatus Enterousia sp. | reverse complement strand
GGTGCGTGATATGCGGCGGTCTAAATCAGAAAATATCAGCGGTATTGATAAAAGTATACTCAAAAATTTACAGGTATTGTTGTCGGCGCGCAGACGTGCGTATGATGATTTTATGGTACGGGATTTCCCGTTTGCGAATTGTACACCAAAGTATGACTTAACCACAGAAGATGTCCAGCATTTGTTCCAATGGTACCTGTTCGGACATAAGTGTATGAATGGGTGGTAAATAACTGGTGTTTTTGGTGGTGTTAGGGTTGAAAATCCGGCTTTTGTACCTATATAGTTTAGCGTAAATAAGGAATTTAGTATGGCAGGAAAGGCTAATTTGTCACATGTAGATTCGTACATGCTTTGGGGGCGTGCAGCGGGGCGCTGTGAATTTGATGGGTGTAATAAAGTATTGCATAGGGACAGTTTTGATTTGCAGTCACTAAATTTGGCCGAACGTGCACACATTGTAGCTCGTAGTCCAAATGGACCACGGGGAAATGATGTAAAATCAGAAATATTAGTTGATAATATCGATAATGTAATGCTTTTATGCAGAGAGTGTCATGCCCGAATAGATGCACATCCCGATAATTTTCCAATACAGACATTGATGGAAATGAAAAAAAGACACGAGGACCGAATAGAGTTTTTGACAGGTTTTGATGATAATAAAAAAAGTCATATGGTTACATATTCTGCGAATATTGGTGAAAGGCGCGCCCCGATAGATTGTGTCGCTGCTGTAATGAGTATGATAAGAAATGGTAAGGCACCAGCCGAAACATTAGCAATTGATTTAAGTAATGCTGGAAATGCCCTGAGAGATAATGACCCAAAATTTTGGGAAATAGAAGAAAATAATTTGATTGCGAAATTTAACCAAAAATTACTTGATAGAATTACAGAAACGGGCGATATAAAACATGTGTCTTTGTTTGCAATTGCACCGGTACCATTATTGATAAAATTGGGTGCGCTATTTACTGATAAGTGTGCCATGGACGTTTTTCAAAAAAGACGTGAGCCGGATACATGGGATTGGCAAGAATGTGATTCAAAGATTAAAATCAATTTAATTTCTCCAATAAAAAAATGTGATAATGTGGCTCTTGTTATATCGCTTAGTGGTGAGATTCTGGAAGATGATGTATGTGAGGCGATTGGTACTGATGCGTCAATATGGCACCTTAAAGCGGAAGTGCCAGGTTATGATTGTATTTCAACGCAGCAAGATTTATCTGTGTTTCGTCAGAGTGTGCGTTCTGTGCTGAATCAGATAAAAAAACGGCATGGGATAAATTGTATAATTCATACGTTTGTCGCAGCACCGTTATCTGCTTCGATAGAAATCGGACGAGTTTGGATGCCACGTGCAGATTTGCCTTTGCAAACGTATAATCGTTTACCAAACCGAAAGTTTAAAAAAGCCTTAGTAATAGGAAAAGAGGGGTAAAAATGACGAAATTATCGGAATTGTTAAGAAACAAAATAAACATTACGCCTGAAATGCAACTGAAGGCGCGCAATATATATGATGATATCGCATCGCTACTAAAAGATAAATTAGCAGAATATGAGCCTGATATATTTGTCCAAGGTTCGTTTAAATTACAAACAGTCATAAAACCAATCAAAGGTGATGAATATGATTTAGATATAGTGTGTCATTTGAAAATAGATAAAGGCCAAATATCGCATTTTGCGTTGAAGCAATTGGTTGGAGATGCTTTGAAGACAAAGTATTCGGTTGCTAGTGGGCAATTGGAACAAAAAAATAGATGTTGGCGTATCAATATGTATGGCTTTCATGTTGATGTTTTGCCAGCAATTCCAGAAACTGATATGACGCCGTATAGTGACTTGATTGGCACGAAATTAATAGATGCCCCTATAGCGATTTCGGATAAAGATTTAAAACAATGGAAAACCAGTAATCCACGGGGGTATGCGATATGGTTTGCTGAGCGGGCACAACAAGAAATAGTTAGAAGACGCCTTGTTGTTAACAATTCAAAAGAACCATTACCACAACAAGATATCGGTACATCAATATTACAAGATGCAATAAAAGTGATGAAGTATCATCGTGATATTCATTTTCAACATAATCTTGAAAATAAGCCAATATCCATAATTTTAACGACTTTGGCGGCTAGATATTATGACGGAGAGCAAAGTTTGGAAGATGCGTTATATGGAATTGTGAACAGAATTAAAATTCATGCGCCTTCTATATTTGATATGGGGCAGATTCCAAATCCTGTTTTGCCTACAGAAAATTTTGCTGATAAATGGTTGGAGTATCCAGAACGGAAAAGTGCGTTTATGGAATGGGTTAATACATTGCATACATTGTTATCTGAATATGTACTTAATAAAGGTGATGCAAATGCTGAAAGCCGTTTTCTGGTCAATGGTTTCGGATTGCCTGCTAGTGCTGCTAATTATGCGTCATCATTAAAAAAAGACCTGGCGGTTGGTTCTTTGGGACTCGGCACTAATGCGACCATTGTTTCAATGGCGAATGCTGCTGGGCAAGCTCCTAAATATTATGGATTAAAGATGGAATAGAGTGAAATACGTACCTAAAATTAATCATTTTTACAATACATATAAACGATTGATTGCTTTCCCAAATTGCCGTTGTCGTTGGGGAAGGCGTAACTTGTTTATTGTGTGTGAATTTGATGTGATATCGCGGTATAGTGGTAAGAAATATGTTGTTTGTTTAAATTACGAAAATGGATTTTCGCCAAGGTTTTGGGTTGTTTTTCCGGATTTTATGATGAGTTCTAGGTTGCCGCATGTCTATGAAAATAACCGATTGTGTTTATATCATCCAGATAATTTTAAATGGACTCGGGATAAGGATATTGTTCAAACACTAATGTTTTGGGCTGCGGCATGGATTGAATTTTATGAAATATGGGTGGAAACTGGGGTTTGGCTGGGGCCTGAGGCGGAGCATAAAAACGAAAGTGTAAAAAGGGAAGCTACAAGTAAAAAAAATCATTGTTGTTCGCCAGTATATTTGCGAGATATTCCTGTAAGATATTAGAAGTTATCTTTTGTTTGTATTGTATGTTTGGGTTCCTTGTTTTTATCAAATTATTCCCTGTTAATTTTAGGTAAGGGTGTGTTTTTATGGCGGAAAATGGCGGGTTTTGAGATGAATTCCCTGAAATTTCGTGTGTATCAGGGATTTGTAATGGATGTAGAATACCGTTGATAAAACAATCCCGACCAGAAAATTCAAACCGTCGCATTTGCGGCGGTTTTAATTTTCTGTTTGGAATGTACGGATTCAAACGACAAAATTCTTTTGTCGGGTTCGAACGTTTCACTCAATTTATCACAAGGTGTGATAAATCTTCGTGGCATTCGTGACAATTTGCCTACGTTTGACACTTGGCAAATTTACTCATTGTCGCCCCGACCAGAGATAATAATAGACGTGTGTTCGGTACACGTCTATTTTTTATATCCCAGAGTTCTGCGGGGTTGCGGGTGATGTTTTTTGATGTGTGCAAACGGATGTGTTTTTGCGGATGCAAAAATGCATAAAAAAGCGCCATTTACATCCAATGGGCTTTTTCGCACTGCCACTTTGTTGGCAGGGTATGAGCGTTAACATGATACTTCACATATAAAATCCAGTTTTACAGGGATTTTTTATTTCGTATGTTGTGATTCAGCAAATCTGCGCATTGCATCATACGCCAAACCAAGCCCCACACTGGCCATTTTATTTGCTGATGACAATTCTGCATTTGGGAAATATGACTGCATAACACGACTGACATATGGAATTTCGGTCGAACCACCCGTTAAAATGACTAATTCTATATCTGTATTTTTTATGCCTGCCTGGGCGAGGCACTCTTGAACAGACTTTTCAATTTTGGCCATATCGGACTTGATAGAATCTTCAAAAATGTAACGATTAGTTTTGACCATCGGAGCATCTGCTAAAAAGTCTAAAACTATTTCATAGTCCTGCTGTGAAGATAGTGCCATTTTAGCATTTTCAACATAATCTAAGTTTTTATGCCCCAGACGATTTTCTATTATTTCATATAAACGTTTTGTTTTTTCTGGTTCCAGCCCCCAAACAGTATAGCCACGCACCATATTCAGTGTTTTATAGTTATACACTTCGTTCACAGATGACCATGTTGAAAGGCTGATATACGGGCTAGTTGGGATTGTGATGTTTTTATCATAAGATTTATACTCTGTCCCCAATCCAAAACATGGCATAAATGATTTCATCGATAATGCTTTGTCAAAATCATTTCCACCAATACGAACACCTGTATTAGCCAATACATCTTCGGTTCTATCCAACTTGAACTTGCGTTCTGGTGATAATCTAATAACGGTAAAGTCAGATGTTCCGCCACCAATATCAACAACAAAAGCAAGCTTTTCCGATGTTAAATTCTGTTCGTGTGCAAAGGCCGCAGCAATAGGTTCATACTGAAATGCGACATGTTTAAAACCGGCTGCAAGTGCGATTTTTTCCAATTCCGCCTGGGCCTGGGCATCACCAGCAGGATCGTTATCACGAAAATGTACTGGTCGCCCCATAACAACATATTCAACCTTGGTGCCTGCAGCCTTGTCAATTTTCTGTTTCAGATGTTTTACAAAATACTCAATAATTGTATCAAATCGGGTCATTTTTCCATTTACGACCGTCCCGCCACGCATTGTTTGTGACCCCAAAATACGCTTCATGCTGCGCATAAAACGCCCAGAACCATCGCCATTTGTATATTTATTCTGTGCGTCACGACCATAATGCACACGATTGGTTTTATCTGCAAAAAATAATGCGGTTGGAATTGTGTCTTTGCCGCCTTCTACATCCACCATACGTGGTGCACTGCCATCAGAGATGGCAGCGGCAGAATTTGTAGTTCCAAAATCAATCCCAGCGACATATTTAGTCATAAAAGAGCCCTTTGATTTTTTATTATTTTATACCAAGCATGTTAAAAGTCAATCTAATTACAATATATTATTTGACAAGACGATATAATATGATAGGCTAAAAAGAAACCGCTCTGTAATATGAATCTTATACCATACCCAAAATACAAGCTGATTGACAAAACGATACTTGATACCGAATGGCTCTTTTCTCACTCTATGAAACAAAATATAAATCGTGCAGATATCTTGGTAAGAATGCTGGCGATTGATAATTACTATCAGAAAAATGACTTTGGTTTTCAACTATATGATACCATGCAACGTCTTCGCTGTAAATTAAACCCAAATGCTCCTGCAGACCATGCTGATTACCAAGATGAATTTATAAAACTAATCCGCAGCTTTGAAAATGGATACGATTATAGATATCCAATAATACTGAATAGGCACAGAGAGTTACTTGATGGCTCGCACAGACTTTCGCTCTGTTTATATAATAACATATCACAAGTGCCTGTTTTGGTGTATGACGATCCCGCTTTAGTAGATTATTCTCTTGAATGGTTTATAAGCAATGGACTAAATTATTTTGAACCCTTTATTAGACAAAAATATTATGAGGTGACAAATAAATGACTATTGAAGAGATTACAAATCTATTCCTAGAATTTGAGCACACAAATAACCTAGATTCTCTAGAATTAAACGGGATAAAGATATGGGGATTTATGCGTTATTGGTTTCACTACTGCTTAATCAGCTCCGCTAGTGGAATATCAATTCCAATGCAATCGCAAAAGAAGAACAATTGGTTTAAAAATTTCTTTAAGGCTGTCCGTTATTCATTATGCTCAAAACAGCCCAAACAAAGTGATATTTTATACATTCCTCACCCACGACGCGTAAAACAAGAAAATGGAAATTATTATTGTCTGTATACAGATTTTATTAAGAGCGAATTAGATGAAGAGTATTCTAGTTTTGTTTTAGAAGAACCATACTGGGCGGAATACATCGGTTCTTCTGTGTCGCATTATAGGCCAGCGCCATATGATAATATATATTATATAGATATGTTTGATATAAAATATTTGCTCAAGAAATTTTTTATCACAAAGTTCAAGAAAAAAATATATAGAGACACTAAAATTTTACTAGAAAATATAGTAGAAAAATTCAATAAACAATTTGGCACAAATATACAGCCAGACAAATCTCTTGTTTTTGATTGGCTATTATATCTCCAGTTAATGTTACCAAGATATGAAAAACTATTTGACAAAATAAAACCTAGGTTGGTGATACAGTTCCGCTGTGCTGCAATGTTTCGTAGTATTATGACCTATATAGCCAACAATAGAGGTGTTCCCGTAATAGAGATGCAACATGGATTGTATTCAGCTGAAAATTTATATTATAAATTTTACAAACGTGGCAAATATTCCCCACTACCTGATTATGTATTTACTTTTGGAGATGTGTTTTTTGATAAGCATCACTTGCCATATTCCAACCCAGAAAAGCATGTAATACCAACAGGTTTTCTTTTCTTGGAAAGAAAATCTAAACAATATATGGCACAAACCAGACAAAATAGCACACGAAATATTTTAATCATATCGCAAGGTTCGCTGAATAAAGATTTGCGTAAATTTGCAAGAGAGCTTGCTGAGTTGATTTTACCAGAGGATAACTTACATATTATTTATAAAAAGCACCCTTATGAAAAAGAGGCAGTGTATTCTGATTTAGAACATCCAAACATAACGATTGTAGGAAGCAACGAGCATGACATATATTTCTATTTTGCACAGTCATATTGTCAGATTGGTGCATATAGTACAGCAATTTATGAAGGAATACGTTTTATGTTGCCTACTTTTATTATCAAAGGACTTCACTGTTCAGATCAAACTAAAAGGATTTTAGGTCAAGACCGGGGTATATATTATATTAATAACGCAAAAGAAACATATAAACAATTAGCCAATGGAATATGTAAACCCAGCCAAAAATTGCAGAATCGTCTTTGGCATCCAATAGATATATTGCAAATAAAACAAAACATAAACAATATTTTACACAATCACACAGAGGGAACAAAATGATTTTTTCTAGTATAATATGGAACGCTGCATATAATCAAACAGAAGCTATTTTATCTGATATATCCAGTCAATATGCTATATCCAATATCCAACATTATGATATGCAACAAGAATACCCCAATTTCGTTAGACATATTTATCAATTTGATAGTATACCAGAATTCAGACTAAACGCTAAATTAGATGCAATGCTAAAATTCCCTGGGGCAAAAATTGTAAATTTTGATATAGACATACCTAATCCGACCACGGAATTTATGCCACGCAAACAAAGATTTACCTATGTTCAAGCAGAGCAATTAAAAGAATATATTAGAAAAAAATATTCTGCAATTGTAGTTCCTTATTTTTTTGATATTATATTACATATGACTGAGACCGATGAAGAAAGGATAAACTTAACTGAAGTTTTATCAAAATACTCTAGATATAAAATTAATGCAAGAAATCAAAAGGAGAAATAATGCCAGAAATTATTGACCTGTATAATAATGCACGACAGTTAGCATCGTCTGCAGAGCGCAAAGAACCAGTGCCAGATGGATTAAATAAGATTTCTGTTCATATTTGGTTCATTAATTCGCAAGGTGAATTTTTGTTGCAACAACGTCTACCATCTGCAAAAAAATTTCCAAACATGTGGGGCCAAACGGGTGGTGGTGCGCAGGCTGGCGAATCCAGTTGGGATGCGTGTTGCCGAGAATCTATTGAAGAATTAGGAATAACACCTGAAATAGATAAATCAATATGGATCGGGACTTTTAAACGCCCAAAAGATTTTGTTGACGTGTGGTTGGTATACTGTGATGTGGATATCAATGACCTAAAATTGCAACCAGATGAAGTACAAAATGCAAAATGGGCTTCGATTGATGAAATTGAACAAATGCAAAAAGATGGAACATTTATTCCGTCTATTTTACCTGGATTAAATATGATAAAATCGTATTTTGATATGATAAAGCTATTTAACAAATCTGTGTAACAGCCTGATATCAAGCATTTTATCATCGATATAATAATCTGCCGGGGGTTTACCAAAATGCAAATTATGGTACTTTACCCCCCATTTTTTTAATTGCTGCCTTGTTACGTCGGACCAATCCAGACCACTGCCACTGCCACGTGCAGTATGTAAAATAATTGTATGACCACGGTCATATAACGCATTGCATAGATTTATTATATCATTATTTGGTGTATTATTTGCATAACTGCCATCCATATCTTTAATGTCGGCCTTTTCGCCAATTACACCATCAATATCAAAACAGAATGTTTTTTTATCTGCATTGCTGCTTAGACAATGTCTATCAAACAGACATTCCATGATTATCCAATCATCGGGTTCGTCTATCTCGTGCCCCATATAATCTGGCATTTCATAAACAAAAATGTTGCCAGACAATCTACATTTATCCTGTAGGACATTGCCCACTTTGTTTATATAAACAGCCCCATTTTCCATTAAGCATCCAGTAAACTCTTGTCTTCGTGGTCTGTTATGATAATCATAATTGATGGGCGTTCCGGTCTCTGACCAAAAAAATCTTTTGTTTCTCACAGCCGATAACGCTGATGTTTTACCAGACTTGGTAAAATTATTCATCATGTTATCTAGCAAATCCGCCGTTATCAGTGGAGATGTGGCTTGAATTAAAATAAAATTATCTTCTTGTTTTAAACAAATATCGTTATGCTGTGCTTGTAAAAACTCTAACATAACACTTTCAGTAGACGCTGTATCTGTCGCATTTTCTGGCAATCTATCATAAACATATACTTTGGGTAAATTTAAACCAGCGACATATTCTTTTATTTGTTTAGAATCCGTTGCAACCACAACTAAATCGACATGACTAGCGTTATTTGCCGCACTGACACACCAATAGACCAATGGTTTTTCAGCAAATTTTTTAATGTTTTTCAAGGGAATTGATTTTGATCCTCCTCTGACAGGGATAAATGCAACATTCATAACATAGCCTTTCTTTTAAGTTTGTGCCTTTGTTCTTTTTCTATTTCTAAAATTTCTGTCCTTTTAAAATTTAGCGCCGTATTCACAGTTCTTAAATCTCTGGCCAGCTTTCTTAAACCATCTGGTTCTAGGCTAGCAGCGTGATCCGTACCTTTCCATGTTCTATCTAATGTAAAATGTCTTTCAAAATATGATGCTCCCAATGTTAAGGCAGCGATATCTATTGCAATTCCCAGATGATGACCAGAAAAACCTATTCCTTTTACTTTATTGCCATAAGTTTGGCGCAACCGTTGTATTTCCATCAAGCATACATCTTTAGCCGGGACAGGATATCCCGATGTACACGCATAAAGAATCAAATTGCAATTTCTTTTTTGGGCACAAAAGAAATCTACTATTGTCTTTTCTTCTTCTTTTGTTGTCATGCCTAAAGAAAGATGAATTTCTCCTATATAGTTTTTACATAAAAAGTCTAACATATCAAAATCTAGGTTTGAAGCAGAGGGGACTTTAATCAAACGCGGATTAAGCGAAACTATATCCATAGCTGCTTGAATATCCCACACAGAACATGAGTAAATTATTCCTCTGCGCTCACAAAAATCCTTTAACTCCTTATGTTGTTCCAACGAAAACTCTAAAAATTCTCTATGTTCACCATATGTTTGACCATATGAATTTTCTGGAATGGGATGTGGCGCATTATATTCTTTTTCGGATAACAATAGTTTATTTGTTCTTTTCTGAAATTTTACGCAATTTATCGCTGAAAAACTGTTTATATTTTTCATTATACTAATTTGCTCTATCATATTCTTGGCAATATTTATATCACCTTTATGATTACATCCTATTTCTGCTATAATAAATGGTTCAGACATCAAAAAGCCTTTTTCGTGATTTTATATTATTTGGGACTATAATCAAGCAGATAAATCTTTAATATTTGAAATAATCATATCAACGCATAAAAAATTGACAATTATACTTTGTGTGTTATTATTCCTTTACAATTAAAATTGGGTGTGCAAAATGGGTTTTTTTAGATCGTTTTTTGAATTTTATAATTTGTATAAAAATGGACAATTTGACGCTATATCAAATGCTTCAAAAACTTTGTGGGATAAAAAAGCAAAAATAAGTGCTGAACTTTATAGGCTGGAAACAGAAGTTAGTTTGTCAAAGGAACGTTTAGGTCAAATTCAAGATGCAGCCGTTCGGAAATCATTAGGTATGAAAACGGATGTTGATTATGCGACACAACATATTTGTTTTGAAACAGTTTATCGTGTAATTGCGGCTGGGTGTTCGCCGTTCTTGGTTGGACCTGCGGGCAGTGGGAAATCAACAATTTTGGCCCAGGTTGCCAATGCGATGGATTTAAATTTTTATCCAATGTCTGTGAATTCTTTGACCAGTGACTACAATATCATTGGTTATAATGATGCAAATGGGAAATACGTTTCTTCTTCGTTTAGACAGGCGTATGAACATGGTGGTATTTTCAGTTTTGAAGAAATAGATGCAGGAAATCCAAATGTTATGACTGTTATAAACAATGCTATGAGTCAGGATAAATATATGTTCCCTGATAAAATTGTTCAAAAACATCCAAAATTTATTTTGGCGGCTTCTGGTAATACGTATGGTACAGGCGCAAATATAAGATATGTTGGTCGTAACCCACTGGATGCTGCGACACTTGATAGATTTGTGATGGTTTATACCGATTATGACACGCAACTGGAAGAAAGATTGTGTTCAAATAAAGAATGGTTGGCATGGGTTCATTCTGTTCGTAAAAATGCAGAAAAACTTGATATGAAAGTCGTTGTTGGTACACGTGCTGTATTACATGGCGATAAATTGTTAAACATTGGTTTGCCACGTGATGCGGTTGAAAAAATGGTTGTGTTCAAGGGTATGTCAATGGCAGATATTGATAAATTACGTGGTAATACAAGATAATGAATTGGATGCAAGAACATCTTGGGTCTATGGGACATCTGGGGGATTTTTATATCCCTGATTCTGGCGGCGGTAACGGTGATGGTAAAAAAATACATATTGCAGGTACAGAACAAATCAACAAACCAGATAAAGATTGGGAACCTGAAATCATAAGAAGCAATCAACAATATCGGCGAATCCAGAAATTCTATGAATGGGAACAATTTTTAAATTGGGTTGATTGGTCTGGCAAAGAATACAGACGCGCCTCGCACAGAATTAGTGACAAGATTTATAAATTTACACATACCTGGACCTTTCAAGATGCAGTGAATTTGGCACGTTATGGCTGGGCCGAAGGTGTAAGTAAAATACAACAATTTGACAAATTGGATTTACCAACACATGAAACATTTATGCAAAATTACGACATTCAAACCGCATATAGTGTTGCAGGTGGTTCTGTAAATATTGGACGTTATTTGGCAGGGATGCCAGATTGTATGCGTCACATGCACACATTAAATCATCATGTGTTGCCGTCACGTGTTCAAAAAATTATTATTATTAGTAATACTTCTAATCGCGTTTTGGCTGATGAAATTTTAAAATATGGATATAAAATATACCAAATCATAGAAGCACTTGAAATGGCAAATATTCAAACAGATATTACATTGGCTTATTCCGCTAAAAACTATAACACAGAACAGATATCAGATTATTGTTTTTATGAAACGTATATCAAGATTAAAAGAGCAGAAGATGTACTGTATCCTGAAAAAATTTTGTTCTGTGTGGCGCATCCTGCGATGTTTCGTAGGTTAGTTCTGTCAGAAAATGAACGAAATTCATATGATATTCGTATGACATATACATTTTATGAAACTGGTGGACCTGGATATGGCATATATGACCCAAATTGGCGGCCACCAATTGATATGATGAAAGATGCATTGTTAATTCCATCGTTGGAAGACAAGGTTGGATTTTCTTGGTTTATGGGAGATTTTAGACATTTAATTAAGTCACAGTATGAAAAAATCAGATAATATTATCGTTTTTGGTTTGACAAAAATGCGTTTACGTGTTATAAAAATGTAAATAATTAAACATAGGATTATGCAAATGAAATCAAAACGTCTGTTGTTTCCGGTTGCGGCTGCATTAGTTATGAATGCGTGTGGTACAAAAACGCATGCTGAAAATAATTCTGAAAGTGTTGTTTTGAAAAAACTGGTTGAAAATACTGTAAAACCAACAGATACAGAACGCGTTACTGTGACATCTTTTTATGGGGATTTTGGTAAAAGGTTTTCTGCTGTAAAAATTAATGGTGTCAGAACAGATGTGGAAATAAATGACACTGTTCGTGTAATCGGTGTATTTGAACAGCCAGAACATCGCCCATATAAATATTTGTATGCAACAAATAAGTCGGGGCGTGAATATTGTATAAAATATCAGGTGTCACCATACACAGACGGATATAATATCGTTACATATATTGAACGTGGCGATACAGTTGTAATTCGTGACAGCAAAATAGTTAAAAATCTTACAATGGACAGATTAAAGTCAGAATTTGTTAAATCTAGATAATCAACCGCCCATTTGGGCGGTTTTTATGTTTAAAACTTTTGACGCATAGTGAATTCTGCACTAAACTTATCAAATTCACTTGGTGTCCTAGTTGCTGGGTATATTTGTTTTTTTGTTGCTGGCGAATATCGCAATATTTTGTTCGTTTTGATTTTGTCCTTTTGAGGGAACGGAATCAGATGTGTATGAATACTGTTGGCAAAAAATAATAATTGTGTTTTATAATGTGGGGTGTAATAAACAAGTGTACAGGATGTAGTATGAGAAAATGTTCGATAAAAAAATTGCAAAACACTACGGTTCGTATTTTACGAGATTTGAAGGATATTATTAGTTAATGTGAGAAAAATGGACATTGCCAGAATTAGGTGGCTCGTTGGATTTGCGTATAAATTCTATTAAACAAATTATACGTAAACGTCTTGCAACAAATTCTGGCGATGTCAGTGAATTTGTGTCTGAATAGGCAAAACAAAAGTAAAAAAATTTAGTTTATGTAATAATGTTTTTGCTAGAATTATGTGACAACAGGTTTTGCGATTTTTGTTTTAATAGTCTGATGGTTATCTTATTGACAAATAGATTGATAATTTGATATATATGTAATGTGCTTTTTATTGATAGGGCAGAATGTTGGAGAATTGGGATGAAAATAAGATTTCTGTTGTGTTTTGGACTGATTCAATCAATGCTATTATGGTATAATGTGGGTGCATATGGTGAAGAAGCCAAAAAAAAGTGTGCGCCAGGTTGTTTTTGTGTTTTTGACGGTATGATTCCTGATGGGTATAGTATGGAAAATATCTGTGGGCATGGGACATCGCGACGGCTTTCATGTGCTGATACTAATACAAAGTTTAATTTTGTTGGTGGGGTTGGTGATGAGCTAGTGTTATCATGTACGCGTAACAATGTGTCGGGTGTAACTTATTATTTTGATGAATTTTCAGATATATATACAGGGACAACTGGTATGTACGGTTTCCTGGGCGAGGATTTGATTGTTATGCCAACTACTGATATTGCTGGAGGTACGTTTGGAGGAGTGGGTGTTTTTCAATGCCCAAGTACGCACCCTTCATCAGCAGCGGGTGCCAAGACACCATATGAGTGTTATACACACGATGCCAATGGGAATAAAGTTTATTTTACCACAACTGCAAGTAGTGATGTAAAGGTATTGGCTGCAAATTTACAAAACTTATTAAACAAAGCAACACAAATAGCCAAGGATTTGCAACGTTTAACAAAAGATAATAATCAAACAGACAATGTTAATACAAATAAATTTGATAATACAAAAGAAATCAAAACGAAGATTGTAGAGGGAGCAATAAGAAAGTCAACGGCTGTCAATAAGAAGTTGCAAGTAAAAACAATAACAAATAAAAGTGCGATAGTTCATTAAGTTGAATTTGTATATTTAATGCGAATAATTTGTGTTATAATGAAAAGAGTATGTTTATGACAATCTTTGCTAATAAATTGTTTGTTTTTTTCAGTATATTGATATTTATCATAAATATCAGTGGTGCAAATGCGGCTTATTGTAATAGTCAAAAGAAAAAAGCCGTAGCAGGTTTGTATTGTAACGCTTTGACAACACATGAATGCCCAGCGGGATGTTTTTGTACTGGTGGCGGTAATTTTACATGGGGTGTTGGTGATGTCGAAAAAGGGTGTAAAAACAGATGGAGTAAAATTACAACGGAATTAAATTCTAAAGGTGTGTATTTGTGTCCTGAGGGGCAAACTTCAAATGCGGGTGCAAAATCTGTAAAAGATTGTTTTGTGGCAACGGCAGAAGAAGAAAAAAGATGTGTGCCGGGGTGTTTTTGTGTGAATGATGGAAAAATGCCAAAGGGCTGGCAGACAAAGAATATTTGTGGTTACTCATCTTCGTATCGTATACCTTGTGGTGATGAGGACATAAGTTTGGCTTTTGGAAGAAATGAAGATGGAATGTATACAGGAACAATCGCATGTTCTCGTAAGCTGAATAATGCAACATATTATTTTGATGAGTTCTCAGGTGTATATGAGGGAAAAACAGGTAGGTACGGTTTTGTTGGTAATGATTTAATAACAATGCCAAGCTCTATTAAAGCTTTGTATGATTATGGCAACGCAGGAATATATACTTGTCCTGTTTCGCATCCTGCATCAGATGTTGGCGCCAAAAGTCCAAAAGATTGTTATAAATACGACAAAAATGGAAAAAAGGTTTATTTTTCTGTAAAACAATCAAATCCTTATGAAATTAATGGAGTTGGGGTATTAGTATCAAATTTACAATCTGCATTGGATAGTGTGACGAAAATTACGCTTGGAAATACTGATGCTAATGTGGTTATAAGGTTAACGCAAGAGTTGCAAAATGCCTTAAATAAAATAAATGAAATTGTGTCAAAGCTATAAATCCAAAACCGCTGTATCTGGCGGTTTTTATGTTTAAAACTTTTGGTGATTGTTAGATTTTGTGCTGAACTTATCAAAATTTGTTTTGTCGTATATTTGAAGTATTGTATGCTTTTTATTTGTTGCAACAGGGAAAAATGTCGTGTACCATATCCGCGGAAACATTTATATTAAGGGTCTAGGTTATGAATACGTATAAAATTATATCAGAAGCAATAAAAAATAAACTTTATAATATCCCAGAAATCAAAGCGATGGATAATCCAGATTTGTTGAATGGTATTGTGGTCGAAGTGCCAAAGGTTCGTGATTTCGGTGACTATGCAACGAATGCTGCAATGGTGTTGTGCAAGGCACTGGGCAAAAATCCACGTGAAGTTGCGGGTATTATTATGCCTTATATCGAAGAAATCGACTTTGTGAAAAGCGTTTCTGTTGCAGGGCCCGGTTTTATCAATATAAATGTTGCAGATAATTTGTGGAATATGTTGGTTTCTGATATTTTGAATAACTCAGACACGTACGGAAATTCTGATATCGGTGGTGGTGAAAAAGTTAATGTTGAATTCTTGTCCGCAAATCCAACAGGTCCTGTGCATATTGGACATGCGCGTGGCGCAATTTTGGGTGATGTTGTGTCCAGAATCTTGAAAAAGAACGGTTATGATGTTACCAAAGAATATTATGTTAATGACTATGGTCATCAAGTAGATGTTTTGGGAAATTCTATTTATTGGCGTTACCAGGAATTGTTTGGTATGCATGCAGGGGAATCTTTGCCAGAAGGTTGCTATCCTGGGGATTATTTGATTCCTGTGGCAGAAAGTATTAAAAACATAGATGGTGATAAGTGGTTGGGTGCAACTGAATCTGAATATTTGCCTTATTTTAAACAGGTTGGGGCGGCCGCGATGATGGATATTATTCGTGGCAGCTTGCGTAAAATTGGTATCGAATTTGATGTGTTCACATCTGAAAAAAGCTTGGTTGATGCAGGCAAGGTTTCTGGCACAATCGAATTTATGAAAAAACAAGATTTGTTATACTATGGCGTTTTGCCAAAACCGCTGGGTGAAACCGAAGAAGAATGGAAGCCCGAAGAACAGTTGTTGTTCAAGGCAAAACAATTTGGCGATGATGTCGATCGTGTTATTGCACGTGCAAATGGGGTGACAACATACTTTGCATCAGATATCGCGTATCACGCAGATAAATTTGAACGTGGTTTTAAAAAGCAAATTAATGTTTGGGGTGCAGACCATGGTGGTTATGTTAAAAGAATTAAGTCTGCATTGGGTGCTGTTACAAATAATCAGGCAGAACTGGATGTGATTTTGTGCCAGTTGGTAAGTCTAGAAAAAGATGGCAAGCCGTTCAAGATGTCTAAACGTGCAGGTAACTTTGTTATGATAGAAGACGTTCTGGATGAAATCGATGCAGATGTGTTGCGCTTGTTTATGGTTATGAAGTCTGCAGATACACAAATGACATTTGATTTGCAAAAAGCCAAGGAACAATCCAAAGATAATCCTGTGTACTATATTCAATATGCGTATGCACGCGCATGTTCTGTGTTAAAGAAATTTAATACAGTTTTTGATATAGATGTTTCTGCGCTGGCAGATTTGTCTTTCAATATGGAAATGGCAAGTGATGCGGAAAAAAGATTGATTAAAGTTATGGCGGATTATCCTGCAATCGTAGAAAGTGCAGGGCGTACAAAAAATCCACAAATCTTGACCAAGTATTTAGAAGATTTGGCAGCATCTTTCCATTCTTTGTGGTCAACCCAAGACGGTGTAAAGCTGATTGATGAAAATAATTTGGAATCAACCAAGCAACATATGTTATTGGTAAAAGCATTAAAGAATGTTATTGGAAATGGTTTGCAAACACTTGGTGCAAATTTAAAAGAAAGTATGTAAATAAAACCGCCCAAACGGGCGGTTTTATATTTTGTTGATTTTGCTGAATTTTATGTTATAATTCAGTGTGTAATCTTAAACAAAGGACAAAACCCGATGAGTCGTTAATATTGTAATTTTTATAAAATCACACATAAGAATATGTGTTTGTTTAATTGCAATATATTAAGGGGTTTTGTTATGGCTTTTATTTCTTTATCAAACGTTTTTTTTGGTTATGATTCTGATCGCAATTTGTTAAGCGGTCTGTCTGTTGTGTTCAATGATTCTGACAAAGTGGCAGTCGTGGGTGATAATGGGGCTGGAAAAACGACTTTGTTACGGATCTTGAATGGAGAAGTTGTGCCAGATTCTGGTCAGTGCGTGAAAAACGCATCTGTTTATATGCTGAATCAAATAAATGTACAAGATGCAAAAAGTGGTGGTGAGGCTCAATCAAATGCCTTGGCGCGCGCATTTGATAGTCGGGCACAGATATTGTTGCTAGACGAACCAACAAATAATTTAGATTCTGATGCCAAGTCACGTTTTTTAAATCAGTTGTCAGCATATCCGTTTGGTGCAGTTATTGTGTCGCATGATAGAGATTTGTTAAGGCGTGTTGATAAAATTATCGAAATATCAAATGGCGTTATAACTGTTTGGGGTGGAAATTATGATTTTTGGGTTCAGCAAAAGCGTATAGCATATGAAAATATGCTGTCCAGATATACAGATGCAAACAAGGAAATTGCACGTTTGACAGGAACACTGAACGTTGCACAAAATATGCGTCAGCATCATAATGCAAAACAAAAAAAGGATAAAGCAAACAGTGCGTCAGGTTCCCGCATAGAAGCCAATGCATTAAAGGGAAAAAGCCAAGAAACCGAGGCAAAAAGACGCGCAATTATTCAAAAAAAGTTAGATGCACAGATTGAAATACAACAAAAGTTGTCGGAACAAATGCGTGATGACAAAATAAAAATTCCTGTACCAAACAAGTCTTTTTATAATAAAGAGTTAGTACGAATTTCTGAGATGTTTTTTTCGTATCCGAATAAACAGATTTTTCGGAATTTTGATTTGTCGATTATGGGGTGCAGTCGTGTGCGCTTGTGCGGAAATAATGGTGCTGGTAAATCAACATTATTAAAGCTGATTTGTGGGCAACTGTCTCCGGATTCTGGGACAGTGCGCGTTATGGGCAGGGTTGCATATTTAAATCAAGATTTGTCGCTGTTGGATAAAAATAAGACAATTGTTGAAAATATTATGAATTTAACGGGTGTCTTAAAGCATGATGCGCATGCAATTGCTGCTAATTTTGGTTTTCGTGGAGATGCATCACAGAAAAAAGTCGGTGTGTTATCAGGCGGAGAATTATTAAAAGCAACATTGGCATCTGTATTAGGTGGTACAGAACAGCCTGAGTTATTGATTTTAGATGAACCAACAAATAATTTAGAAATTAAAAGTATTGAAATACTTGAAGATGCATTGAATCAATACCGTGGCGCAATATTATTGGTGTCTCATGATGAAATCTTTGCGCAAAATATCAATATAGATATGGTGATAAGTTTAGGAATATAAATTTATTTATAGCAGATTGTTTTTGGTATAATATTTGTACTGATACCAAGGGGGAAAATATGTCAAAAAAACTGTTAAAGATAGATTTGATAAAGACTCAGATTCAGCGATTGTATCATAAAAGTGCACCAATGTTATTGTTTGAAGCTGTTCTGTTTGCAATATTTGGCTTGTTTATGCTGGTTCAGCCGGTGGGCTTTTTGTCGGT
Organism: Candidatus Enterousia sp.; assembly: GCA_045631065.1. Taxonomy (GTDB): domain Bacteria; phylum Pseudomonadota; class Alphaproteobacteria; order Rs-D84; family Rs-D84; genus Enterousia. The sequence goes on along the minus strand of JAZQUA010000066.1, from coordinate 11,773 downwards.
TATAGTAACTGTGTTCGCAATTATGTTAATGCTTATCGGGGTTTATCGTGTAATATCTGGTTTGGTCGCATCACAAGAATACGGTGGTGGTTGGTTGGATGTATTATTTGGGATGTTTGATATAATTATTGGTGTCTTATTTTTTGCGTATCCGATTGGTTCTTTTATAGGGATAATGTATTTGTTTATAGTGTTATTTATTGTTCATTCTGTGCGTTCTGTAATTTTTGCGATTAATCTGACACGCGCGCGTTTTGGGCATTATGTTTTAAATTTGATATTGTCTTTGATATTGTTGGCTGTGGCGATATCGCTGCTGTTTTTCCCATTGGCAGGGGCTGTTTTGGGTGTTTTAATAATGGCAATATTGTTGTTGGTTTATGCGCTGGCAGATATTTATATGTTTATTCAGATATATCGTTTGCGTGATAAAGATTATACATATTAATATTGTTTAGATTTTTGACGCTTGAATTTTATAAAAAATAGTATAAAATAAACCAGTGTTGCGCCCTTAGCTCAGCTGGATAGAGCATCAGATTTCTAATCTGCAGGTCACAGGTTCGAATCCTGTAGGGCGTGCCAAGAATTTAAGTAAAATCAAATAGATGTAAATCCCTGAACTTTGTTGTTGGGGATTTTTTTGTGTTGTGGGGCATTTGTGGGGCACTTGAAACAACAATCGTTCACAATTCACAAAAAATCACTGCATTGAAAAAAAGCCTCGCTTTTTGTGGGTTTTTGAAGAAAAAATTTTTATAAAAAGCCCCAAGAGTGTCCCATAAATAACAATAAACCATAATAAAACGCAGAAAGCCGCACTAAACGGCCGATTGACCACCAGATTGTGAATCCGCTTGACATTTTAGGGTGGGGGAGTTATATCTCTTGTTAGGAAAACAAAATGCTGTCCGCCCGCCCGTTTTTTCTTGGGCTCGCGGGCATGAAATGAAAAAAACGGATGAATTATGGCAAGTATTGAAAAGCGCATATCTAAAAGCGGGGTTGTTTCTTATAGGGTAAAAGTGCGCCTTAAAGGTTATCCTGTGCAATCTGAAACGTTTCCAAATATAACCATGGCGCGAAATTGGGGCGCGCGCATGGAAAGCAGGATAAAAGATGGCTTGAATTTGATTGTTTTGGAATCAAAACGCCACACATTATCTGAACTTATAGAGATTTATGTTGTGCGTATTTTAGCGCATCGTGGTAATTCTGCACGAGAAACACGCAGGCATTTAGCCATTTGGAATAATTTGTTGGGTGCATATGCGTTGGCAAGTTTAACACCCGCGTTGATAATAAATGCACGCGACCAAATCGCCAATGAAACACAAACCAAGAAAGCACGCACCAATGCCACCATTAACCGCTATATGGCTGCGTTATCTGTGGTGCTGTCGTATGCGGTGCGTGAACTGGAATGGTTGGAAAATAACCCCGTATTCAAAATTTCAAAGTTGCCAGAACCGCGTGGGCGTGTGCGTTATTTATCCGACACAGAACGCGAAAACTTGCTTGTTGCGGTTAAGAATGCCAAAAACCCCTATTTGTACCCCGCTGTGCTGTTAGGTATAACCACAGGCGCGCGTAAAATGGAAATATTGGGGCTTAAATGGGCTGATGTGGATTTTTCTGCACAGCGCGCTATTTTGCACGATACCAAGAACAAAGAACGGCGTGCCATTCCATTGGTTGAGCCCGCATTGGGGGAAATAAAAAAACTGTTTGCGAAACGCCCGAACAGCGATTATGTATTCCCAGCGCAAAACAAAATACAGCCGTTTGATATAACACGCAGTTGGCGCAAAGCAATGGCGGATGCCAACTTGGTTGATTTTCACTTTCACGATTTGCGTCACACATGCGCCAGTTATTTGGCAATGAACGGTTCTACCATGGGAGCAATTGCAGCAATATTGGGGCACAAAACTTTGCAAATGACCAAACGGTATGCTCACCTGTCAGATGAATGCTTGCGACACGATGTTGAAAAAATGACCGCCAATATATTCGGAGAACAATAAAATGCCAAATTTATCACACGAAAAATTATTCCCACATATCCACCCATTGCAGAAACCTGATGCGCAAATAATAAATGCACTTGCAAATTGGGACGACGATTTATGCACACACTATGGCAGTCATTTGCCAAATGGGTATTTGAATGAAAAAAAATTGGAACTTGCCATTGAATATTTGAGCAAACTATCCAAAAAAACTAACATCGCCATAAACAAATTAATCAAGGCACATAATACATGCAATTTATGCAACACGCCTAAATTGGTTTTGGAGTATGGTGATATCAGTATATTTTGGCTGTTTCAAACCGCCGCATTTATTCTGTTAAACCAATATGTCGCTAAACAAGAACCTGCGATTGCTCTTTTGATTGAAAAGTGTTTTCGTAACGCCCAAAACTGTAAGTTGGGATGGAACGAACGTTCGGGACGCAGAAATGGCGCACATGGTCGCGACAGTAAATACAGAACAATAGAACAAGAAATGTTTAGGGTCTGGTGTTTATTCCCAAATAGCCGTAAAAATGACACACAAATGTCGGCGAATTGGCTTATGCAAAACCATAATCCATATGGCTTGAAAGAATCCACTATAAAAACATATATTCGCAAATGGAAAAAAATTTTGTAGTTTGCTAGCAACCTGTATCCGTAGTCATTTTTTTGCGTCATAGTTTAGGGGTCATGACAAAAAAATTATAATAAATAGGAGAAAAAAATGACTATGATGTTATTAACGCCGCAACAATTCGTTGATGCGAACCCTGCGTTTAGCATGGGTGCGTTGCGGAACTATATTTTTTACGAAGAGGTGAACGGCTTGAAAGCAATCGGGGCAATAAAACGCATTGGGCGCAAAATCCTGATTGACCAAGAGTTATTTTACGATTGGGTCGCAACTTCACCACAACCTACAGGGGGTGCCAATGTCAGACATTAACATCCCCGCGGTTGCGGAACATTCAAAATACAAAATAACCCCCATGTCGGAGTTATTAACCATGGTTGCAACACCGCGAAATTGGCTGTTATATCCGTTTATACAAGAAAAAGCATTGTGCATGCTGTATGCCAAGCGTGGCACAGGGAAAACCTTTGTCGGACTTTCTATTGCGCTTGGAATTGCAAGTGGGATGGACGTTATGAACTTCCAAGCCAAGGGCGCACGCAAAGTGCTATATATTGATGGCGAAATGGCTTTCTCCGACTTGCAAGACCGCGTTCGTGCACTTGCATTGGGGTTTGGCGAAAAGTTTAGTGGCATTAAAAACCTTGCGTTTTTAAGTGCAGATTTACAAAACGAACCGACCCCAAACCTAACCGATGAAAACACACAGAAAGAAATCGAAAAAATGATAACAAATATTGATTTTATTGTTATTGATAATATTTCTGTGCTGTGCCCCCATGGACGCGAGAACGAGGCGGAAAGTTGGCTCCCCATGCAGAAATGGTTGCTGAACTTAAAACGTATGGGAAAAACGGTATTGGTCATTGACCACGCAGGCAAAAATGGTGACAATCGTGGCACCAGTAAAAAGCAAGACATCATGGATGCCATTATAAAACTGGAACAGCCAGAAAATTATAAAGCAACCGATGGTGCGTGTTTTATTGTGTGTTATACCAAGTCGCGTGCGGTGGCGGGTGCTGATTTATCGGCATACAAAGTCACGCTGTGCGAACTGGAAAACGGCACTAAACTTGTGTGGGATACACGCGAATATATTGCGCCACAAAATGCCAAACATGCGTTGGAATTTGCGCGCGTGCGCGAATTAAAGGCGCAAGGCATGTCCACGCGTGAAATTGCCCAAGAAATGGGCATTGGCAAAACCAAGGCGGCGGAACTGGTAAAAGCCAGCGCAACGCACGAACCATTGCCCGCAACACCTGTTGCGTTAGCAATAACGGACGGGCGGGCAGATGAACCACAAAGCATTGGCGAAATATTGGCACAAAAACCGTTATAAAGAACCGCCCCATTGTGGGCGGTATTTCTTTAACGCACCACACATACCCACCACCTGCCTCGCCAACATATACCAACAGCACACCCGCACATGTTATTTACATACCATATAACAATACCATACCCCCACCTTGTTTTGTTGAACATTTGATTTTTGTCATTTTTTAGTGTAGTATATATTTTGACATGGCGATTGCTGTGTTGGGCGTCGAAACCCGTTTATGCTCAGTGCCTGCGAAGGCAGAAAATATCTCCAACCAACATGGTTGGAGGGCGGTGAATATATTGAATAAGCCCGCTATTTTCTGAGCATTATAGTTTCGAACCTCCAACCACCCGCTTTGTCAGGTGGTTTTTTGTTTTTGGCAAAAAAAGGAGAAACAATGAAAAAATTATGGGTTTTATTGGCCTTGTTGCTGTGCGCTTGCGTTGAGTCTGTAAATACAACAAAAACAGATGCGCAAATGCAAGAACAGCAAAAAATCGTCAATGAGTACAAAGAGAAAATAAATCGATATAAAACTATTTTGCCTAACGAACGCGAATGCGTGATTATGCATATAAAAATTGGTATTGAACCCTTTACCTTGTTGCCATATAAAGCAAAAGAAGAATGGTTAACAGATATAACAGCGGAACCTGTCACAGATGCGCTTGTAATGAGCGAACAGAATTGTGAAAAATTCACAAACGACATTGAAGAGGAATATTCAAAGTTTGTATGCATTTGTGAACCAAATGACGTAAAAAATGTTAAACAAGGGGTTTCTGACTTTTTTAAAAATAATTCAAATGAGGAAAAATAGCATGTACAGAATATTGTTAACCACCTTATCCTTGTTATGCTTGGCTGGGTGCGATGACGGCAATGCTGATATAGACTTGTTTTATGATTTTCAAAAAAAATCCTGTCACTGTATTTTAGACGCAATGCCAGAATTTGTAATGGCGTTAAATACAGGTGGTGCGAATAAAACAGAAGATTTTTGTCACTTTTCCACAGTTATGTGCATGGCAACAAAATCAGAAAAAGATATGGATAAGGCTGTGGGAGTTATAAAAAAGCATGGTGAGTTTCAATGCAAAGAATCATATCTGGAAAAGTACAATGCGGATGTGGCGAACGATGCGGGCAACATCGGATGTCAAGAAATGTGGACGCCACAAGCCGTTCAAGCAATTTCTGAAATGGCAAATATTGCATTCACATGCAGGCAAACTTTTGGCAATGCAGTAAATTGCGATTGTGTTGCTCGTAAATTTTTGGGCACATTAACCCCGCAAGAACTTTACGAATTTACCACATTGCGCATCATGAGCCCAGAAGTAAAAAATAAACACGCTTACATTTTGGGCGTATGTAAGAATAAATAAAAAGGAGACAAACGTTATGAGAAAAATAATTTGTTTAACACTGATTGGCCTGGCAATCATAGGTGGTGCTGTATGTGTGGGCGTTTATTTTTACAATCAACAACAAGAACAAGTCGAACTGCGAAAAAAAAGACAAGAACTTTTGGAAAAACAAGCACAAGAAGAACGCGAAATGCAGTCAATGATAAAACAAAGCATATATTATGAATGCAAGCAAGCGTTGCTTAATTCTGGGATTGCTTATGCAGCGCCAACATATGGCGGTCAAATGCGTTGGGTTGTTCCTAATGGGCGAACTATAAACCAAGTGTGCAATTGTGTTTATATGGCGTATAATAGAAATAACAATGTAGATTTAGCAACCACGATTTATCAATGTGCTATGTAAATGAAGCGAACACCTCGACATGCGTTTTTTTGGTTTTGCGCACCCAAACATAGCGCAAACCAATTAAACGCGTTGTCGAGCCACGAAAATGCGATTGTCTTATAACTGTGTGTCACCCCCCTGCCATTGAAGAGTGGTTAAAAAACACAGTCCCAAAATAAGAATGCTTTTTTGCCTGATTTCTGCGCCTGTCCCATGGGGCACAGGTGGGGCACACGAAATAAAAATTCACCAAAAATGTACATTGACCACAAAACTCGATTCATTGATTTTACTTTTGTTTTTTATTGTGTGTTTTTGTGCTTTATTCATTGAATATTTTTTCTAATCTGCAGGTCACAGGTTCGAATCCTGTAGGGCGTGCCAGTTTTAATAAAAAACACCACCTTGTGTGGTGTTTTTTATTAAAACGTGTGTTTAGCACGGGGATTCGAACCTTAGGTTCGAGCCATAGGCGAAAGGGCACCCATAGAGCGATAGCGAATATGGGAATTTACAATCCTGTAGAGCGCGTGCCAGAAATTCAAGCCACTGTTCAGGTGGTTTTAATTTTTGTTTGTGTGTTATTGGAAAATAATAGTTTATTTTTTATAATTTTTGTTGTAAACTGTAGATCGAATCCAAGGGATTGGGTTCGGGGCTGTCACAAGCCTGCTATAGTCGGTGCAAAATATCTGATGGCATCGTTATCCGATGTCATTCCTGTGGTTTTGTGTCGTTATTTATCCCTGACTTTAATAAGTCGGGGAGCTGTCTGTTATATAACAGGGGAAACCCGAAAGCAGCAGAATCAATACTATAGTGATTTGTGAACTCCCCGACCGTCAATCTTGGCGGATTTTATTTTGGGAATAATGCATAAAGGGTTGTGTTTTCCGACAAAACACCTTGAAAATTTGTTAAAGCAATTTTTATGTCATTATTCCCACCATGAAAGAGAGGGATAAATGAAACGTTTGTTATTATTTTTGTCATTATGTTTTATCTGTATCGCTGCAGTTGCAGAAACAATCACAATAAAATGGGAAAATGGCAACACAGCATATTCGCAATCAACATGTACTGTTGGTGGCGATTTAAATGTTCCAGCCACCCAACCAACAAAATATGGTTATGACTTTGTCGGATGGCGTGCAAAAGCCGCCCGTGAATTAGAATACCTGACCATTATAAAAGGTGCGTATATTGATACAGGTATTGTATTTGATACAAATGAAATTGAATTTGATATTAAATTTGAAGATAAATCGAACAATGCTGCGGGTGTTGGAATTTTTGGTGTTGGTGGTTTTCATTATTCTTTTAAGGGTCCTTATAAAGGTTACGGTTTGACAGTAAGAGCAAAAACTCACATTTGGATTGGTACAGGTAGTAATATCTCGTATGAAATGCAGACATATTCTGAACCACATGTATGTAATTTTAAAATCGTATCTGGTACTGTCTCGGGTTATTGTGATGATGAAGAAAAAAAATCGGTCATCGGCTCAAAGCCGACTAATACAGGAAATATTTTTTTGGGTGGGTTAAATCTTAATGTATCATCTTATGAAAGCGCAGCCAACAGTGAGGCGTTTACACGTATGCAAGGCGATATATATTATTTCAAAATAAAAAAAGATGGTGTATTGGTTTTGGATTTGATTCCGGCACAAGACACCGATGGTATCGTATGTTTTTACGACAGAGTGACAAAAAAATTCTTTTATAACGCAGGTGGGGCAGAATTTGTTGCTGGACCTGAAAAAGTAAAGGAATAATATGAAAAAGTTCCTGTTATTTTTATCATTGATCATAACACAACCTGCATGGGCGAATTTAATAACAAATTCTATCACCAATGGTTGTGTGTCTGAAACACTGGGGATTACAGATACCGTATCTGTTCAAGCAGTATTTATGCCCAAGAACGTAACGTGCTCAACTGGACAATATTTGCCTGTAAATCACTTAAGCTGCGAGCAGTGTCCGTCCGAAGCAACTTGTACACCCGGAACACACAGTTTTAGTGAAACAAAAAGTCGTGGTATTGTTTATAACGATGTGATTTTATACGATAAACCGTACGGATGCGCACAAAATTTATTGGGCTTTGATAGTAATGCTGCATTCGAAGCGATATTTACCCCTATGAATATAACATGCAAACCTGGTTATTATTTATCGGCAAATAATATTGAATGCACCCAATGTCCTGAAAACAATTATTGCGTTGGCGACACTTATACTTTTAATGAAACAGAAATTCAGGGGATTACAGCATGTCCGGACGGTATGTTTGCGCCCGCTGGTTCTTGGGAATGTTATGAACGTATTTTGCATGTTGGTGAAAATGTCGTATATTTAAAATCGCATAAAGTAACAGAGCCGTCATTACATATACAATACAAAGACAGGGTTTATTATGCAAATATGACAACTGTGCCAACTGTTATGAACAGGGATTCAACACATTTCTTAAAAATAAAGTATAATTCAACGGAATATTATGTTTGTGACGATACAACATATAGATCAGATGGTGCTAATTAGGTTTTGTTAATCTTGTTGGAAATCGTTCCTGATGCGTGGTTGCTAATTCATTGATACAATTGTTGGTATAAAAAAAAGGAGAAACTTTCATGATAAAATTTTTTAAATTTATTTTTGCAATGGTTGTATCGTTCTTGCCCGGTATATTTGGCGTGTTATTTACACCAAGTCACAGTAATGATGTCTGGTATAATGCGTTGAATAATTCTGTGATAACCCCCGATGGATGGGTGTTTGGGGTTGCGTGGACAATATTGTATGCATTGTTGGGTATTGCATTGTTCTTGATAATGAATAATACAAAAACAAGACACAGCAAGACGAAAGCATATGTTTTATTTGTTGCCCAGTTGATTTTGAATTTCTTGTGGACTTATTTGTTCTTTGGGTTGCATATGATTGGCGCATCTGTATTGTGTTTGGTCGTATTGCTGGGAATTTCAATATGGATGGCAGTCGCATTCAAACCAATCAGCAAATCTGCATCATATCTGGTATGGCCATATGTTATCTGGTTGTGCTTTGCGTTGTACCTGAATGGAACAATTTTATTGCTGAACTAGTACTTTAAAATTTTAACCTGCGGATTTCCGATATTCAAGTATTGCAGCCCCAATTCGTCAATGTAATCGGGGCTGTAATTTTGTAACAGCTTTATATGTTGCTGAATTTCATTTAATGTTGCTGTTTCAGCATTTAATTGTTCTGATGCTTTATTTAAATGCCATACGTTCATTGTAACACGTTGAACACTGACGTTGCCCCAGAACAAGCCAATAAACATAAATGATGCAAACAGTGCCAGTAAAACACCGAATTTGCCACGAATGCTGCCCGACCATGCGCGGCCCAGAAAGCGAAATAAATTTTTGATTTTTTCCTTCATAGATGGCATTATATCATAAATGTTTACTAATAATCAAATTTTTGCTGCACCACTTGCTGGGATTACAGACCGGCCGTTTCGTCGTATTATTCGTGAATTTTCACCAGATGCACCATTGGTAACAGAAATGATTTCTTGTCATTCGTTGGTGGGTGCACACAAAAACTGTCTGCGTAATTTTGATAATTATGGGGGCGAAGGAAATGTTGGTGCCCAAATTTTTGGCGCAAATGTTGGTTTGATGGCAGATGCAGCAAAAATTCTGCAAGATAATGGTGCAAAGTGGATTGATATCAATATGGGGTGCCCTGTGCCAAAGGTGGCAACGCGTGCCGGGGCAGGGGCATTTTTAATGCAAGACCATATGTTGGCTGGAAAAATTATGGATGCAGTGGTGCGCGCTGTGCAAATTCCTGTGTCTGTTAAAACCAGACTTGGGTGGGATGAACAACATCAAGATTGGGCTGATTTAATACGTATCGCGGCAGATTGTGGTGTGCGGTTTGCTGCATTGCATGGTCGTACGCGTGCACAATTGTATGTTGGGCCTGCCAGATTGCCGGATGTCCATGGAATGCCAATACCAATTATTGCAAACGGTGATATAAAATCGTCTGATGATTTATGTGTTGCAGAATCATTGGGATACAGTGGTGTGATGGTTGGACGGGGATTGATGGGGCGGCCATGGATTTTGTCTGAGATTATGGGGGCAATACCGCCGTCTGATGTTGGCAGTGTTGTTTTGCGGCATTTGGATTATGCGTTGGAATATTATGGTGAACAAACTGCGGTGCCGATGTTCAGAAAACATGCTGCGTGGTACAGTGCTGGGATGAAAAATTCGTCAGAATTTCGTATAAAAGTTAATCAGATAACAGATAGCAAGCTGTTAAAGGTTGCAATTCAAGAATTTTGGTCTATTATCTAAGAAAATAAATAACCAAGGATTTATATCATGACAGAAGAAATCGAAGTAACAACAGAACCTATTGTTGAAGCACCAGTGGAAATGACAGCTGGCGAAATGTTACGTAATGCGCGTACAACAGGACGTCGTAAACGCGAAATCCCAACAATTGCAAAACAGTTGTGTATTCGTGAAGAATTCTTGGAGGCTTTGGAAAACGGGGATTATAATGCGATTCCAGAAACTGTTTATATTTTGGGGTTCGCACGTAATTATGCAATGGAATTGGGTTTGGAACCAGAAGAAGTTATTGCAAAAATAAAAAAAGAAATGGGGTTGTTGGCGGATTGTGCCGCAGACGATGATGATGTGACTGCATGCGCGATGCCAAGTATCAAGGAAGAAGAACACTGGGCAAAAATATTGTTCGTAAAATGCTATCAGTTTGTTTATCAAAATTGGCAGTGGTTCGCAGGTGCATTATTGGCAATAATTTTGACAATTGTTTTAATCGTTGTTTTAACACCAAATTCAGATAATGTAAAAGTTGCGGATACTAATACTGCTGTTGTTGAAGAAGTAAGTATGGAAAAGTATAATTTGCCTGTGCGTGAACGTTTTGGTACAGATAATCGTGATAAGGCAGATGTTGTGTTGCAGGCATCTCAGGAATCTTGGGTCAAGGTTGAAGATGGTCGTGGCAATACTGTTTTTAGTCGCGTTTTGGTACCTGGGGATATCTATTATGTTCCAGCAGGCGATAAGTACAAGGCGACATTTGGTAATGCAGGTGGGGTTGATATTTGGGTTAACGGAAAATTGGCGCCGGATGCGGGTGCAAATCATACCAGAAAATCCGGAATTTCATTGTCGCCGAAAAATTTGTTATCAGATAAATAAGAACGGTTTCACAAAGGGGGAAATTTTTCGCCCTTTGTATTGAAATTCTTCTAATAGTTTCTATATTAAAAATACAATGGCAAGTGTGATAAAAATTCGCGGTGCACGCGAAAATAATCTTAAAAATATTGATTTGGACTTACCAAAGAATAAATTGGTGGTCTTTACTGGCGTATCTGGTTCTGGAAAGTCTTCTTTGGCCTTTAATACCATTTATGCCGAAGGTCAGCGCAGATATGTTGAATCATTGTCCAGTTATGCGCGTCAATTTCTTGATATGCAAAAAAAGCCTGATGTTGATTTAATCGAAGGTTTGGCGCCTGCGATATCAATTGAACAAAAGACTACGTCAAAAAATCCGCGTTCAACTGTTGGTACTGTTACAGAAATTTATGATTATTTGCGCTTGTTATGGGCGCGTGTTGGGGTGCCACATTCGCCAGTAACAGGATTGCCAATTAAATCGCAAACAATCGCAGAAATGGTCGATTGGACAATGAAAATTCCACCGTTGGTCAAGATATTTGTGTTGGCACCATTGGTGCGTGAACGCAAAGGCGAATATCGCAAGGAATTAGCTTTCTTGGTAAAGCAGGGGTATCAACGCGCGATTATTGATGATGAATTGGTTGATTTGTCTGCGGTTCAGCCGTTGGATAAAAATAAAAAGCATACGATATTGGTTGTTGTTGACCGCCTGCAAATGCCGGATGAAGGCGCCGATGTGGAAGAGTTCCGTTCGCGCATGTATTCTTCGTTTGAGGGTTCGTTACGACTGGTGCCG
>JAZQUA010000065.1:0-7194 GCA_045631065.1 Candidatus Enterousia sp. | reverse complement strand
TGCGCATCAAATAATTCATCAAAAAATTGATTGCCTTTTAGCTCGTTACAATGCGCATGCATTGGTACCATATTTGATATATCATCACTGCCACCACGACTGGCAGGAACAATGTGATCCCATGAAAATTCTTGTGGTGATGTTATTGGTTGATTGCACGCAGGGCACACAGGATATTGCCCCATATAAATCAACATACAATACAGTTGCTTTACTTGTTTTCTGTCCAGTTTATCTGCACAATCTGACAAAGTTATTAATAATTTTTTTACTTCTTCTGGACGCATAGTTTTTTTACTTTGATTCAACTGGGATTTGCAAAACTTGTTTTGGAAAAATCAAGTCAGGATTTTTAATGTTATTACGGTCTGCAATAATACTGAACAAAATTCCGCGACGCATAAAGTTACGTGCAATAATCCACAAACAATCGCCACGACGAACAGTATAATAAGTATCATCATCACCTGTCATTTCTGGCATTGTAAATTTGTGTGTTACAGAACTGACTGTACGCCCATCACCATCATGCATACGAACAGTTAATGAATATTCTTGACCGGCCACTAAATCACCAACATCCGCACCCAGCCCAAAGTGTCTGTGGTCTGATACGCGCGCAAAACCAATATATTCATCATTCAAACTTAAAGATACACGCAATCTTGGCATACCATCACCTGTGACAACAATACGACCGTTACTTAGATAATCAATCTTAGACACAGTTAAATCATTATCGTTTAATACAGTTGGCATTTGCAACAATGTGCTGCCATCTTTTGTCATCAACAATGATACAGAATTTTCGGCACCTTGTTGCGAGATATAAACAAAAACTTTTTCAGCAGATTTTACTTCGGGTTCACCACCAACCAATGCGATTGTATAATTTCCAGGTTTCCACGCATTTTTTGGCGCATACACAAATTCACCATTGGCATTTGTACTTTGTGTTGCAATAACGCGACCATTTACCATTACAGATACAGTATTATTTGGTGTCCAACGACCAGCGATTACAACAGAACCATTTTTTTCAATACGAACAATATCAAATTCAGGCGTAATAATTTCTTTCTGTTTTTTTATAACTTGTGCAGGGACTTCTGGAACCAGTATAATTTTTGATGTTCGACTTGTGCGAACAAATCCGGCCCATATTGCAATAAAGATAACAACAAATGCACACAGAATAGGGAACCAATAACTTTTCAACACAGCATATTTTTCTTGCTTTTTTTGTTTTACTTCATTTTGCTTTTCATCATTGAACACATTGAACTTCTTCAAAAATCTGCGTGTATAAGTACGACGATTTTCCAACCAATTGTTTTGTTTAGATATTGCATTATCAATCAAGTCGTCTGTTGAACGCTTTGTACTGCCCATATTTTGCTTGTTATTTGTTGCCATTTGAAATCTCCGATTAAATATGGACAAATTATTACAAATAATATTTCTTTGTCAATTTATTTGTGATATAATAGACCAGAAAAACAAGGAAAGATTATGAAAAAAATAGGTGTTATGACAACAGGTGGCGATTGCAGTGGTTTAAACACTGCGATTCAGCGAATTGTACGCTGTGCAAACTTACGTAAATGGACAGTTTATGGTATTTTAGATGGCACAGATGGGCTATGCACTACACCGCCAGCTGCGGTAAAATTAAATGACCTGATGATACCAATTGAAAATGCAAGACTGGCGGGCAGCTTTTTGCACAATGGACACGCCAATGCACTAAATTTTGAAACAGCTATTGAACGCGGAAAAACTGCTGCTTTTAATAAACAGCTGCATAAATCTTTATCTGAATTAAAGTTGGACGCATTGATATTAATTGGCGGCAACGGCAGCATATCACTTGCGTGGGCAAATCGTGAAATATATCGCGACTTACAATTAATCTGTATCCCAAAAACAATTGATATGGACATACCATTAACAGACCGTACAATTGGATTTGATACAGCAGTACAACAATTAACAGCATATTGCGATCAATTAATGCTGACCGCGCGCAGTCATCATCGTTGGTTTGTTGTGCAAAGTATGGGTCGCGACTGTGGTAACCTTGCGTTAAATGCAGGGGTTGCAGTTGGCGCATCTGCAATATTAATTCCAGAAATTAAATTTGATGTTAATGCACTGGTCGAACACATTAAAAATCAACAGACTGATTATGGAATTATTATTGTATCCGAAGGTATATCACTGCGCGGACATTCAGGCAAACCTGCGGATATGATTTCACGCAAATTGACGGCTGCCGGCATTGTGAACAGAACCGCATTCCTAGAACATACGCAGCGGGCAGGGGACACAACGGCTGCCGACCGCATATTGGCAACGCGTTTTGCAGACTGTGCAATAAAAGCGATTGAAAACAACGAAACATATGTTATGACTGTATTACAGTGTGACAGTGTTCATACCGTTCCATTATCAGAATTTGTTGAATCTGGCGAAATTGTACATGACCCAAAAATACCAGATTTAATGACATCAAATGCATATGTATCCCCAGATGACCCATTACTGGAAACAGCATATAATATGGGAATTTACATTGGTGAACAGAAATAAAAAACACCGCCAATTGGCGGTGTTTTTATTTGGTTTTCTGTGATAATGTTCGAAAATTCTTATCAATTATACACTGATGAACGCAACACAAGTTAGCCATTTTGGTATTATTTTTTATTGCATCCGCTGTTATTATTGTGCAAGGCAACTCTGTCAAACGACACTTTACTGTCCCGTTGTCTGTAATTGTGTACAAGTCTGTAACACCTTGTTGTTTCGCAAGTTCTGAATCATTAATCGGTTTTGACTTTGACTGCTGTACAGACATATATGAGTTTCCCGACACCATACCTTCCACGTAATTAATCAATTCTGCCACTGTCATTGAATAAGAAATTTTTGCACGAGAATCATCAGGAATGTTAATTTTTAAATCGTGTTCTAGTGCCCAATACAACTCAACAAAATCAATGCTGTCTAAACATAATGCAAGCACATTATTTGCATAATGTTTAGGGTCAAGGGCAAACTTGTCAGTCAGAATCCTTGAAACATTGCCTCTAACGCTATGATCGTCGCTATAAACATTTTTTTTACTCATTTTATACACTTTATTTATAATTGTTATCCACAATATAGACTAAAAAACATAAAACATCAAGAAAACACCGCCAATTGGCGGTGTTTTTATTTTGTTTTCTGTGCCAAGCGTTGAAAATTTCTTTCAATTATACAACCACGACGATGACATAAATTGTATTTTCTGTTAACATTTTGTTTAACAGCACCTACTGTTAATTGGTTACAAGGTTTCCCAGTAATACAACAATATGGTTTATTTGCAAAAATTGCATATAAACCTGCAACAGGCATCAGTCCACGCGATTCTTGCGCTTTTTTTGTAACGACACATTGTTCAACCTGGCGCACCAAATCAGCCACCGTCATTTCAGAGCCCAGGTCATAATTCTTTGCAATACTATCTGGCAATGAAATATTCAACTCTTTTTCCAAAATATATATTAATTCAGCCATATCAAGCGCATCCATCGTCAAATCTTTTGCCAATTTTTTACTACCTGAAACGTTTTTAATATCAAAATCACGTTCCAGTATTTCTTTTATTTTATTTTCGATATTCATTATACGCTCCTTATTTCGTCTTTTGTTGCATTATCTAGTATTTTCAAAAATAATATTAATCATTTAATAATTATTAATAACCGCACTGTAATACTTACGATATAAATCAAACGTAAAAAATCTTTTTATTGTCATGTTCCAAGGCTTAATTCTGCCAGCATAATGTAACATTACTGGATAGTGAATTTCACGATATAATGCCCAATTCATTGTTTTAAGAAAGCTATATCCTCCATCCACGATAAGGTTAAATTTTCTTGACATAGATTTAATTCGATTTTTACAAATTTCGTTTAACATATCCTGGTCAGGACATTTGGTGCTATTGTTTTCTGCCCAATTTATCATTTTTGAATAAACAGAATCTTTACGAAATTGAGCAATATTCATTACTAAAAAGCCACTATTTATATACGTTGCGCTATCAAAACAACCAGACAACAGATTATCACCAATATCCAATTCAAAAGCTTCACGCAGATCCCTTACAAACAAAGTATCTACATCTGCATAAATTATACGATCTACTGTTGCTGGCAATATCTTTGGTAACATACAACGCCACCATATCGCACGAGACCACTGACCACAATAAGCTTTATCATAATCACTGTTTGGTTCTAAAAAGATGACCTTGCAAGAATCATATCTTGAACTAATAAATTTTTGTATTTTATTTTTACTTTTTTCATCAATATCTGTTACACAATATATATCATAAAAACACGCAGGCGAGTTTTCTAATAACGAAACCATAGACGTCAATGCCAACGGAATATATTTTTCATTGAAACAAAAAGCAACATTAATAGTTTTGTCGTATTTAATTAAATTACGGTTTAATTTAAATTTTGGAAAAGTTGCCCACGCAACAAAATTCTTTTTCGACACTTCCGTAGGGATAAACAAATCAGCGATATGTAATAGAGCCCGCTTAAATTTAAAATAAAAACTGTTACTTTGTTCCATAACCACCCCATAAATCCAACCAGTTATATAGATATTTATTCCTATACATCAACTTTATTATGCATAAGTTAAAAAAACAACCAAAAAATAAATAGAAAAACGTGTTGTTACCTTCGTCTAATTGATTTATTTGATTGTAACATTATCTGTGCTTTTTCGACTTTTTTTGCCAATCTTTCAACCGTCAATGCACGTCTTTCAATATCCCGTATCGGCAAAGCAGGAATCCTAAAACGTCTTTCTATATCAATTATAACAAATGAAAATTCCAAAGAATCCATTTCTAAATCATACATCAAATTAGTCTTGGGTGTTAACGCAACGTTATCACCATATAAATCATATAAAATTTCACATATTTTTTTAGTATACATCATATGTACTCATTTAATTTCTTAGCGCACACAATTATTGTATAAACAAACTTAAAATCAAGAAAAATCCCCCAAACGGGGGATTTTTTTATTTCTTTTCAGAAAAATCTGCATCATATTTTTATTCGCGACTTTTTCTATTTTCCGTATTAACTCAGCAACATCTGCAACAGTTATTTTTATCCTTATTTTATTGTTTGACGTAATCTATGAAAGTTACATTCCAACACACATTTATGTTGTGCGCATAAATTCTTTAAAGCCTTATTCTTTACAACTTCTTCTTTTGATATTTTTGAACATTTTTCATCACTCAGACAGCATATAGCATTACCATCAACCTTCCTATATAATCCTGCAACAGGGTGTATTCCGGCACAATACACTTCTACCTTTTTAACCAAATCCCCAACTGTCATCTCGGATTCCGAACTAAACCCAGCAGCTATATCACGTGGTAAAACACACCCTAGTTCTTCCTCCAAAATCCTTATAAATTCAACCATATCCGTATCTTCAAACCCTCCTTTATCTGCAAATGACATATTATCTTCTACGAGCTTTAAGCACCATTCACGTGCCAGGATATCTTTAACTATTTTTTTGATATTCATTGTACAACCCCTGTATTAGTCGTTATAATGATATTATACCGAACAAACAATCGTCAACAATATTCTTTGAAGTTTAATCATAAAAAAATCCCCCAAACGGGGGATTTTTATATTTCTTTTCAGTAAAGTCTGCATCAACAGTTCCGTCTTCATTCTTTTTCTGTTCGGATTCACCGGATGCGGCTTGTTCTGCCTGGGCTGCCTTGTAAACAGCTTCACCCAATTTCATTGCCTTTTCAGACAATGCATCTGTTTTTTCTTTCAGCGATTGTGCAGTCGCATCTGCCTTGGCCAATTCGTCTGCCAATGTTTTCTTGGCTTCTTCAATCGACTTCTTTTCATCTTCGCTGATTTTATCACCATGTTCTTTCAGTGATTTTTCAATGCTAAATATTGCTGTTTCTGCTGTATTTTTTGCTTCAGCCAATTCACGTTTCAGTTTATCTGCTTCGGCATTTGCAGCAGCTTCATCAACCATACGTTTGATTTCATCTTCGGACAAACCACCATCAGATTTAATTGAAATCGCCTGTTCTTTGCCTGTACCTTTATCTTTTGCAGATACGTGAACAATACCGTTTGCATCAATATCAAAAGATACTTCAATCTGTGGCATACCACGTGGGGCAGGTGCAATACCTTCCAGGTTAAACTGACCCAATAATTTGTTGTCAGCTGCCATATCACGTTCACCCTGGAATACGCGAATTGTTACAGCAGATTGATTATCTTCGGCAGTACTGAAAACCTGAGATTTCTTGGTTGGAATTGTTGTATTACGATCAATCAAGCGTGTAAATACACCGCCCAATGTTTCAATACCCAATGACAATGGTGTAACGTCCAACAACAATACATCTTTGACATCGCCTTTTAATACACCACCTTGGATTGCGGCACCCATACCAACAACTTCGTCTGGGTTAACACCCTTGTGTGGTTCACGACCAAAGAATTCTTTTACTGTTTCTGCAACCTTTGGCATACGTGTCTGACCACCGACCAAGATTACTTCATTAATCTGTGATTTTTCCAATCCAGCATCTTTCAATGCTTTTTTGCAAGGTTCGATTGTACGTTCAATCAAGTCAGCAACCAGCGATTCCAATTTTGCACGTGTCAAAGTTGTGTTAAAGTGCTTTGGTCCTGTGACATCTGCTGTCAGGTATGGCAAGTTAATATCTGTTGTTGTCTTTGACGACAATTCGATTTTTGCCTTTTCTGCTGCTTCTTTCAAGCGTTGCAACGCCAATTTATCACCAGACAAATCAATCCCTGTTTGTGACTTAAATTCTGCAATCAAATGTTCCAAGATACGCGCGTCAAAGTCCGAACCACCCAATGCAGTATCACCATTTGTTGATTTAACTACGAACACACCATCAACAATTTGCAAAATAGATACGACAAATGTACCACCACCAAGGTCATAAACAGCATTTTTACCATCTTTGCCTTTGTCCAAACCATATGCCAACGCAGCAGCGGTTGGTTCATTAACAATACGTAAAACGTTTAAACCAGCGATACGACCTGCATCTTTTGTTGCCTGACGTTGTGAA
>JAZQUA010000064.1:0-2451 GCA_045631065.1 Candidatus Enterousia sp. | reverse complement strand
TATTGCATACGAACGCGCACTGACAGATTCCAATGAAAATATGAACCGCACTGTCCGTAATGCCAAGGTTGTGTTACAAAAGGCACGTTTGATGGTTGCACAACAGAAAAACGCATATGATCTGCGTGGTTGTGTAAATGCGTTGGATTCATGTATGCAAGACGACTTTGTATGCGGTACAGATTATGAGAACTGTTTGGATCCAACCGGCAAATATATCGTTAATGGCGAAGTTGTAATTGGATCATTACCAGGTCATCCGATTAAAGACACAGATCCCGAATCAACAAAGCTAGAACCTGCACCGATACAACATACAGATGGTTTGTATGCAACATGGGGTTATGGCACCGATAATAACGCATGGATTGCAGATGGCAGATTAACAGATTACATCAAAGAATATGTTAAAAACAACCCAATCAAAGAAAACAGTGAAACCCTTGCGGAATATTTACAATACAAGATAGGTTACATCGGGGAAGACAACAAGGCATACGGTATGTGTTCATCTGTATTGAATAAATGTCAGAACTATACATATACAGACAAGAAGTACAATCACAACAATCAGGTAATCAAGGAGTACTTGCAGCGCACATTGACCCAGATTAAGGTTGCGCAGGATGAAATCATCAGCAGTTATGCCGAAAACTGTATATCTGATGTTACATCATGTTTAAGTTCGAACAATTCTGCATCGAATCCAAACTATGCGATTAACGCATGCAAGGCCCAGATTGTCACATGTATGTCTGTTAACGGCGATGCAACAGCCGACCCAAAACCGGCATATATCAAAAAATGGGTACAAGATATGCAAAGCGCGACTGCACAAGGTGGAAATAGTGGGAACACCAAAACTGCAACTTATGTACTGTTGCCATCAGTGACGTATACAAGTACTACCTATAGGCCGCAAAAAAACTTATCCACTGATAACAAGCTTTATTTACCAAATGCAAACGAATTGTCGTGGGATGGTTATACACTTGCTTATTATGGAGATCATACGTATGCATGGTGCTACACGTCTGTATCTGATGAATCTACTGTCTGTAAGTCGATTCCAGCAGATGGAAGTGTTGTGTTTTTTGAAAACACAGAATTTGCAGATGCAGCTAACGGTATAATTTATTTGTCGCTCTCGAAAAATAAAGACTATTGTGACAAAATATATTCTATAATGGATTGTCAAGGGGCAACGTGGGACGAGCTCCAACCTGGATGTTATGCAGACCCGCAAGCACTGGACTGTGTAATGAGTTATTATTAATATCATCCCCTATTCGGGGGATTTTTTTATAGATATAAAATCTATAAAAATATTTGCCTTTATATACACCTATAAGAATGTATTCTTATAGGTGGGGGGGGGTATAAATTAATGGGCGCGTCCCCGCCATTTGGCGGGGATTAAAATATCATCATACCAGCGCGGACCAGTGTTTGTTTCCCTTGTCATCGCGAGCGAATGCGTGGCGATCCAGTAATCATATACACGCACAATGGATACCGGCCTGCGCCGGTATGACGTTTTTTATGCCTGATGCACACATATACCTGGGATATGTGCTCATCCGCCCAAGGCGAGATTCAATCTCAGAATAACAAGGATGTATAAAAAAACCCCCAATTTGGGGATTTTATTTCGTAACTTTTTGCAAGACTGCTGTAAATGTTGATTCTGCAACCTTTTTACCAGCAACCATCGCAATACCATGGAATTTATACATTCCCATTTTGGTTACTAATAATTCAACGTGCAATTCCAATTTATCGCCTGGGCGTACCATATGTGAAAATTTAATCTTTTCCATTGAAGTAAAGTACCCCAACATATTTTCACGTTCGGCATCTGACAGACGACTGAATGCAACAAAACATGCGGTTTGCGCCAATGCTTCGACCTGTAATACACCAGGCATAATCGGGTTGCCAGGAAAATGACCCGCACACCAAAATTCATCGTCACGCACATATTTTACGCCAACCGCACTGGTATCAGAATATTCGCGAATTTCATCCACCATACGCATATCGCCACGATGTGGAATGATTTTTTCTATCTGTTTTGCATCTGCAATCATTTTATCACCTGTATTATTTCTTTACATTCTTGCGCAACCAAGCATAATGACGCATAAATTCTGTACCCGGACCCGCTGGATATCCCATATAGCTTTTCCCATCTGGAATGTTGCGGAAAACACCACTGTTTGCACCAACAGATGCATCGTTGCCAATTTTTACACCGTTTGCAATACCAACATGACCGCCCAACAATACACGATCGCCAACAACAACACCGCCTGCAATCCCAGTACCACTGGCCAAGAAACATTCAGAACCAATTACAACACCATGCGCAATCTGACACAAGTTATCAATCTTGGTTCCATCACCAATCGTTGTGTCTGTCATCGCGCCACGATCAACACAGGTATTTGC
>JAZQUA010000063.1:0-4795 GCA_045631065.1 Candidatus Enterousia sp. | reverse complement strand
ACCTTTAAATCGTTTGCCAGTGCGACATATTCGCTGTACAGGTTAATTAGTTCATTCCCACCTGGCAGTTCGATATCTCTTTCACCACCAGATGCGCGTTCATTACCATATTTACACGAAAACGTGGCAAGGTACGCGCGCATATCTTGTTCGGCCTCGTTATCTGCAGATTGTTCTGCCAGTGCAGATGCCAATTGCATTCCACCCATACCAGTCGCGGCCATTGTTGCGCCACCCAACATTTTGTTTGCTGTTGATTGTTCTTTTTCTTTCATTGCATCTGCATTATCGCGCAGTTCTGCAATTTTCTTTTCTTGTTCTTCGGGCGTTAATTTGCGTTCGGCAACAGTTGCGTTGTTATCAGTTGTTTTGTCATCTTTTGTTGTATCTGGTTTTTTATCCAGTATTTCTGTACGCAATTCTTTTAGTTTTTTGAATTCTTTGTTTTTTAATTTAGGTTTATATTCATCAAGGATTTTTTGTGATTCTGATTCAAACTTTTCCCATGCTGCATCAACAGTTGTAACACCATCAAATGGATTTGCGGCTGCTGCAAATGCTGGCAGTGATAAAATAGACAGCAAAGATATTATATACAGTTTTTTCATTATTTTACATTTAGTTTTGTTACTTTTTCATTCAGTTGGGTTTCCAGTTGTTTCATTTTTTCTTGGGCTTCGGTAAAAGTTTTTGTCGCAGCCACACAGCCTGTTTCTTCGTCAAAGAATTCTTTTGTATTCTTGCATTTGCATTTGTGTGTTCTGTCGTTCCATTCATTGGGTGATTTACACAATGCTTTATGTTTTTCATGTTCTGCTTTTTTGTCGGCACGTTTTTGTGTTGTTTCATCTTGGATTTCAACACTATTTGTTTTAGTTGTGCTGCAATAGTTTTGAAGTTTGCGTTCAATTTCGTTTGGTGTGCGACGACTGTATTCATCGCAACCAAATACAACCTTGTTAGCTTTGCAATCTGCTTCGAATTTCATACCAGATTTACAAAATCTGGAATTTGCATCATTTTTTAGTTTTTCGCGTCTGGTTTGTTCTGATTGGGCTTCGGTTGGGCACATTGCGTCAAGGGCTTTTTGTTCATTCCAGCCATCATTAAAACCATTTGTGCATGTTATAGTTAGGTCTGCGCAATTTAATCTGCCCACAGAATTTTTGCAGACTTTTGCCATGGATGCGGTTGAATTTTTTTCTGGTTTAACAGATATTTTAATGGTTTCTGGTAGAGTGTATTTTTGTTTTTCTGGACTTAAACTTATTACATGTTTTGGGTTTTCTATTTTGTAGTCAGATGCCTTTGTAGTAAATGTAATAGTCATGCTTTTTGTGCCTATTGGACATGTGATTTGTTTTTTAAAATTTTGGTATGTAAGACTCATACCATCACGAAGGCTGCAGGGGGTGACATCAAGATGTGTCATTCCTAACAACAGCGCATCATTTGTATCGATTGTTCCAGATATATCAGCTGACATTGCGCTTGCCTTTTGCTGCGGCTCATCTTCTTGGGCAGATGTGGTCAGTAACAGGCCACTGGACGCGTTTGAGTTTGCAGATGCAGCCGCAAAATCAAAGTTATCATCTGAATGGTTGTTCTTTGCCTGTAATTTCTTCGATTGTTGTTCCAAGGTTTTTGAGCAATATGCAGCAAGTTCTACTTTTATTTCATCTGGGTCGGCATTTGGTTTTAATCCATAGTTACATTGTAATATATGTTCTTCGGAATTTGTGTTTTTGCTGCAATTTATATTACCTCCCCCAGAGCCTGCAATTTTTCTGCAATACTTAGATATAGGATTGTTGTCAATATCGTTTAAAGATACCCCAAACACGGGCAGGGTGGGTATCAGTAAAAATGTGACAAAAATCCCAAAAATGTGGTTCATGAATATATTCTCTCTTGCACGTGTAATTTTACCATTTTAGAGCTTTGTATGCAAGTTAATAAAGACAAGATATAAAAAAATCCCACATTTGTGGGATTGTTTATTTTGCGACAATAACCATTGCTGTTCGCAGAACTGTGTCGCCAAACATATAACCTGATTGCATTTCATCAATAATTGTATTTGATGTATGTTCGGGGGATTCAATAACTTGAATCGCATTGTGGTGCATTGGGTTTAATGGTTGACCGATTGTTTCAATCTTGGTTATGCCGATTTCACGAAATGCAGATTCCAGTGCCATCGCCATAGATTTTATGCCTTCGTCATCTGGGGTGTGTTTCTGTGCAGCGTTTACAGCGTCCATAACCGGCAGTATTTTTTGTGCAACAGACATTGCGCGATTTCTGGCGCGTGATTCTGCATCCAGTGCACTGCGACGACGGGTGTTTTCAAGTTCTGCGGCCAGACGCAGATATTTGTCGTTCATATCTGCCAGTTGTGCAGTTAATTTTTCAATTTCAGGATTTTCAACAGGTGTTGCAACTGTTTCTGTTGCATCGTCAATTGATACTTCTTCGACTTTTACTTCTTTATTTTCGTCTTTCATAATTTATACCCATTTTTTGCAATACTATAAAACTAATTTATACTGGTTATTATAGGTATGAAATCATCGCTTTTCAAGGATGCGCCCCCAACCAATACGCCGTCAACGTGTGGGATAGACATTATTTCTGCGGCATTACTGCCTTTGACAGATGCGCCATATAATATTGGTGTGCCGCCCAAACCCATATCTGTTAATATGTTGGCAATCAGTGTGTGCGCAGATGCGATTTCTTCAGATGTTGGTGTTATGCCTGCACCAATTGCCCAACGTGGTTCATATGCGATAATAATATCAGATTGTGTATCAGTTGGTACTGATTCACGCAGGCCGCTCTCTATAATTTCCATTGTTTTGCCAGCTTGCTTTTCTTCCATTGTTTCGCCAATGCAAATAATAGGTGTTAAGCCGTTTGATATGGCAAGGCGCGCCTTGTCGCAAACTGTTGCGTTTGTATCGCCATGGTACTGGCGACATTCGCTGTGACCAATGATTGTATATTGTGCGCCAGTTGCAGCGACCATTGATGCAGATACTTCGCCAGTATATGCGCCATGGGTGTGGACGCTGATGTCTTGGGATGCCAACGCAATTTTGCCCGAATCGGTGCACAACATTGTGTATGGAACGCATAATATGACGGTGTTTTTTGTGTCGATCGCGTTCAAGTCTGTAATCATTTGTCGAAGTGCATCGTGTGTGCCGTTCATTTTCCAGTTGCCTGCGATAATTTTCATTGAATTTTTCCCTTTTTTTCGTTGCTTTTATATGTTTTGTTCTGCTATGGTAACGCAAAAGGGGAACAAATGCTAGAATATTTAAGAAATGCATCAGAAAAACCAGTTGCAAAAATTTTAATCAGTGTATTGGCCTTCTCGTTCGTGGGATGGGGGGTCGCGGAATGGATATTTGGTAACGTTTCAGGTGATACAACGTTAATAAAGGTGGGTAATGCTACTATTTCTGCACCGCAATTCAATTCAGAAAAATCACGTGAATTGGCACAGATGACACGTGAACAGCAACGTGCTGTTTATGCAGATGCAAATGCACAAAATGAATTTTCACAACAGGTGTTAACTAAACTTGCGACACAACAAATGGCACAAAATCGTGCAGATGATTTGGGATTGGTGGTCAGTGATAAACGAATCGCCCAAGAAATTCGTGAAATGCCAGAATTTCAAATAAATGGTCAGTTTTCAACATTTGCATTTGATACTGTTTTGAATAATTCCGGTTTTTCAGAGGCTGAATTTGCAGATGTGTTGCGTAATCAGGTTTTGCGTTCAATGGTATTGGGTGCAATGTCTGCGCCGGTTGCTGTGCCAGAATTTGCTGTTCAGGCGGCATATAATGCCAGATATGGCAAGCGTGATATAGAATATGCGACTGTAAAGTATTCTGATTTCAAGGTCGCAGATCCAACAGATGAACAGTTACAAGATTTTTATAAACAAAATCCACAAACTGTGCCAGAAACAAGAAGTGCTTCGTATGTGTTCATAGAGGCAGATATGACACAGCCTGATAAATATGATGAGGGTTATGCAACCGCTGTTAAAATCGAAGACGATATTATCGCAGGCGATACAATGAAAGAAGCTGCAAAAAAACATAGTGCAAAATATGTCGCATTGAAACCATTTGCACGTGACAGTCGTCCTGTGGATAAGTTGCTGACAGATGCGCTGGTTGATAAAATCTTTGATATGGATACAGGGGTGGAAAGCGAAATGATTGAAACAAAAAATGGTTTCTTGTTTGTGCGTGTTGATGAAGTAAAACCTGCGCATACAGCCAGCTTTGATTCTGTAAAAAAATCATTGGTTTCTGACTGGAAAAAAGCGGAACAGAAAAAGCAAGCATATGTTCGCGCAAATGAAATGCTGGTCAATTTAAATAAAAAAGATGGTAAATTGGCAAATAAAAAGTCTGTGACTGTTTCGCGTACAGATGGTGCGCCAACAGAATTATTGGTGCCTGTATTCCGTAATAAAATCGGTCAGAATTCAATTGAATCTGGGGCAGATGCGTTCTATGTGTTAAAGGTCAAAGGGGCTGTTGCACCAAAGACTGATTCTAAAAAAATGGATGCATTGCGTAAAGAATTGTCAAATATGTCTGCAACAGGATTGCAAGAAGATTATAATTCTTTCTTGATGCGCGAATATCCAGTCGAAATTAATGAAAAAGTATATAATCGCGTATTTGCGAAATAAAAAAATCCCCAAATGGGGATTTTTTTAAACAACCTCTGTAACTGCGCGTAATGAACCATCACGTGA
>JAZQUA010000062.1:0-1966 GCA_045631065.1 Candidatus Enterousia sp. | reverse complement strand
CAACCAAGGCCACCACTAATCCAACAAGAATTAGGGTAAAAATACGTACAACTGGAAAAAAAAGACTTTTTCTTACAATCATGGCATTTTAAATTCTAAGAACTTCATAACTGGCAACATAAAATCTGGCACAGTCGCACGCAATGTCAACATACGCCCAGTTGACGGATGTTGAAAGGTTATTTTATAGGCAAACAAGAATAAATTATTTGTTTGTAGCATAGATTGCAAAACAGTATCAACACGTTGATTTCTGCCGTACAGATCATCTCCAACAATTGGTGCATTAAGTGAAAATGCACTATGCAATCTTAATTGATGTGTACGTCCTGTTTTTGGTGAAAACTGCACCCAAGACAAACTGGATGTTGCATTTGATAAAACACGATATTCTGTAATTGCACGTTGTGGTCTAGGGCCTGTCCCATTATTCAAACGCGCTTGGTCTTCGAACACCTGCCCTTTTAACATAAAATTATCAATAGTCCCATTTTTTGGATTTACATTACCATTTAACAAAGCCAGATATTCTTTATGTGCTTTTTTATTCTGAAAAGCATCAGCTAAAAACTGTGCTGAACGTTGGTTTTTTGCAACAACCAACACACCACTTGTTTCTTTATCCAAACGATGTACCAATGAAATTTTATCATAAGGAAACAAAGCCGCTGCCATTTTATCAACAGACTTTCTGATACCTGTTCCGCCTTGAACAGCCAATCCTGCAGGCTTATTAAACACAACAATATCATCATCATTGTGAATTATACATTGACGCAATTTTTCCAAATCAGCCAATGAAAAATAATTACCTGTCTCTGTTTTTTTCTCTCTTTCTTCTGAATAAGACAAAACAGTTGGTGGAATACGTACTGCATCCCCTGTACGCAGTATTTCTTGACCTTTGACACGTTTTGAATTCACACGAATTTGTCCGCCACGACATAATTTATAAAATTCACGTTGTGGCATTGACGGAAAATGTCGCAAGAACCAGCGTAACAAACGTACACCATCTTCTACTTTTGAAATCTCTACAAAATCCGCCATATACAAATCCAGTATCTACTTATTCACCAAAAACAATCTGAACAGAATTTGTTCCATTCGTCCCATCACAAGAACCTGTTGCGCCACCTGTTTTTCCATCGGACAAACGATAACCAACAGAATCAGACCATGCTTTTGCAACCAAGGCCTTACATTCTGACTGTCCCAACCCATCAATAGTCACAATAAATTGACGAGAATTAGAAGGATTAACCCCCAGTGTATATGAACCACCATAAGGATTCTTATCAGACATTCCGATTACTGGAAAAATAGTCGCCCCATTCATGCTCGAAAAATCATCATATTCTGCATGAATATTACGAACCATCGTAACCATCTGAACAACTTCATCGTTTACAGCGGTCAACTTCTGTGTGCGCATCGCAGTTGAAATCATTCCAATTGCCCCAACTGTAATAACACCCATAATTGCCAACACGCCTAACATTTCAATCATTGAACGACCAGATTCTTGAATCATTGAAAAACCTCTTATTTGCTATTTATCTTTTTATATTCTATCATAAATGTTATGAATATTCAATTTTCTGATTTGATTGAAAATGCACCTGCCGCCCCAGGCGTATACAAGATGTACGACGCAGACGGCAACCTGCTGTACGTTGGCAAAGCAAAAAACCTGTTGAACCGCCTACGACAATATACAGACATATCAAAACTAGAATTACACAAACAAGTTATGCGCACACTTGTTGCGCGCATAGATTGGGAAACTGTTGCCACAGAATCAGATGCCCTGCTTCGCGAACAAGAATTAATTAAAACACAAAAGCCAAAATATAATATAATGCTGACAGACGGAAAAATGTATCCTATGCTGGCATTAACCAACAGCGAATTTCCCCGTCTTTTAAAATTTCGTGGCAAAATATCACAACGCCGCGACGTATAC
>JAZQUA010000061.1:0-2162 GCA_045631065.1 Candidatus Enterousia sp. | reverse complement strand
GCCGCCCTGCATGATTGCGCACGAACAAATGATGCATGGTGTGTAAACCATGGTCCAAATGCTGTGCCAGTTGGCAAAAAATTCTTGGCACAAAATTATCCGAACATATCACAAACAGATGTTGAAAGAATTCTGTACGCCATTGAAAACCATACAGTTGGCCGCAATGCAACAGATGCAGTATCTGCATGTTTATGGGATGGTGACAGGATTCGTCTGTCGTGGGAACGTGGATATAAACCCGATTTCTTTTCAACCGAACGGGGACGCCAGATTGCATCACTGACCGCCAACGGGCAACGAAAATATATATCAGCCCAAGAAGAAATCTTGACAGCGAACAACATTCGTACCCGTGCCCAAATTGCCTTTGATAAATACCAAGATCAAAAACAAAATCAAACGCAATATAAAATACACACACGATAAAAATGTTATTGCATTTTATGAAAAGTTAGTTATAATCATTGACGCAATTGGGGTGTCGTCTAATGGTAGGACAAGAGATTTTGGTTCTCTTTATCATGGTTCGAATCCGTGCGCCCCAACCAATGAATTCTTGTTAGAAATCCGGCACTTTTGTCGGATTTTTCAATACTTGTTTGGGAACACTTTAAACCGGACAACATATTGAAATTTCTGGGCTTTCCATTTTTTAATCATTAAAAAAATCAAGGTTTGGAAAAATGTTGAAAAAGTGTCAAGCAAACTGTAAAGCATATGAACATCTGTGGTTGAGAAACAACATATTCTATTATATGGTTGAATTGCCACGTAAAAATGGCAAAAGACGTTATTTTTATAAGTCTTTGCGAACAAACAACTATTATGAAGCACGAGAAAAGGCAAAATTAATGAATGAAATTAATGTAGAAAACCTGGTTAATCGTATCGAACATTTGTTATCACAGGTAAATTTTGTATATGCATTCAAGGACAATGGGCAAGTTTTAGAAACACCAACTATTTCAGCAAATACTGACCCTGGAATTCTTCAGGCTTTGTTAGATATGCGTGCAGAAATCGAATTGCTGCGAAAAATTATATTAACTGTATTAAAATTAAATGTTGACGAAAGAACTCTACACACAATTGATAAATATGACATTATTTTAAAGGCAATACAAATACAGGGCGGAATTTCCGGAATTATCAATACATCCGGAAATGCAGCAACCGTTTCAAATGGTTATACAATATCAGAAATCTTGGAATCAATGCTGAAAAAGGCAAATAACGTTATTCATGAACAAAATAAAAAACGCAATACGATTAGCGGTATGATAGAAGCGGTTAATTTGTCCTTGGATGATGATTATGCAAAATTTTATAAACCAAATATAATTCAGGATATTTGTACAAATATTTTGAACAACGATAAAATAAAGGGCGACACAAAACGCAAACACGCCAGGTGTTTAAAAGAATTGATAAAACATGCGAACATTCTGAACCCGAACGCATATTCAATTAATTTATTAAATATCATACCAAACATTGCCAAAACAAAAAAATCAGAAAAACGGCCACATATACCATATTCTGATGATTTCTTGTTACAAATGTTTGACCCAAAACACAAATATTTTTTGACGCATTCGGATGATTTTTGGTCTGCACTGGTTGCTTTGTTTACCGGCGCCAGATTAAACGCAGCTACAACATTACAATACGGTGATATAATAAGCGAAGACGGAATGGATTGTATCAGATTTATCCGAAATCATCCAATCAAACAATTAAAGAACGAAGCTTCTGAACGAACTGTTCCGATTGCAAAACAATTAATAAATCTGGGATTTGTAGAGTATGTTAAGCGCAGAAAAGATATGCTAAAAGCAGCTGATTCTGATTTTATATTTCCAAAATGCATAACCAAGAACAACAGCTTTAATCTACATTTTGCAACCAGGGGTGTTTTTAAATTCTTGACCGATATCGGAATTAAACAACCAAATGGTGAAAAGTTGGACTTTCATTCGTTTCGTAAAAACGCCAGTTTAAAATTACAAGACGTCGGAGTTTTGCCCGCATTTATAAATGACATCATTGGCTGGGAAGGCAAAAGCATAATGGAACAATCTTATTCCAACCACACATTGGCACAAATTAAAACGGAAGTAGATAAATTGGAATATACGTTTTTACAACCGCATTTTGAT
>JAZQUA010000060.1:0-13445 GCA_045631065.1 Candidatus Enterousia sp. | reverse complement strand
CCAAGGAGTTGTAGCTAAGTGTTGTCTTCCTAAGACCGCTTGGCCTCCGACTTCCACCGATGCAATGGACAGTATGTTGTCTGCACTAGAAGGAATGGTACGGTAAAATCTGGATGTATAAATTCACAAACCGCCCGTTTGGGCGGTTTTATTTTGGCATGGTGCCCCACGCAATTTTGTTGTTTGGGAAAGATGTTAAGGTGTTTTTAGAGAAATATAAAAAATTGACAAACTGTATTTGTGTGCTATGCTTCAAACTATGAAGATAGAATTAAAAAAACTAGATTTTTCTTTGCTCTGGCGACATTCACATGATTTTTATCGTGTTTTGGATGCAAATCGCACACGCCTGCAATCTTACTTTTTTT
This sequence comes from Candidatus Enterousia sp., assembly GCA_045631065.1. Taxonomy (GTDB): domain Bacteria; phylum Pseudomonadota; class Alphaproteobacteria; order Rs-D84; family Rs-D84; genus Enterousia. The sequence goes on along the minus strand of JAZQUA010000060.1, from coordinate 13,077 downwards.
GGGCAAATAAAAAAGTGACGCCAAACTTTTCAAAGACGATTTTGTTTATGATTGCCTATGTTGTTGATACATATTATAAAAATATAAAAGGTAAAATAGCAAATAGTGCACATGATGCTCCATTTGTTATTATGCGGGATAATTCTGTTGCTGGTATGATTGGGCTTGATAATATTAGCCCAATATCGCACGATGCTGAGATTTGGTTTTGGGTTTCCCAAGAAAACGAGGGGCTTTGTGTCGCCACACAATCGATTAAAAAAATAGAAGATTATTCACTGAACCAATTAAATTTACAATCATTATACGCCAGTGTTGTTTATACAAACGAAAGGTCAAAATCGATATTGACGCGCAATAATTACACAATTGAAGATATTAAATATAATGTGCCAATATCTAGGCGAAATCCAACAATTACAAATCTAATCAAGTTCAGAAAGATTATCACAAAATAAACCCAAAACTCGTTATTTTAGTGGTTACTCTAAAAATGTTCGTAAATGTGCAAAACGGTGTCTGTTTTTATGCACAACTTACGAACTTGTAAAAGGATTGGAAATTCAACAAAAAACCGCAAAAATGCGGTTTTATCTAGTTTCGCTCGGCACGTTGTGCCTGTGCGGCATTCCTAACGCATCGCGATAAATCGCTCTGCTACTCATAGTGGCAGGGGCATCTGTGCAATTCACGAACTGATGAGATATGTGATTTGTTGCAGTTCGGGAAAGAAGTTAATGTGTTTTTCTGGAAATACAGCATCTGGCATGTTATTTAAGCGATGCCAAAACTGCGTCTCAACGATTGATATTTTTATTTTTTTGTGTTATTTTTCAAATAGAAACACAGAAAACAAATGATAACAAATATAGATTTTAATAGGGCCTTGCATGATATGAAATATCATGATTGCGTACCAGAAGTGACTTTTGGCCCATATTCGCCTACATACCTTATTGCAACAGAAGAAAATGCTGACCAAGATGTCAAACGCTATATGTATAATGGAAAAGAAAAAAAATACTGTAAAAAAGTTCTGACAGTATCGGCATCTGGCGACCAGCCATTATTTTGTAAAAGGTATGGTGCTGAACACATTACTACTTTTGATATAACATATGCATCCAAAATAATTATGGATATTAAAACGGTTGCTATACGAAAGCTGACTTTTAATAAATATTGGCAATTATTGAAAGATTTATGGAACAATTCAAATATTACATCCGTACCGAACTTGACGCATATTATGCATGAATTAGATTCGGACGAACAAGAGTATATTCGTATAATGGACGGAAAATTTGCATTGTTTAACTTTGGAACACCACCTGATTGTTACAAATCGGATAAAGATTCTCATAAGTCGCTTTACAATGAATTATCCCAAGTTGATTTGCCAACTTTTCCTTTTATTTGGACCGACATTGAACATTTAGATGCAAAACTGCAAGACAATACATATGATTTTATACATTTATCAAACATATTAGATTATGTAAACGATGATGTTAAAACATCTGTTTTAATCAGTTTAACCAAAAGATTGAATTACGGTGGGCGTATACTGATGCGCATAATCAATGGGAATTATCAATTAGTCAACATATGTCAAAAACTAGAAAACCAATCATCTGATTTAAGTTTTCTTAATTATTGTGACAAGATGATTTTAGTAAAGTACAGATGAATATAACAATTTGAAGAGTTCGTAAATGTGTAAAACGGGACATATTTTTAACACACGATTTACGAACTCACAGAAATGTTGGAAATCCAATAAAAAAACCGCAAAAATGCGGTTTTGTCTAGTTTCGCTCGGCACGTTGTGCCTGTGCGGCATTCCTAACGCATCGCGATAAATCGCTCTGCTACTCATAGTGGCAGCCCCAACATCGCCCCTTGACAACCAATAACCAAACCTAGATGCAAAAACTCTATTAACCATATCCGTTTTTGCAGGTTTGCTAATTGTTCGTCTGCGTATTGGTCATGCGCGCCACCTGTCACGTACACTTCGTTTACGTGTGGCACATAAATGTGCCTAGGCGCTCTGCCCGATCCGGTTGGGGCGCTTTGGGCAAAATTAAAACCGACCCAAAAGGTCGGTTGTAATTTTGGCAGGGCCATCTGTGCAATTCACGAGCTGATTTTCTTCATGAACTTTTGTTGTTTGGGAAAGATGTTAAGGGCTTCTTGAAAAACTGTTAGTTTTGTGTCATAATTCATATATGACAAATACAGATAAAGACATTATTGAAAAAGTAAATATTGTTTTAGAAAAAATTGACAAGTTTTTTCATGATATAGAACCGTCTTTGAAAAATGCTATATCTCGTGATGAATATTTTGAACAACACCCAGAAATAACAGACCATAAAAATTTTAATTTTTCATTATCTGGCGATGATATTATTAATCAGAAAATCCCATATAATGCTGCCGGTTGTACTGGACGAGCAAAATTATTTTCTAAATATGCACAAGAAATTGGATTAAAAGATTTTAGTATTGTTGCTACCGCAAAAAAAGAAGATATTAAAAATAAAAATTCAGGCAAAATGATAGACGGTCATCAACTTGTTTCAATAAATTTATCAGACGGTTTGCATATGATTGACCCTGGGAAAGGAAAAACTTATGAAAAAGCACAAATAGATGGTATTTGTAAGGTTGGTGAAAACATTGATGCAGTCGGGCACAATCAAAAAGACTATGTAATAAGTGCCGTTTTAGAGCCGTCGGAATATGATAACATAAAAACATATAGACAAATAGAAACACTTTATTTACAAGGTGGTTTTAATGCTGGTATAAATAAAATTAAAGAAAAAACAGCAAATACGATTATTGCCAATCGATTGTTTCAATCAGAAAACGAATAATACCACAATAAATTCGAATCAAGAAAAAGGTTAGAATCTAACCTTTTTCTTTTTAAAAGTTCGTAAATGTGGGAAATGGTAGTTGTTTTTGACATCCAGCTTACGAACTTGTGAAAGTATTAGAAATCCAATCAAAAAAACACCCAAACGGGTGTTTTTGATTTTTGGCAGCCCCAACCGGATTCGAACCGGTGTTCTCGCCTTGAAAGGGCGGTGTCCTAGGCCTCTAGACGATGGGGCCAAAACTGCCTTGTTCTTATCGAACGCTGGCAAATTATAACTGGTCTGATGACCGTTGTCAAGTATTTATCAACGATTTTATTCCGCTGAATTTTCTGTTGGCAATTCTTCAACCTGAACAAATACGATTTCTTTGCCACCTTCACCAATCAGTGTCAGTTTGCCGTCGTTGTATTCGTATGTGTCAACAGTCGGCATAAACTGGAAATATTCTGATTCGGTTTCCATGGCATCTGGTGCACCCATCATCATAGTTGATGCAAAACCATCGAATTTAATTTCATCGCCATCCGCAGTATATCCACCGTTGTATAAGTTCACAACACGACCATATACGCGCATTTCATTTGGGTCAAAAGATAGTGTAATGTCAACCCCAGGCTGGGCAGATATAAAGTTTGCGCCCTTTAACAATTCTGGGTTTTGGCCATTGTCACCACATGCAGCCAATGCCATTGCACAAATGCCAGTTGCGATAAATTTGAATTTCATATTTTCTCCTTTTGAGTTAAAGCATACATGCATTATAAACCAAAAATCAGAACAATAAACAAGAAAAAATGGGTTGTGTTACAGTATTGTTTGCTTTAATATTAATACGTCACGCAGAGATGTGTGTCAGGCTGTCGAAAGTCTGTTTAAACCCGGTACAAAAGTATCGTTAAAAAAATCCCCGCCTGGTCGGGGAGCTGTTGGACGTAAAATACGGCCTGTGCCGAAGTCCCACAGAGTCATGTGGTTTAAGCTGATTTTCGAACTCCCTGACCGTCATGTCTGCATGGCGGTTGTTTCTTTTTGAAAAACAGAGGGGGATTAAATGAAACGTTTGTTATTGTTTTTTTGTGGCCTGTTTCTTTATACGATTTGTTTGGCCGATACAGTGAATTTAACGTGGATGGACGGTGATACAACGCACACTAAAACAACATGCACGATTGGTGGCGATTTAAATGTCCCAGCCACCCAACCAACAAAATACGGATATGACTTTATCGGCTGGAAAGCCAAAGCTGCCAAAGAATTGGAATATGTCACATTTCAGGGTGTAGGGAATAGTTCTATTGATACGGGTGTTATGTTTGATTCTGATGAAATTGAATATGAAACAAAATTAAGTTTCTCTACTGTTTATAAAATTGCGTTTGGGGCAGAAGGAACCTGTAGCAGCACAACTATTACATCTAATAGTGCTGGTTCTATATCGTTGCATGGTACGCATGAAGGGCTTAATTTCAGGGTAGGTAAGAGACATTTAGTAACGCAAATAACACGAGGGTCAATTAATACGTACAGTTTATATATCAATAAAAGAACTAACGATATAACGGCTAAGGCTAATGATATTATATTAAACAGCACAATTAATGGTGTTGTTACTACGGATAAAAATATTTTTCTTGGCGGAACAAATACTGATGCCGCAGGTTGTGATTTTGGGGGTAATATCTACTATTTTAAAATAAAAAAAGATGGCGTTTTGGTGCGTGATTTCGTACCTGTGTTAGACCCTGATGGGGTCGTATGTTTTTATGACAAAGTCACAAAAGAATTTTTTTATAACCGTAATGGTCCAAGTTTAATCGCAGGCCCTGTCAAAGAATAATATGCGAAAAACGTTATTGTTTTTTACTGTATTTGCTTCTTTTTCTGCTGTTGCAGATGATTTGCTTATGTCGCCTGTTGATAATGGGTGTGTCACGGATGTACTTGGCTTTACAGATGAAGTGGTATTAGAAGCCGTGTTTGAGCCACAGGCCATTACGTGCCCAACTGGACAATATTTGCCAATAAATACTGTGAATTGTGAACCATGTCTTGAAGAGGCAACGTGTTCATCCGGAACACATCGGTTTGATGAAACAAAAAATCAGGGGATTGTTTTTAATGATGTCTTTGCGTTAAATAAAAGCAAAGGGTGTACTTCGAATATACTTGGGGTTCATCATGAAGTATTGTTGGAAGCGACGTTTGAACCAAAAAAGATATTATGCGCACCTGGTTATTATTTATCGGCAAATAATGTAGAATGTACACAATGTCCTGAAAACAATTATTGCGTTGGCGACACTTATACTTTTAATGAAACAGAAATTCAGGGGATTATAGCATGTCCGGACGGTATGTTTGCGCCCGCTGGTTCTTGGGAATGTTATGAACGTATTTTGCATGTGGATGATAGTATCGTGTATTTAAAATCGCATAAAGTAACAGAACCATCGTTGCATATACAATATGAAGACAGGGTTTATTATGCAAATATGACGACAGTACCAACTGTTATGAACAGGGAATCAACACATTTTTTAAAAATAAAGTATAATTCAACGGAATATTATGTTTGTGACGATACAATATATAAAACAGACAGTGATAATATAGTATATTTTACTGATTAATATATATTATAAATGTATATTTAAAGATATGTTTTTTATATTGTGACAATTTGATGTTTTTTGAGATATTGCTGAGATTTCCAAAAAAATCAAAATACACACTATTTTGATAGCAAAAGAAAAACCGCAGAAAACTGCGGTAAATACTGGCGGGATTGACGGGGCTCGAACCCGCGACCTTCTGCGTGACAGGCAGACGCTCTAACCAGCTGAGCTACAACCCCTTAAAGCACTGCATATAATATATTGTCTGAAATATAATTGCAAGTACTTTTTTTCATAAATTAAAAATCCCCCAAACGGGGGATAATTATATCAGTTTGCCCATCGCAACAGCTGTATCGCACATACGGTTCGAAAATCCCCATTCGTTATCATACCATGCTGTTACGTGTACCAGTTTGTCGCCCAAAACCTTGGTCTGGCCGGCATCAAATACAGAACTGTGTGCATCGTGTGTAAAGTCAATTGATACCAATGGCAAATCATTGTAACCAAATGTTTTTGACTGTGCTGCATGCATTGCACTGTTTATTTCTTCGACAGTTGCAGTTTTTTCCAAGTTCGCAACCAATTCAACCACAGATACGTCTGGGGTAGGAACGCGAATCGCCATGCCATCCAGTTTGCCTGCCAATTCTGGTAATACCAAACCAATTGCCTTGGCTGCGCCAGTGCTGGTTGGAATCATGGACAGGTTTGCTGCGCGTGCACGACGGAAGTCTTTGTGGTTTTTATCCAGTAACTGTTGATCGCCAGTGTATGCGTGTACAGTTGTCATCCAGCCTGATACAACACCAAATGTGTCATTTAATACCTTGACCACAGGTGCCAAGCAGTTTGTTGTGCAAGATGCGTTTGAAACAATTAAATCAGCAGGCGTTAATGTATCTTGGTTAACACCATATACGATTGTTTTATCAGCCCCAGCAGATGGTGCAGATACCAATACGCGTTTTGCGCCCGCAGTCAGATGAACACGTGCTTTGTCCGCAGCGGTAAAGATACCTGTGCATTCCATAACAATATCGATATCTAATTCGCCCCAAGGTAAATTTTCTGGATTGCGTTCGGACAAGCATTTAATTTTTTGGTTGCCAGCAATGATATAGTCGCCTTCCAGTTTAACATCCATTGGCAAATTCCCATGTACAGAATCGTACTTTAACAAATATGCATTCTGTTCAGCAGGCGCCAAATCATTTACTGCAACAAATTCAATATCATCACGGCCAGATTCCAGTGCTGCACGCAATACCAAGCGCCCAATGCGACCAAAACCGTTAATTGCAACTCTTACTTTTGACATATATTTTTCCTTTCGTTTATTTATCAATTGGACATGTGATTATCATAGCACCATAATTTTTACAATTACAATATTTTATTTACAATCGTCAATCTGGTACTATAATCACATTAAATGAAACATTCTGCATACATCATTACAGGTCCAACAGCATCGGGCAAATCAAGTTTTGCTCATCGATTGGCGTGTGAAATTGGTGGGGTGATTATAAACTGTGACAGTGTTCAGATTTATCAAGGTATTGAAAATATTTCTGCCAGTCCGTTTGCAGGGCGTAAACTATCTGATAACATTGATGGTGTACCATATCGATTGTTTTCTGTTCTACCGTTATCAGAACAAATCAGTGTTGCAGATTATTTAAAACTGGCGCGCGCAGAATATGATAAAGCAATTAGTGCAGGGCATATACCTATTTTTGTTGGTGGCACAGGTTATTATATTAACGCGTTAATAAATGGTATTTCGCCAATGCCAGACATTGGCCCAGATGCACGCAATCATGCACGCAGTTTGGTTGCAAGTGATATTATGGCTGCGCGTAATTTGTTACCGTCTGACTTTTCGGCAACAGATCCACAAAGAATCGCGCGTGCATTGGAAGTGTTTTTTGAAACAGGTCATCATTTGTCTGAATTTCAAAATGCACCGCGTACAGGTGCTGTGGTATCAGATGCGTGTTGTGTGTTAATAAATCCTGATACGAATGTTTTGCGTGAACGTATTGCCGCAAGGATTCCGCAGATGTTATCTGGTGGTGCATTGCAAGAGGCACAAAATATAATCAATAATAACCTGGATGAAACACGTGCAATTGGCGCGATGCAGTTGTGTGCATATCTGCGTGGGGAAAAATCACGTGAAGATTGTGTTGTTGATTGGATAAACAAGACAAATCAGTACGCAAAACGTCAACGTACTTGGTTTCGTACCCAATTTAAATCAGATATAATAATAAACCGCACCGGTGACGATGCGGATATTGGTTTGGTTTTATAGTCGCTGTGTTATTTGCGATTGCAGCGGACAGACAAACCAAAATTATTGAACATGCCTATAACTTGTTTGTGTTTGCATCTGGCTGTTTCTGCAATAATTCTGTCGCGTTTTTTTCTTGCTTCACTGTCCAAAACAACAGGTGTTAAAATTCTGCTTTTCTTGGTCAGTATTTCTGTTAACGCCTGTGTTGCCTGATCGCGGCATGTGTATGCAGGATTTTTTGCAACATATTTTGCCAAGTAATCTGACATCAGTGAAACTAATTTAGTCAGAAATGTTGGTAATTTTGCCAGTTGCGGATTTGATATACGCATATTGATATATTCTGCTGCAAATTTTATTAACTCTGCTTCGACTTCTGGTGTGTATGGAATTTTTTGACGCCATTCGCCTTTGTTTTCATTTGGTTTCAGATACAAAAAACCGTGTTCACGAAACATAAATTCGTTGACTTCCTGGGCGAACTTACCACATTCTTTATCTGCTGCTGTTTTACGATTTTGTGACATGTTATATCCTTGTTTAATCTGTAGAAAATTTATCTTCCCCAGTGGTGTTTAAAATCGTTCTGCATTTCGCGGAATGCGTCTTTTACCTGGGTGTGAATCTGTCTAGCTTCACGCTGTTCTGCTTTTTTACGAGCGATTTTTTCGTCTTTGGTTATTTTAAATTTGCCCTGTATTGCAGCATTTGCAGCCATTAATTTTTGTTTTAATGCTTTGGCAGACTGATTGCGGTTTATGCTGTCCGGGCTTCTGACCGCATATTCGGACAAATAGTATGCGATATCAGTAATAACGTGCACCATAAATAAAGGATTTTTACTGTTAGTTTGTCTGTTCAGTATATTGGTAACTTGGGTTATTAGTTTTTCTATCAGTTCAGGTTTATATGGCATAACACTAAGCCAATGTGCCTTGTTTTGATCGGGTTTCAGATAGTAGTAACCATATTCCGTAACGACAAAATTGTTGATTTCCTGTCTGATATAGCTGTACGTTGACTTTTCTTCGCTGGTACGTTCTTTTTTGCTCATAAAGCAGCCCTTTGTTTAAATTACACAATATATTATAATACAAAAGAATAGTTTGTCAATATTTAAAGTCGGTTATTTTGACTTTTTTGGCTGGAAGAATGTGTTAAATGCCAATATGTTTTCATCGCTATTGGTGCGATATCTGTCAGACGCATTTTTCTGCGAACGCGAAACAGACCAAAAAATTCGTGCATAAATGTTGTGTATCCTGCATATTCCCAATCAATAATGCCAACAACATCCATCGTTTTTGGGTCAACGATGATATTACTGCACATGTCGCCATGTGTTAATCCACAGTCGTTTTTATTTGCACCTTTTGGTTTTAATGACTTTAACTGCTTAAATTCTGTGTTAAACAAGATGTACATCACATTACCAATTTGCTCGCCAATTTTTTGGTTGTGTTGCATAATTTTCTTGAATGGCAAATCCAGCAATACGCGTCCAGGGATAAATTTCGTCTTGTAAAATAAATATTCGCCGGCATTAATCAGTTCAATGTGTGGAACCTGAACCGGTAAAACAGGTGCAATTGCATCTGTTATCATTTTTTCATATGTAAATTTCTGTTCAGAATTATCGTGTTTGTGGAATTTGCGGACTTTGAATACAGTATCGTTCACAATAAAAGCCAAACTGCCGCCACCCTTGGCCATACGCATATGTTTCCAATCCATATCAGGGCATGCATGTTTAATAGCCTGTAACTTATCATAATATCCGAAACATTTTTCTTGTCTGAACCATTCGCGATTTTTTTTGCCCGGAATTAGATATGATATGATATGTAAAAAATTAAAAAAAGTACGCCACATATAAATTTGCCCTTTGATTTTTGTTACAGAATAAATGGTATTGAATTTTTGAAAAAAAACAAGTACTTTAATAACTATGTTTAATGCAGGTACAATTGTAAAAGTCTTGGTCGCAAATATTCCAAATGCTGGTTATGATTATCGGCTGACTGAATCTGCGGATATTGGTACATTCGTTCGTGTAAATGTTATGAACAGACCTTGTGTTGGTATTGTATGGGGATTGGGTGACAGTAACCTGCCAGAAAACAAGATAAAAAATATTTCGGCTGTATTTCCGTCTAAATTAAATATTTCTGATATGCAGTGGATTGCGCGAATGTCTGAATGGACATTGATTCCAATGGGTATGGTACTGCGTTTGATTGTAAATATTCCAGATGCGTTTTGTCCACCACGTATGGAACCGTTATATGCATATAACAGTGATGTGTCTTGTCGTATGACGCAAAACAGACAGGCTGTGGCAGATGCGTATTCTTCTAATGATAATGATGCAATGACAATATCTGATATACAAAACATTGCGCGGGTAAGTGCTGCTGTGGTGCGTTCAATGATAAAGAACGAAACCTTGATACCTGTTGGTGTGCAACCAAAAAATCGCGATGTTCCAGAACTGATATATCGTGATTGTGGAAATATTGTATTGAATTCACAGCAACAATCTGCTGCTGATGTAATTGGCGCATCAATCGCAAATGGTGGTTTTTCTGTACATTTATTGGATGGTATAACAGGCAGTGGTAAAACCCAGGTGTATTTTGATTCTGCGTGGCGCGCATACAGTGCGGGGCGTTCTGTTTTATTGATGATGCCCGAAATTGCATTGACTGCCCAATTTATGTCGCGTTTCAAGAACAGATTTGGTCAGGTTCCTGTTGTCTGGCACAGTAATTTAACTGCTGCACGTCGTCGTGAAATATGGCATGGGGTGTTGGATGGTAAAATAAAAATGGTTGTTGGTACGCGCAGTGCATTATTTTTACCATGGCAAGACCTTGGTCTGATTGTCATTGACGAAGAACATGATACATCGTATAAGCAAGAAGATATGGGTAATTATCATGCGCGTGATATGGCGATTTTACGTGCCAAAATTTCGGGTATTCCAGTGGTGTTGGCCAGTGCAACACCATCTGCAGAAACACTGGAAAATGTGAACTTGGGTAAATATAAGCAATTAAAGTTAACGTCCAGATATGGTGGTGCACAGTTACCTGATATTACAACGATTGATTTACGTGAAAATCGCCCAGAACCATATACAGTTGATGAAACACAGCAAACAGGATTTTTATCGCAACCGTTATGTGATGCGATTTCAGAAACATTGGCTGCTGGACATCAATCAATGCTGTTTATAAATCGTCGTGGTTTTGCGCCAATTACACAATGTAAAAAATGTGGTTGGACAGCTGTTTGCTCAGAATGCAGTGTTGGTATGACGTATCATAAACGTATTGGCAAAATGTTGTGTCATATGTGTGGTCGCACAATGCAAATGCCAAAGACGTGTCCTGATTGTGGTGGCGATGTATCGATGCGTGGTGTTGGCTTGGAAAAGATAGAACAGGAAGTAAAAATTCGATTTCCAAATGTACGAACGGCCTTGGTGTCCAGTGATATTATCTCGTCGCGTCAATCATTAGAACGTCTGGTTAATAAAATAGAGCAGGGCGAAATAGACATAATTATCGGTACGCAAATACTGGCCAAGGGGCATCATTTCCCAAACTTGACCTTGGTTGGTGTCGTTGATGCAGATATGGGGCTGTTTGGTACTGATTTTCGTGCAGCAGAACACACATTTCAGCAGTTGTTTCAAGTGTCTGGTCGTGCAGGTCGTGGTGAGTATGCAGGACGTGTATTATTACAAACGTATCAGCCAGAACATCCAGTGCTGACGGCGATTTGTGCAGGCGATCGTGATTCTTTTATGCAGACAGATATGATGGGGCGAAAAATGGCAAATATGCCCCCATATGGTCAGTTAATTGCAGTTATTATAGAGGGACAACGTGAGTCATCTTTGCAAACATATTGTAATGCATTGCGTGATGCGATTCCCAATTTAAAAGGTGCAAAAATAATGGGGCCAATAACTGCCCAGATATACCAAATCAGGAATTGGTATCGTATGCGCTTTTTGGTGGCTGGCCCCCGTACTGCAAATTTACAACCTGTTGTGTCCAGTTGGTTAAAAACAGTAAAACAGCCAGTGAATATTCGCGTTAAAATCGACGTCAATCCTATGAATTTTATGTAGCAAATTTATTTCCAAGCTGCCGGTATATTTGCATAGTCTGTCAAACCCGTACAACCTTGGTACATATCGCTAATGTTAACGGTATCTATATTAGAATATATATCATATAAAAATTTATCATTTATTTTTATAGATTCACCAGTTAGTCCCGAACAATTACTAAACGTCCCTTTAAACATTGCCAAAAGTATTTTTGTGATTGGTCCAAATAAATCATTTGGTATACTTCCTGTCAATCCCTTACATCCGGCAAAAGTTCCTGCAAAGTTCCACTGACTTGTATAATCTGTAATTTCGCCAAATAATTTATCTGGGATAAATCCTGTTAAACCAGAACAGCCGCTAAATACATCACGATAACTACATAATGTAACCGTACCTTTTATGCCTGTGAATAAATTTTTTGGAATACTGCCACTTAAACCACTACAACCTTTAAAAACAGCATCAAACATATAAGGTTGAGGCGCACCAGAAAATTCACCGAATAATTTATTTGGAATTGAACCTGTTAAACCAGAACAGCCCGCAAATGTACTATTGAACATACCATATTGTGGAACGCCGTATAAATTGCCAAACAATTTCTCTGGTATACTGCCAGTTAATTTTGCATCATTTTTAAAAATACTTTCAAACATACTGCTGGATGGTCGTCCGTAGATTCCTTTAAACAAATCTGGTGGGATTGAACCAGTCAAATTAGTACAACCAGAAAACAAATTTTGAAAGCTTGGATTACTAACTGTACCATTTTTGTTTTTTGTTGTTGAAAAAATCGCACCCAGACTGCCATCTATTTTTGCAAGGTTTAAATTTTTTTGAAAACTTAATGAATTGCCGCCAGTTCTGTACCCACCAATCTTTATCACATATTCGCCGGCGGTGGCGTATTCGTGGCTGTATGTGGTGGTGATTGTGTTATTTTTGCGATACGATTCTCGTGTGCCATCGCCCCAATCAATATGAAACACACCAGATGCTGATATCGTAAAACTAAAACTGGTCGTGTCGGGTGTTGTTGTGGCAAAGAATTTATAATTACGAATATGGTCGCGTACCATTTCTAATGTCGCAACTGTATCTGTGGCAACAGTTGTTGCATATGCACCGTTGCCATAGTCT
>JAZQUA010000059.1:0-18380 GCA_045631065.1 Candidatus Enterousia sp. | reverse complement strand
ACACGACTGTTTTTATCAATCAGTGTCAGCATATGATTTAAAAATGTCGTTTTACCGGTTGATGTAGCACCACTGATTAATATAGGGCTGCCGTCATTTATTGCAGACATTAATCTGTCATATGGGTCGTCTGGTCGAATGTTTTCACGTGGTTTTACTTTTAATAATTGTTGCCCACGACGCAGATGATAGTTTTCAAAGCTGGTATCGTGTGCGCCACCACCACGAATGTTTAGTGCCACACCACCAGTAATATCGCGTTCGTCGTATTGTACGTTTGGACCTGCGATTGCAGTAAATCGATGATTTCCAGGTAATGTTGCATAAACCACAGGCATTCCATGTATTGGATCAAATGGTCGTTCATAAATGTTCGCAACAGTATGAATCAAGTCAACCAAGTACTGCTTGCTAAGAATTTCAGATTGATACGATACCCATGGCACGCGCGCACCATGCAGGCGCATCCATACTTCGCCAGCATGGTTAATAGCGATTTCTTCTACGAACGATGGTTTGTAGAATTCTTCCAGTGGCTTTAATAAAGATTCCAGAACAATATTTGACATCAATATGATTTTATCATAAATCGTGACTTGAATCAAAACTGTTTATTTGATAAAATTAAAAAAAAAGTAAGAGAGAAAAACCATGAAAAAATCATTTTTATTTTTGTGTTTATGTGCATTAACACTGGGTGGGTGTATGTCTGGTGCACCTTATAATGAACAAGATTTTGCCCAGGGTGGGCCGGATGCGCCATTGTACAATGAACGTACCAGTGATTTTATGCAGTCTGATAATCAGTATGCAAATATTGATTCGTATAAGCCAAAGTCTGCCGCTGAGAAAGAACAGACAAGCAATCGTTGGAATACATCGCGCAAGGAAACAAGATGGCAAGAATACAAAGGTACAATGGTTCGTGTTGAAATCTTGTTGGGGAATACCGATTTAAGAGAAATGAGATTGCGCCTGATGCAAAATGCAGATGGTATGGATGTTGATGGTGATGCACGTTCGGTTTTGGCAACTGTTGCAGATTATGAAATGAAGCGTGTTTGTGGTCGTAATGCAGACAGTATCGTTATGGTGTATGATAACCCTTCGTTTGACGTGATGCGCCCAACAGCCTATTTTGATTACAGAATCGAAGCCGAGGGTGCGACAATGCGTGAATATGGTTTCAGATGTGTTTATAACAAATAAATTAAATAAATAAAGGGGAAAATATGAAAAAAATTGCATCAATTATGGGGGTGTTGGCAATGGTTGGAATAACAACTGCGTGTGACGGTGTGCAAAAAACAAAAAACGGTGATACTGTTGTAATTAATTTTGCGGGATTTTTGGATGGGGTTCAATTTCCTGGCGGTACAGCCGAAGGTTATCCATTAAAATTAGGCAGTGGTGCATTTGTCCCAGGATTTGAAGAACAATTGATTGGCATGACAGAGGGCGAAGAACGTGATATTAATATCACATTCCCAGAACAATATGTCGAAGGACTGGCGGGCAAGGCAGTTGTGTTTAAAGTAAAGATTGTAGATATCTTGTAAAAATCCCCCGTTTGGGGGATTTTTAGTGGACAAGTGGTGAGTGATTAGTGAATGAATAATTTTTATTATTTATCAATTTTAAACATAGTGTGATTATCTTTTATAACACAACATAATAAAAATACCTGCCACGACTAACCACTAACACTAATCACTCTCACTAAAAAAACTTGTCATTCCTGCGTAGGCAGGAATAGGGCCTTTAAATTTTTTACTCTGTGTTGTACAACGTTTGGTTTTTGGCTCGTTTCACTCGCACTGTATAGTCCCACTCCTGCCTGCGCAGGAGTGACAAGGGAATAGAGCTCACGCTACCCCTCCCTTGTCATTGCGAGGGAACGCAGTTCCTGTGGCAATCCAGTAATAATAATGCCAAATGACTGGATCACCACGCGTACGCTCGCGATGACAAAGAAGAATAGATACCGGCCTACGTCGGAAGGCGAGATTCGGCCCCAAGATGACAAATATAGAATAAAAACACCGCATATTGGGAGTAGGGTTAGTTAACTAACTTTCCATTTTCGCATTTTTGAAATTTGTTTGTGAACATATAAAACCCGCATCCGCAAAAACCATCAAGTGGGGTTCCGCCTGCTGCTGTACAGATTGTTGGCGTCATATCAGCACATTGTTTTGATAGGTCTTTGATACATACATTACCGCTTAGTTTAGTGCAATAATCGCATTTGGTGATTTTGCAATATTCTTCGCCGTTTTTATTGGCTTGTGGTTCACCATCTATCGCCCATTTTACAGATGTCCAACAATTTTTGCTTAGTTTTTTTGTTCTTTGCAGACACCGTTGTTGTTTAATTTAAAGCCGGGGTTACAGGTACATGTGCCACTTGTCCAAGTTCCGTTATTATCTCGTTCGCATTTTTCTTTGGATTTTTTTACTTTATCTGCATCTTCGGTGCACCCATTTGTTTCGTCAAATGTGTGGGTTTTATCAGTACAATAACATATTCCACCAACCCATTTCCCATTTTTTTCACATAATTTTTTCAGATTTTCTTTATCTTCTTTCTTTTTGTTGCGTTCGGATTCGTTTTCGGCTTTTTTATTTGCTTTGTCTATTTTTTTCTGATCATCGGCACAGCCAGTTTCTTCGTTAAATGATTGTGTGTCGCCACATTTGCATTTGTTAATTGCTTTTTGCCATGTGCCACCTGTGGATGTACACAGTTCTTCGCCCAGGGCGCGTTCTGCCTTGGCGCGGTCAACGGCACGTCCAATTGCGCCAGATGTTATCGCGCCAGCGGCTGTGCCGACACCTGCGCCCAATGCTGCAGATGATGCAGATGATTGTGCGCGTGTTAAACGGAATGCGTTTTCCATAAATGTTGTCAGGTCAACACCAAACCATTCCTGGGTACAGTTAAATGTTGAACCGGCATACGCCTTTCTTGATGCGTACAGATCGCCATCTTCGCCTGCATAGAAATTAACCGTATAAACACAATCTAATGAACGTTCGTCAAACATTGCGCCCAAACGATCGCATGTTTCGCGCATTGCATCGCGCAGGTCGTACAGGCGCTGTTCATCGCGGGCAATTGCTTTTTCTGCATTGCCACGCAGGTTTCCAAATGCCTCCATCATGCGGGATGCCAGGCCACTGTCTTGTTCTTTGCATTTATTAGCAATTTTTGAACATTTCTGAACGGCTTTGTCGCCTGCGGTTTTGCCCAGACAGTTTGTAAATGTTTTTCCGCATTCTGTTATGATGCAATTATTATATTCATTACCACATTTAACAATCGATGTATATGATGCAAGGCGCGCGTTCATATCGCGGTCAGCCTTGATTTCTTTTGTAAATAATGCGTATTCTTCACCAGTACATGTTGTGTCCATACGGCATAAATCCATTTTGTTACCCCAAGATGTATCTGTGTCACCAGCACATTTTGAGAAATCATCGCCGCATTTTGATTTTATGCATGCGCGTAATTTCTGGTCACATTCATTTTTACCAGATGACATCGCAGATTTTGTTTTTGCTGCAACATCAGTCTTGGCAGACTGGGCATTAAATGCCGCACGTTGTTGACGGATTTTTTCTGCCAGTTGACTGTCGTTATTATCTGTGCCGATATCATCACTGACATCATCCAAGAAAGAATCAAATTGTGATGTTTTAACTTCGATGCCTGAATCATATGGGGCGGCATTTGCATGTGTGTTAACCAAAGTACACAGCGCAACCAAGCAACCAAACAAAGATGAAACTGTTTTTGAATTTAAAAGTGTTGTTGTCTTGGTCATTTTGTTAGTCTTGCTTTTGTTGTTATTTTAATGTGTTGCATGCTGTCTTGTAGAATTGACACAGCAGGCCTGCGGATACTTTCTCTGTTGCGTCTGCACATTTGTCTGGCATATTGTTTTCGCATACTGTTTCAACGCATTTGTCGAATTCTTTGTCGTCGTCACAACCGCTGCGCGTGTCGGCCAGTTTTGTTTCGCGTGCGTTTTGGTATGCTGTTACAATTTTGGATAATATTGTGTCTGCATTTGCGATTGCGTTGTCGCGTTCAGCCAATATACCAACGCGGATATCAGATATGAAATTATCGCACCCCGCAGACTGAACACCACATGCTGCAAAGAATTTGTTAAAGTCTGCATCTGCTTCGCATTTACGATAGTCTGCAGTACATGCGTTGTCTGCAACGATACATGCGGAAATTTCACCTTCGCAGTCTGATTTTGTGCGGGTTTTGGCGGCTTCTTTTTGCAATTTTGCCATTTTTGCAGAAACGCCTGCTGCTGTACATGACTGTTCGATTAATTTATCGTATACCTCTGTAACATCGTCTGGTGTGCATCCTGAAACCTTGGTAATGCATTGTTGGGTCGCCCAGGCATAACGTTCGCCAGGATCTGTTGGTGCCTTTTTTAAATCTTTGTCAGAAATGTTGTATTTTGCAGATGCGCCCGCAGATACAGCCCGCATTGCGTTTTTTGTATTTGGGGTGCCAGCACTTGCTGTGCCACAATACTGACAACGTGCAGCAGGGTTCGATGAAATATTTATCGCGCATGCAGAATCCAAGCAACGGGTCAGATTTGCACGTGAACACTTTGCCACCGGTGCAGCACCTGCAGAACCGCATATCAATAAAGCAACCGGTAAAAATAATATATGTGATTTCATATTCTCTCTATTCTTGGAATACTATATCATATAAGCCGACATTATTGCAAAGAAAAAATAAATATAACACTTGACAAAACTGTATTATTTGTCTATATTATGTTGTGTAAAGATAACAAAAAGGATTTAAAATGGCTTCTAAACCTAATACAATAAGAGATGTTGCATTGTCTTTAAGTGCGGCTTCATTGATTGTTTTTACAACTATGTTTGGTATGAAACAATGTTCTGGCGCTGATAAATCAGATGCAGAAAAAGATGAAAAATTACCAAAAATTGAAGTTGTAAATAACAATAATATCATTGTTGATGGCGGTAAAACATCTGTTAAAAATAACAGTTCAGTTGTTGTTGGTAATAAAGTGAACGTAAAAAATAATAACGATGTTGTTGCAAATGGTGGTAACGCATCGATTAAAAATAACAGCAAGGTTGCAGTGGGTGACAGTATTGTTGTTGAAAATAATAACGATATCGTTACAGAAAACAAGTGTGGTAAAGATACTTTGGTTCTTGAAATTGTACAAAAACAACCTGTACAGAAAAAGAAACCACAGCCAAAACCAGCGCCAGTTGTTGTGCGTGATACGGTATATGTACCTGTGCAGGTGAAACAGGATACTGTGAATCCGGTAGATACAGACACAGTATGTTCGATATCTGTTGTTTCTTTCTGTACACGTGGACGTGGTGTTTGCAGATAAAGTGTTTTGTGTGTTGAATTAAGCCTTTCGGATTCGAAAGGCTTAATTTTTTTGTTTTTATACTAGACAGATAAAACTATCTTATGATAAGATATTATTTGTATAAAAGAGTGTAGGAATGAAATTCATTAGAATCTTGGTTTTTTCATTGTTTTTTGCGCCACTTGCATCATTTGCTGCAACGGATGATTTTATGATGGCTGCTCAATTGTTGGCGGCTGCAAAGAATGCAGATATTCAACAGGTGCAAAGTTTGGTAAATTCAGGTGCAGATGTGAATTTTGTTGATTCTACGGGATTGTCTATTGTTTGTACTGCGTTGATGAACAATGATGTGCGTGCGGCACAGATATTGCAGATGTATGGCGCAGATGCATCAAAGTGTGATACACAAATAAAAAAGTTTAATAACAGAACCCGACCGAAGAAGACCGGTGGACTGTTCAGCGGACTGTCGTCTGCCCAAAGTCTTACTTTAACGGCGGCGGGTGCCGCCGTTGTTGTAGGTGGGCTTTTTTTGTTAACAGATGTGTTTGATCCAGGAAATGATAACAGTTCTTCGTCCAGCGGGGGAAATCGTCCTGATAATAATCCTGATGGTGGTGGCAGTGGTGGTACAGGAACTGCTGCGTTTGCTGTTCCTTATAGTCCTGCATATCTGGTTGACGGTCAAATATCAACTAGTGATAGTAAATATTTGGCGAATTTGGAAATGTGGAATCCAAAGGGTGATAATGTTCGTACTTGGGATTTTAATTATTTTAGACCTAATGTTCAGCCAGATAATAACTTTAAAGTAGATGGTATTAATAATTTGCCTGTTCAGAATTATTTGTTGATGATGCATGGTTATTCTGCTTTTGCAAATGAATATATGGGACAAGATATTTTTCGTGATACAGCAACACGAAATCCTGTGCCTGTTGGAAATAAGGCTGGTGGCGGAAAACCTGTTTCTGTTGTAATGGTTACAGATAATGGACAGAATCCGACTGGTTCTGCAACGCGTGGCGAAGGTGTTTCTTTTGCAGATGGTGCTAGTGTAACTGCAAATATCAGTTTGGTTGATAAGTATTTGAACTATAACAACCCAAGTAAGGAGACGGGGGTTTTGGGAACAGAAATCGCTGGTTTTGATTTTTCGGGTTCTGGAACTGCAATGAATCCGTTTGTAAATGTTTACCAAAATTCATTAGGAAAAATTGTTGCAGGTTGGTATGGTACAACAAATGATATTGCAGATGCAAGTGCTCGTGGGTATGGGGATTTCTTTGGCTTTGTGCCAAATGGACGTTTGGGAATATTGCGTACGGGTGCCGGTAAAGGGTGGGTCGATGTTTCAAATCCAACTAGCGGGGATGTGGTTGGTAGTGTGACTGACGCAGATGATAATGCTGTAATCAATGCGGGTGATACAATTGTATTAAATGGCGTTACATATAATTTGTCATTGGCTTTGGATAAAACAACAACTACAAACCCAACAATAACAATCGCAGGCACAACATACAAATTGGATGAAAATAGTAAAATGCTGGTTGGTAAATGTGTTACAGCAGATTGTACTGATTCTGATATTGCAATTTATCAAGGAACAGATAATTTTTATTATGTTAATACAACAGGTGGCGATACTGTTGATGCTGTATATGTAATGGATAACAATAATCTGTATGTTCAAAAAGAGTTGCAAGATACAGATTTTAAAACTTTTGAGGCGCTGTTTAATGCGCGTGCAACAGGTGATGTAATTGCAAATGTAACTTTATTAGATACATCACGTAATGTTAATTATAAAACAGTAAAAGATATGCCGGCAATTTTGGCGACCAGTCAATTGCAGGATAATGAAGATTTTATAAATTTGATAAATTCTGTATACGAAACAGATGATACTGGGGTAACAACCCAAGGGGCGTATGCAAATCAGTTGTTCAATGCATATAGTTCTGCATCTCCGATTATGGTTATGCCAGCAGGTGAATTTGAATGGAACGGCGGTATGGCTCTGGATGCGACATTTGAAAATTATGTACCATTATTGTATGGCAATAATATGACAAATAGATTTATGACAGTCGTTGCTGTTCAACATAACCCAGGAAAAGGAACGGCATCTGCAAATTCAATAGGTGACTATGGTAATGGAACAGGTGATAATTATGGACCATTGTATCTGTCTATGTATACGCAAGATGTAAATAATACACCGGGTGATGATAGTGACGATGTGATTTATTTTTCACGTAAGTGTGGTGTTGCGGGAACAGGTACCTCAACTGTTGATCCGTGGTGTTTTGCAGCAGCGGGGGCAACAGCAGAAATGGCAACCGCAGCTGCTGCGGGGGCTGTTGCGTCATTACAAGCCGCGTTTGAATATATGTCTAATTCGCAAATTTATCAACTGATGGCATTGACCGCAGATGGGTATTTGTTGGGAACTAATACCGATGGTACTGCCTTTACCAAGGAAACATTGGCGGCTTATTTGCGGAATATGTATACTTTGCCGCCTGAATATTTTCCAAATAGTTTGAGCGCAGAAAAATATTTAGAGGCGTTTGCTGAAACATATGGTTATGGATTAATTAATTTGGAACGTGCAACGACACCTGGAAAATCGATTTATTTCTTTAACGGAAACAAAATTGTGTCTGCAGATGGAAATGCGTATTGGCGTGCAGCATCAAATACTGTGTTCAGACCATCGGCGGCATTGAATTTGCGTGGCGCATCAATTAGTGCACCTTTCTTTGACGTATTAGAAAGTGTTGATGGGACATTGTCTTTGCCACGTGTTTGGGAAAATGAGTTTGCTTTTTATGCAACAGATTCACGTGGGTTGTATATGGGTGATGTCTTGGGTGATTTAAAGACAGTTCGTGATAATTCAAACACTGTAAAAATTGGTAATCTGGATTTTTCAATGGCTGTATCAGAACGCGCATATGATGATTATATGGGTGGACTGGATAATTTAAGTTTGTCGTTTAATTCTGGAAATTGGAATTTTGGTGCATCTTATCAGCGTTATTTGACTGATGGTGTGTCGCGTTTCAGTGGTATGCAAAATCCAATTATGGGATTGACATCAAATGCGATTGTATCTGATGCAGAATATAAATATGGTAATTGGGCATTTGGTGGTCGTGTATTTTCTGGTTCTATTACAGATGAAGGTTTGTTGGAAAATGATCCAACGATTTCATCACAATATATGCCTGCTAAACTTGGTTTAATGACAGGCGCAGATTCTTATGTTGCGTGGTATGGAAATAAGTTCGGATTAAAAACATCTTTTGGCCTTGCGAATGAGTCAGATACATTGTTAGGTGCATATACAAGCGGATTGTTAAATTTGGGGGCAGGGGAAACAATTTATACAGATATCGAAGCTGAATATAACATAAATGACAAGGTTAATTTTGCAGCGCGTGCAACATTTGCAAGAACATCATCTGATGTGTCCGGTAATTTCGTGTTAGGATTATCTGATATAAAATCAAATGCATTTGGTTTGTCTGCAAATATTGGAAACTTGGAATTTAGTATTTCACAACCATTGGCGATAACAGATGGGGCATTACAATATGCGTATGCAAAGTATGATGTTGATGAAAATTCAATGTTGCAGATTGTTGATACACATATTGCAGATTTAGCGCTGAAATCAGATGTTCGCGAAACAAGATTTATGGGTACTTATCGTCATAAATTTGGTGAATTTACAGATGGGGCATTTGGATTTATCTATCGTGTGAACCCAAATCATACGTCTGAATTTGGTAACGAATCTATATTTATGTTGAAATTAAGTCACAGACTGGGGATATAGATTAAACGTCTTGACAAAAAACTTTTTTCTGATATTTTGTCCTTGTAAGTGACAAGGTGCAGAAATGAATATTAAGAAAAATGTATTAAATATAGTTGTTGATTACGTAAAGAATTTGATGCCAATATGTACAAATAATAATGTTGTGGCAAAGAGCAAAGAAGAATTGGAATTGGATGCCAAGGCTTTGGTTTATTTGTCTGCTGGAAACCTTTTCTTTACACATGCACGTAACGGTAGGGAATATTTTTATTGTTTTATAGCAAATGAATTAGATATTAATGTGGCAAAACATTTATTGCAGTCCAATGGTTTAAAACCAAGAACACATATCAGCAGATATTATCATACACCGATGTTGGTTTTACGTACCAGAGCTGTTGATATTGAAAAAAATGAAAATGCACGTAAATTTATTGATTGTGTAACAACAGAGCGGACCAAGTATATAAAGTATGAATATGTTCATAATCATTTGAATCAAATTCGACAAAAGATAAAATAAAAAAAGTCCCCAAAATGGGGATTTTTTTATTTCTTGAAATATTTATTTTTCTGTTTTTTTGATACAGATAGCATTTCATCAAACAATTCTTCTGCATCGGCAACAGTAATTGGTCCCGAATAGTTATGTTTTTTGTATTCTGCACCATTTAATATAACGATGCGTTTTGGTTGTACTTTATCATCATTACCACATTCAATATGATAATCATTTTCATCGTAATATTTACCAAAACATTTACCATTTTCTACCGCGATATATCCGTTTTGTTTTAATGAACCGCACGTTAGTTGTTTCTCGTCATATAAAATATCGCCGTTTGCCAGTGTTTCATCAGATCTATTTAATACACCATCGCACCAAACTTTGACATATGTACCATTTACCATAACTTCGTTGCCGGCCTTGTTTGCTTTGCGACGGCCAAAACAATCACCGCTATCAGATAGCTGATCGATATTATAGTCTGGATTAACGATAGTTTTGTTTCCAAGATCTTTTTGGCCGATTAAGACAGGTTCATTTGACCCTTGTTTTAATGCTTCGGAACAGATATATTTCATGCCCCAGCATCCGTTTCCTGCCAGTCCAGTCGCATCCCATATTTCTGGATCAAACCCCGCGCCCATATTGGTGTAACATTTGTCGTTAATAATACTGCATACGGTTGGCTGATTCCACCAGTTTGCAGCCGATGCAGCCGATGCAGTTATAATTAATGTTGATAAAAAGATAAAAAAGTTTTTCATGTTTCTCTCTTACTTGTTGTTTTATTATAACATATTTTTTTCTGTGCGACCACTTATTCTTTACAGTAACCCCAGTTTTTATTTGCAGATGTTTCTTTTTCGAATTCTGATAATAATGTATCCTTGGTTACGCCTTCTTCGTACGCAGTGCTGACCCAAGTGCCACCCAATCTTTCGCATTCACGTGCCAATTCTTTGGATAATCCACCGCGTATTTGATCCATAGCAACATTTATATCCTGTAATACAGTGTGTGGTAACGGTTCATCACGTTTTGACGGGCGTATACATACGTCCATTGCATAGTTTGCCAGTTTGTAATAAAGGCTGCCCGCATAATCTGTTGAACATGTAAGCGCAGCAGATTCCGTGCCTAGGTTATCTTCTGTTGTGCCAGCAGGACAATATACGTTGTCAGGACATTTGATGCATTGACCGTATAGTCCCTTGGTTATAGTTTGTGCGACATTCCATCCTGGTGTTTTTTCTGGTATTATAATTGTTGCGCGTGACGAGAAGGTTTGTGAACCTTGTTGTTCGGCAGTTTTTGTGCCCGATACATGGTAATACCCTTCGTTACAACTGGTGTAGTCTTTTGTGCATGATTCAGTTGAATATTTTTTGTTTGCCTTGGTTATTATATGGCCTTTTATTCTTATTTTGTTGCAGGCTGGATTTGATACATATTCTTGGGAACCTGGGGTATATACGCGACAACCGTATGGATATGTGTGTAATGTATCTGTGCCAGAAACTGCACATAATTCTTTGGTGTAATTTTCTAATGCGGATAAACATTGCTGTGCAATTTTCTGTTCAATAATATCACCCATCGCGGTTAGTAGTTCTTTCAAGCCATCTGTGCCACCGCCGTATAGGTTGCTGCACGTGTCCATTTTTTCACGACACATTTCTTCGGATAATTCAAGACGTGATCCCAACAGTAATGCTTCGTCTGTGTTACTAAAGTCTTTTAATGATTGGTTTTGTTCGTCATAGCATTTATTTACAACATCTAAACATTCATCTTTGACCTGACGTATTTTTGCTTGCTGGCCTTGGTGAATTTCTGTGACTGCTTGGCGCAGGAATTCGTCCCAAACACTGTCCGCAATATCGCGACATGTATCCAGTCCGCGTTTTGCGTATTCGCGCATTTTGTTTAATCTGTCAACCAACAGACGATTCGTTTGGTTTGTTAACAAGTCCCCCGATAACGATGTTTGTGTGTCCAATTGGAAAAAGTTTGATGTGTATATTGGTTCGCCGGTTTCGTAATTCAAATAACGGCCAGTAACGTCCAGACAGTGTACATAGTCTGTGCCACATGCGGTATTCGCTGTTATGTCTTGACGAACCTGGGCAATACATTCATGAATCGAAGCAGAGTTGTGTGCATTATAATTTTCAAGTCGTAAATCACCCATTACGTATTCTGTGTCACGAATAGTTGCATTGGCAGCAACCAATTTTTTATCTAATGTGTTTATCAACATTGAACAATCGTTTTCAATATACATACCATATGCTGTTACGACCATTGTTTTCGTCGCAGGGTCAGCGCAACTGTCTGCAACCAATTCAGAACATTGTGCGTGCACGGCATTGTAAAGTGGTTCCCCAGATAGGTTTGATATATTTGTGCCACCTGCTAAATCAGTTGTGGACCATATGGCGTTGATGTCGCCTGCAATATCAAGTGTTCCTTGGTTGTTAAGTGATTCTTTTTTGGTTTTTGATAAAACGGCACTGATACCTGATAATTGTTGGGCAGCATTTGATTTGTCTTTTGCGTGTTCTTTGGCTTGTTCGCCTTCGGTTGCAGAAACCATAGATTTTACTTCATCTGATGATTTATCTATAACCTCTAAATTTAATGCCTTGAAATCTTCCAATTGATTAGCTGCCTGTGACAATGCGCGTTCGCGTGATTGAATTTCGGTTAAGCGTGATGAACAATAGCATCTGCGATATGTGTCATTTGCAACACTGCAAAACTGATCCATACATGTAAAATAAGAGTCGCGACATGTTGTATATCCAGTTCCCATATGTTCGGCTGCGTCCATCGGTGCAGAAGAAGCGCGACTGACGATACTTTTTGCGCTGCGTGCGTTTGATAAGATGTTTTTTGTAACAGTATTACGCTGATTGGAATTTCTGGTTTGTGGTTGAATTGTGCGAATAATGCTGTTTTTTGCGGTGCGCGCCGAAGTATTTTGTGTTTGTGAGTTACGGTTTGTGCGTGATGCAACGCTGTTGCGATTTAATGTTTGTGATTTTGTATTACGACTGGTTATGTTTTTTGTGGTTGCAGATCGTGAAACAGTGCGTACAGTATTTGTTGTTGGTGTGTTCCTTGTTACGGTTTTTTCATCACGAACAGCGGCGTTGGCAACACCAACACCGATAATCAGTGCAACAAGAAATGCTATTTTCCTTTTCATTCCTTTTAATATAAACATTATCTTATCAAAATGTAGTGGTTTAGACAAGGAAAATGAAATAAAAAAAACCGCAAATTGCGGTTTAATTTTTATTGAGCATTTTCAGCACCAGGTTTGTTACGTTCAACGAATGTGATACGCCCCTTGTCCAAGTCGTATGGTGTCATTTCAACGCGAACGCGTTCCCCGACATTTACCCAAATGCGCGCCTTGCGCATTTTCCCACAAACAGTTGCCAAAATTTCGTGACCGTTTTCTAACTTTACACGAAACATTGTGTTTGGCAATTTGTCTTCGACTGTGCCAGAAAAAACAATAACATCATCTTTTGCCATGAATAATCCTTAGATTTATCTAAAATTTCTGCCTTATATAATAGGTGGGTAATGGATAAAAATCAAGTTGTTTTTATATGCTTGCGAAAGGGGTATTTATTTGATAGAATAATACAGAGTTTATATGTAGGGAGTGGAATCCATGAATTTAAGATTTCTTGCAACATTATTTGTATTGTTTCCAGGCATTGCTTTTGGTGTGGCGCGTACTGATGCGGCACGTGTTGGTGTGCAACGTGTGTCGGCTGCGGGTGCCAGAATGCCAAGTGCATCTGTGAAAAAGGATGTTGCAACTGATGATCAGTTTGGGGGTGGGTCGATTGAGGATACACCGCTGCCAGATGAGCCGGGGGCGGATGATTCAGGCACGACAACGGGTAAAGGTAATGCGAGTTGTCGTGATGCGTATCGTGCGTGTATGGATGAATTTTGTATGCTGGATGAATCTGAAGGTTACAGATGTGCGTGTTCTTCTAATATCGAAGCGTCAAAATCATTGATACAAGAGATTCAAAAAATTCAAGAAGAAGCAGATAAATTATATACCGAAGGCATCGAACGTGAAAATCTGGGTGCCAAGGCGCGTTTGGTATTTGGTGAAAGTGAGGCGGCAAAGAAAAGTTCGCGTGCATCGGGTTTAAGTTTTGCACAATGGCTAAATTCCGATTCGTCTGATGATGAAGACGGTTTGGATGCAGATTATGATATCGGGGATAATTTATATGCAATGGCGTCTGAATTTTGTGAAGCAGAATTAGAAGCGTGTGGTTCCAAGGCAGAAATGGAAGAAATGCTGTATTCGCGTCAGATTACATCAGATTGCAAAGCGTTTAATTTATACTTAACAGATCAAAAATCAAATGCGTTGGCTAATAAACGTACAGCAGAATCTGCAGTGCGTCAGGCCAGACTTGCGATGTTAGATACAACAAACAAATATAATCGTGGTGAATGTTTGTTGGCATATCGTGCGTGTGTCGCAGACAAAGGTGGTTGTGGTACGAACTTTGAAAATTGTTTAGATGCAGAATTGTTGGCCCGTCGTGCTAATGCATGCGAAGGTGTTCTGGATCAGTGTATGGCGGTAAGAACAGATGTGTTAAAAGACTGGGAGGCCGAATCGGAATCGATATTAGCTGATGCTGAAAAGTATGCAGATAAATATCGTCGTCAGACATGTTTGGCGCAAATACAGGTTTGCTTGGAAGACGGCTGTTCGACATCAACAAACTCTGCATGTTTATCAGATGTTAATGTTGCCGCAGGTGTTTGCCCAATTATTGATGAATGTAATGAAATTATCCCAGGGTTGAAAACCGTTGTAAATGACAAGTTGGGTTATTTGCGTACTCAGTTTTGTCAGAATGATATTGATGCGTGTTTGCGCGACAGATGTGGTGAAAACTTTACTGCGCCAGAATGTGTTGGAAAAACACCAATGGAAATCATAGATTTGTGCCCACAAGATATGTTCCCATCATGTAAAAATGAAACGCAGTATGATGTTATTGTGTCGGCTGCTGTGTTACAGATGGATTATCAAATGATGCAGGGATGTGTTAACTATTTCAGTGAACAGCTGGGGCGTACATGTGGAACAGATATGGCGTGCTTGGCATCTGATTCAACTGTTGCTGCATTAACTGAAATCCCAGAAGATGAACAGGGGATGATTGATTTGCGCAAGACAGTTATTGAAAATTCTAAGGTTGCAGTTGCAGAATTCTTTAAGCAGTTTGAAAAGGATACAACTGTTGCTGCATGTCAAGATGCAGAAAAACCAGCTGGGCGTAACAGCCTGGGGACAAGTATCTTTAATACTGCAAGATTGATTGCGGAAATTGGCGCTGAAAATCGTGCAATGCGTGAACTGGAAACCAAGATTGCAGAATTGTCACGTCAGCAAGATTTGGAAGAAGCTGAAAAGAACTGTTTGACAACATTCAAAGTTGAAACACCAGATAAATCAGAAAAGAATTATAGTTATATCAGAAGTGTATCATTTGAACCAAGTTTGCGTAATTGCCGCGTATGTCGTGCAAAACAGACATGTGAAACAGGCGGCGAATCCAAGGCGACATCTGCATTAAAGGCTGCCTCTGGTGGATTGGCGGCAGGCGCATCTGCTGGTACAATGGTCAGCCCAGGTTGGGGTACCGCCATCGGTGGTGTTGTTGGTGCTGTCGGTATGGGTATTATGGGCGCTGCCAGTGGTGGTGAAAAAGAATTTTGTCGTACAGATGACGTCTGTGAAGATATTAATATGTAAGATTTAAACTGGAGAGAGAAAATGTTTGCAAAGAAATTATCTGTAATTTGTTCAGTAGTTGCAATGATGGCAGTATTGCCACATTGTGATTCGTTTGCTGCTGCAAAAAAGTCTGCAAGCAAACAATCTGCGATTCAAACAGGTACCAAGGTTCGTACCAAAGTGGAAGTTAGCGGGCTGTACGACCAAGAATGTTATGATGCATATTATGGCTGTATGGATTCTTTTTGTATTGCTGATAATGAAAGTGGTGGCAGTTGCACATGCAGTGATGTTAATGCCGAATACGAAAAAGAATTGCTGGAAATCAAAGGTGTTTTAGACGAAGCAGAACGTATCAGGACAGTCGAAGTTGAAAAAGTCCAAGCCGGTGCGAATGCAGATATTATCTTTGGAGACGGCAAACGTGAATATGACGAAGATGGAAATATTGTTGATTTAGATAAGAAAGCTAAAAAAGACGATTTGTTGTCATTGTGGGACACTTCATTCGAAGAGGAAGAAGAGGAAGAAGAGGAAGAATTTGATATCTCTGAATTAACTGGTAATGCATTGTATGATGCCGCCCAAGAATTATGTCAGGAACAAATACCAGAAAAATGCAATAAAGATTTTGCGTTTTTAACACAGGTCTATAAACGTCAGATTACATCAGACTGTAAAGGATTCCAAAACAGTATTACACAGAAACGTGCCGAAGCAGATGCTGCATTGGCCAGTGCCGAAGCAGATGTTCGTTCCGCATTAAAAGATTCATTGAATGCTGCGAACAAGTATGATTTGGGTACATGTATGGTCGAATTTAAAAAGTGTATGATGACAGATGATGCATGTGGTAAAGATTGGATGGGATGCGTTTCAACAATTGCAAATGCAAATATGCAGGGTATAACAGAATCTTCTGTATTTGATGAAGCGAATATGAAAAAATCTGCACAAAAGGCATTTGACGGCAGTGCATATGGAATTGCCGCATCAACAATGGAAGGTTTGGATTCAAAACGCATTATTTGTGAACGTGTTTTGAACCAATGCGTTGCAGTGCGTGATCAAGTTTGGCCTGCGTTCTTGCGCGAATCTGCCCCAACAATCAAGGTTGCAGAATTGAACGCAGAATCAAAAGTTCGTCAGTCTTGTTTAACAAATATTTCAAATTGTATCCAAAAAGCTTGTAAAGACGATATTGTTGGCAAGGGGGTTGATACAATGGATGCATGTTTGTCACGACCAGATATGGCACGCAGTTTCTGTAAGGTTGAACTGGAACCTTGTGAAAAAATGGAACCACAAATTTGGTCTTATGTAACAGATAAATTGGCGGCGATGCGTGTTGATGCGTGTACCGAAGAAGTAAAAGCGTGTTTTACAAATGAAAACCGTTGTGGCAAGAACTTTGAAAATTGTATTGGTATGGACTATGAATATATTCATGACATTTGTCCAATTGATACATTGGTTGTATGCAAACAGGGAAATCCAAACTTTTCTATGTCAGATTTGGATTCTATGCTGATGGGATTGTATCTGAATGTTGATAATTCGGCATTGGATAACTGTCAGGCATTGGTTGATGCCAAAATGACCGAAGTTTGTGGCAGCTTGACAGACTGTAATCGTTTTGCATCAGATGAAGTCATCGGAACAAATTCGTTGCGTTCTGTCAAAGATGGTACAACATTCCGTGTTACAGGTATGATTTCATTTGGTTCGATAAAAATGGGTGATGCGACAGGTATCAAAGAAGGTAAAACAACACTGGGGCCTGGTGAAATAGGCGTTGCAGATTATATCGAACAAATAAAAGAAAAGAACAAAAATGTAAAAAATGCTGATGCTGTTATTGCAACGATTGAAGACGAACTGAATAATATTGCAGGCACAATTAATCGTACAATTGCGATGATTGAACAAGATCCAGAAATTCAATATTGCGTTGCAGGTCGCAGCTTAAAGAATATAACAGGTAATGATGAAATGACCGAAGCGCGTTTCCCAAATCTGTTGAATTCTATTAAGACAATGATTGCTGTATCTGCGTTGCGTCAGGCCCAAGATAACTATAACAAAAAGTTCACAGAAGAAGTAGCCAAGGCGACAGCAGATGCATCATTGGATATCGCGCAATATATGTGTCAAAAAGCAGCACAGCAGGGGGCAACAGATATCACGACACCACAAACAGACTTGATTGAAAATTATGCAATCAGTTATGATGTTGGCACAGGGCTAAATCAGAAAGATTTGACCGCTGGTGGTTCCAAGATAACAGATTTAGGCGGTGTAAAGTTTAGTAATGCGGGCTATCTTGGCAATAAAGATGAAAAGACTAGTTTAAATGCTGGACAAAAAGAAACAACAGCGATATTCAGTCGTGAAACACGTATTTGCCGTATCTGTACAACGACAGTGACGCAAAGTTGCAAGACCAAGGGCAGCAAGTCGTGGTTCCACAATAACAGAAATATTGAATGTGAAACGTCGACCCCGACTGAAAATTGCCAAGATATACAAATGTAAAAAATCCCCCGTTTGGGGGATTTTTTTGTGGGTGCCTGGTTGATAAAGTAAACGTTCATAATCTTTTCATTAATCTGTATGATCATTTTTCTGTTGAAAACATGAGAATTCTTATATAAAATGATAGTGTCATTGTGGATTACAATGATGGGGTGTAGAGACCCGTTGCACAAAGCGTCTGATGATGAAAAATTTGGCGCACCTGTTGGTGTGTTTTTTTATATATTGGACGAAAAATTCTCCTGACCGGCTGGTCAGGAGGGCTTGTGAATATACCGAATAAACAGCACAATTCTTTGT
>JAZQUA010000058.1:0-3171 GCA_045631065.1 Candidatus Enterousia sp. | reverse complement strand
TCGTGCATAAAATTATTTATTCTTTTGAATAACCAAATTCTTTTAATACGCTGTCATATAAATCTTTCCAATCCGGATTTATTTCAATAATCAAACTCAATTTCCACGCACGCTTCCATTCTTTGATTTGTCTTTCGCGTTTTACCATATTTTCAAGTCTGTCATGCCATTCATAATAAACCAACTTATCAACATTGTACTTTGATGTGAAACCGGGGATTTCATGATGTTTATGCTGCCATATACGTCCAACCAAATCAGACGTAGAACCGACATACAACGTCCCCATCTTTTTATTTGATAAAATATATACCCAACCACCTGATTTCATAACAACTTTATTGTATGTTTTTTATATAATAAGTTCAAGATTTTTACGTACACAGTGGACCCCGGCCTGCGCCGGGGTGACGGGAGGGGGAATTAATCTGCGACAATAAAAAAGATAATCCACTCTACTTTCTACTAACCAATAAAAGAGTCGTCATACCGGCGGAGGCCGGTATCTATTGTGTTCGAATACAGTGGCCCCTGACCTGGTAATCACCAACACACGTACACAATGGACCCCGACCTACGTCGGGGTGACGGGTGTTTTATTGGTTAGTAATTTTTATACTGGCGGTTTTATAAACGTACCCTGCGCCAACAAATAAATATTGTTGACGCAGGCGTTTTCCGGCCTGACTGCGTCAGGCAGCCCATAACAAAAACTGCGTTTTTGCCATGGGACCCTTTTCCGGTACATCATTTGCCGACCGACCCGAACAACCCGGACCGCAAAGCGGCATTATTCTGGGCGTAGTAACCGCAGTAGCGAGCACAATTAGAAGCACAAATCGACGCGGAATCCGAGTAGGTGAACACCCAACGCGAAGACGCAGGGTGTGTCATCCTGCACCAGCAATAGCCCCTGTCGTTTCCATCAGCATCTTTATTTTTAAGGCCGGCTGGCAAATCTTGGGGCAACTTTACCCCATCAACATTGGTTATAACACCCATTGAACCGCTTGGTTTGCCGCCTTCGGCCTCTGACAAACAGGTGGCTTCGCCATATATGCGACCATATGAAAATTCTGTCCACCATAACATTTCTGCCGCATTATTACCGTTGGTTGAACCACCAATACTTTGATCCAATGAAACAACCAAACTGCTGTCACGTACGCACATGGTCAATGCACCACCAACACATGGTATTAACAACATTAATAATACAAATAATATTTTCTTCATACGTTCTCCTTTGATCTTGCTCGTTCCTTTATACTTTTTCCCTTGTCATCCCTGCGTAGGCAGGGATAGGGGCCTAGATTCTTTGTACTTTGCGTTGTATAATGTTCTCTGTTTTGGCTCCGTTATACTCCGCACTGTTTAGTCCCTATTCCCGCCTGCGCGGGAATGACAAAGGTGTTTCCATTACCAAACCGCATCTATCAAGGCGTTGCGAACATAGCGACCATTTGACATCTGCGTGTTTGTTGCAAAGCCATTAGCACAGTAACTGGTACAACCACTGGCACACGCATCTGCATCGGCATATTCATGTACAAATGTCCACCATGACGTCATTGGACCATCCATTTTACACCAACATTTGTTTCCTTGATTAGTCGCTGTCATTTTTGCAAACGTATTAACATCCCCCGGTTCAACCGCACCACCATTATAACTGGAACCATCCGCAGCTGATTTTACAGATATTGTACTGCATGCCGCAGACCCCTTTATCACATCAATACCTGCCCCATCATATGTACCCCCACTTAATATATCGTATGGCAAAGTCACAGCCCAATGATTATCAGCACTTTCAGAAACAGTACCATTTACTTCTTTGTGCAAAACCAATGCCACAGAACCAGTATTTCGACATATTGTATTTGTTTCATTTGCAAAACACGAAAATGTTGCCATCATCAAAAATAAATGAAATAAATATTTCATATTTTCCCCTTTTTTTCCCTATTTTGTACTGTAATAAGTCTTACCTTTGTATCCAACTGCAATAACATCTGTTGCAGGCACCACAGATAAATTCATATGACAAATATTTTCATCAGAAAATTTAATATGCACCGCAGGTGTCGTTAATGCATCTGTATATAATGGAAATTCAATATATTTCCCATCACGCAATATATGTAATTGCTGTTGCGTACCATCGATATTACAATACTGTGAACAGGTGCCTGTACCCGTATAAACCATACCTGTATCACACAAAACACCACACATATAGTTGTCTGGGTGTAATGGCGAACGTATATTTTCTGCATCTGCAATTGTCATATCAATATACTGACAATCGTTCAATATGTCATACGGCGTCATCGTGCCAGAACATTTATAATTACTTAATTTTGCAAACTTGTTCATATTAACCGAATAATATCCATCCATCGTCCCCAAACAATCTGTATCACGCATTGTTGTATATGTATTCACAGTTGCACCCATCGCACTGAACCCTGCTGAAAAAGGATATAAACCATCAATCGTCGAAGAATCATTTACAAACTGATTCAAACAAGACGTTCCCACAGCACCATTACCACCACAAGAACCGCCAACACTGGATTCAAAATTCGTCGCATATCCAATCGCACTGAACCCTGCATCAAACGGATAAAAATCAACAATTTCAGATGCAGTATTCACAAACTGATTCAAACAAGATGTACCTGGAATATTGCGCCCCTGACAAATATTGTCATTAACATCATCATAACTATAACACTTTGCATTTTGTCTGTATTGCCCATATCCACAAATTGGCGCACCCAATGCACTGAACGATTCCGCAGCCACCGAACGAATACATAAACAGCAAAAAATTACCCACATTCCCCGCATAATCAAATACGCCCGATTTATCCCTTACCTATTCTTTGGCGGGTTACAATACACAGATGAATGTATCAGGACATCAAGGTGCTTGTCGGAAAACAAACAAAAAAAATA
Organism: Candidatus Enterousia sp.; assembly: GCA_045631065.1. GTDB lineage: Bacteria > Pseudomonadota > Alphaproteobacteria > Rs-D84 > Rs-D84 > Enterousia. Next base: position 207 of record JAZQUA010000058.1, on the reverse strand, counting down.
CAACACCTGTGCATTGTCGCCCAAAATTAAAACCGCATTGAATAACAAAGCGGTCAGGAGGTTAGAGACAATCACAAAGAATTGTGCTGTTTATTCGGTATATTCACAAGCCCTCCTGACCAGCCGGTCAGGAGAATTTTTCGTCCAATATATAAAAAAACACACCAACAGGTGCGCCAAATTTTTCATCATCAGACGCTTTGTGCA
>JAZQUA010000057.1:0-4043 GCA_045631065.1 Candidatus Enterousia sp. | reverse complement strand
ATATTTTTTTGGAATCTTTTTTAATAATTTTTCTTCGACTTTTTCTGGTGTATTATCTGTATCACCGACCCAACCATACCGATGCGCATTACGAAAAACATGTGTATCAACACCAATATTTGGTGCACCCCATAATACATTACAGACAACGTTTGCTGTCTTTTGTCCGATACCCGGCAGTTTCATCAATTCATCACGATTATGATATTTTTCTGAAAATTTATCAGATATATTTTCATCTGCCAGCTTTTGTGCCAATGCGATAATGTTTTTCGCCTTGTTGTTAAAGAAAGATATAACACGAATATGTTCTTTTAATCCATCAATACCCAGTTCCAGCATTTTTTTTGGTGTTGGGGCAATGTGAAATAATTCGGGTGTAACCTCATTAACTTTTTTATCTGTTGCCTGGGCTGATAAAATTACTGCCACTGCAAAATTAAATTCATTTGTATGGTACAGTTCTGACCGTATAGACATATCAACAGTCGGAATAACCAAATCAAAATATTGTTGTGGTGTCATATGTTTTATATTTCTTTATTTAATTTTCTAAGTTGTCTTATAATCATATCATTTTGTTTTTTCTGTTCTAAAAAATGAAATATCAGCATTTGTTGTTCTGGCGTTGGATCTATTTCAAATTGGTCGCGACAAGTGCCGTTACCTTTACATTCACCAGTACGAGAACAATAACTGCAATTATATGAAAAAGTTTTGCAATACTTTGCCACCTTGGCGCCCCTTTATTTTTGTTTTGTTGTATATAAATGATATGTACGTATTTGTTGTTGATTGTTATATAAATCACGCGCAATACAAAATATCATTTCGTTTGTACATTTTGTGTTTTTATTTAACGGACAAATATTATTCATACATACCATATTTATATACCTTTAAATTATGCTTTTTTGACAGATATTGCCAGATTATAACCTTCGAATTCAGTACTATATTCGCCATCACCAGCGTGCATATCAACAATTAATGCATCACGCATTATACGTTTTTTATGCTGTTCAATAGCATTTACAACCGCAGGATCTGCATTATATGTCATAACAATACGGTCTGAAACATCCAAACCTGCTGATTTACGTGTATCTTGGATAAAGCGCAGCGCATCATTTGCCAATCCTTCGGCAATTAAATCTGCGTTTAATTCTGTATCCAATACAACAACAGCAGTGTTGTCTGGTAATGCAGCACCGGATACATCAGGTTTTACAGTCAGACGATTTTCAAATTCATCTGCATTTAACGTATGACCTGCGACCAATAGTTTATCACCCTTGACATCGTATTCACCGCGTTTTACAGATGGTATTATATCTTTTAATGCACCACCCAAACGTGCGCCAATCTTTGGTGTGATTAAATATACAAAACTGTCTGCAACATTTGTAATTTCTGTATCAAATTTAACAGATTTTACATTTAATTCATCTTTGATTATATCTGCATATTCTGGCATATTTACACCGGCCACAGTCATTGATGACAAAGGCAATCGATTACGCAATTTGTATTGTTCACGTAATTGTTTTCCAGTTGATACAATTGATTGTACACGACGCATATCATTTACAATTTTTTCATCTGTATCAGATGTTGCTGGCCAATCTGTCAAATGAACAGATTCATCATTTGTTAAATTGCGATATATATATTCTGAAACAAATGGCGCAAACGGTGCCAACGCGCGACACAGTGTTACCAATACAGTGTACAGTGTATCAAATGCATCTTGTTCTTCGTCCCAGAAACGTGCGCGACCACGTCTGATATACCAGTTATTCAAGATATCCAAGAAACGAACAAATTCTTTGATTGCAATATCTGGCTTGTATTCATCCAGTGCAGATTTTACAGTCGCAACCAGAACATTTAATTCCGCCAAGATATATTTATCCAACGCATTATCTGTTGTTTCAATCAGTTTTGCAGTTACATTACCTGCATTGGCATACAATGTAAAGAAGTGGTATGCGTTCCATAATGGCGTTTGAATTGTTTTTGTTGATTCAACGAATACTTTACCTTCTTTATCAACAGGTACTGGTTCTGCCTTCATAAAGTTTGAACCCAATACAAACAGGCGTACAGCATCTGCGCCATATTGTTCAATTTGTTGTTCTGGATTTACAAAATTCTTTAATGATTTAGAAAATTTCTTTTTGTTTTCATCAACAACCATACCGTTTGCAGATACAACCTTGAACGCAGGTTTGTCAAACAATGCTGTTGCCAATACCATTAATGCATAGAACCAACCACGTGTTTGGTCTTGTCCTTCGATAATATAATCTGCTGGGAATGTTGCATTAAATCTGTCTTTGTTTTCAAATGGATAGTGTAATGATGCCCATGGCATAGAACCACTTTCAACCCAACAATCCAAGACGTCAGGAATACGTTTCCAACCGTCACGTGTTAATTTGTCCAGTGTTGGACGATGTAAATCGGAAACAGGTACACCAAAGAATTCTTCCAGTTCTGCGATTGAACCAAATATTTTGAATTCACCGTCACGTTCCCAGATTGGCAATGGCATACCCCAGAAACGGTTGCGTGAAATTGACCAAGGACGCGCCCCTTCTATCCATGTGCGGAAACGTTCACCCGCAGATGTCCAATTTACAGTTGCGTTATTTGCCAATAATTTATCTTTGATTTTTGGTACATCTATATACCAAGAATCTGTCGCACGATAAATCAGCTTTTCTTTACTGCGATCGCCAAAAGGATAGCTGTGTTTATATTGTTCTTTTTTGACCAAACGACCATTTTGTTTTAACCAATCCATAATACGTGGTGTTGCAGCAAATATATTTTCACCTGCAAAATCAACAACAGTATCGTCAAAGTTGCCATAGTCATCAACATTTAACAGAACGGGGAATTTTGCATCAATATTTTTTGCAGCCCAAAAGTCATCTGCCCCATATGCAGGCGCAATATGAACAATACCTGTACCGTCGCTGTCAGATACATAATCTGCAGGTATTACTTGGAACAATAAATCAGATTGCCCCGCATAGTATGGGAACAGTGGTGTATAATGTTTGCCAACCAAATCTGAACCCTTGATACATTCTATTTCTGTTGCGTTTACAAATTGTTTTTCATATGCAGCCAGTCTGCTTTTTGCAACGACATAAACATTACCATCTGTATCTTGCATGCGCAGATATTCCATATTTGGATTTACAGCCAATGCACTGTTTGCAGGTAATGTCCATGGTGTTGTTGTCCATGCAATAACCCTGTCACCATTTTCCAACTCAAACCAAACAGTTACCGCATCATCAACAATTTCACGATAGTCTTGGGATGCTTCGGAATTTGAAACAACAGTACCATTTACCCAGTCATATGGATTTACACTATAATCTTTGTATAACAGACCTTTTTCATACAAAGACTTTAATGTCCACAGCATAGATTCCATATAGTTTTTATTCATGGTTTTATAACCATATTCATCGCCGATTTTTACCCAACGACCCATACGTTCAATAAATTTACCCCATTCATTTGTATATGTCATAACATCTGTTCTGCACATATCACAGAACGCATCAATACCATCATCTGCAACGATATTTTTTGCAGATTTTCCAATCTTTTTTTCAACAGAATTTTCCGCAGGCAAACCATGACAATCCCATCCCAGTTCACGATTTACATATCGACCGTTCATGGTTTGAAATCTGGAAACCATATCTTTTACCACAGATACACCCAAATGTCCCCAGTGTGGCAATCCATTGGCAAAAGGCGGGCCATCAAAGAAACTGAACGGATGTCCCAACTTGGTTTTTTGCAATGTTTTGTCAAAGGTATTATTTTCACGCCAGTATTGTAAAACCTGCTGTTCCAACACAGGAAAGTCTGCGCGTGGATCTGTTTTTGGGTATGACATATCTTTATATACTCCGTATTATTTTTATCATTAAAAAAAGGCGCCTATGCGCCCCAGCCACCGCCAAAGCGCAGTGCCAGTTATTTAATAATAATTATTGTTGTTTGTTTCATAC
>JAZQUA010000056.1:0-8589 GCA_045631065.1 Candidatus Enterousia sp. | reverse complement strand
TGCATATTTTATTAGTTCTGGGGTAATAATTATGCGGCCGGTCACATCAAATGCCATTTGTTGTGCATTTGCAAACAAATCGCCACATATATCGCCAGATTCTGCCAGTTTTTCCATGTGTGACATCGATACGCCTTCGATACAGTTATGTGTTGTCGAAGGGTATAAAACAACACCTTGGAATTCATCGTTTGCGACGACTGTGCGAAATTTTGCGGGTACAGAAATGCGCCCTTTGTTGTCCAATCGATTTTCATAAGATGACAGAAATAATGACATTTTATTACTTTTTTGCCCGTTGTTATAGATATTTTATCACATATTTATGTGGTTGTCAAAGACGACAGATAATACTTTTATGGTATTTTATGGTTTTTTGAAATAAAAATAAAAAAAATTAAATAAAATGCAAATATTTTAATTTTGTGCTTGACCTGCGATTCGTTTTTGTTCTAAGATGTTTGTATAGACAAGGGAAAAAGAAATAAAAACCCCAGAAAACCGCGAAATTGGCTGTTTTTTGGGAAAAATAAAAAAACAAGAAAACTTTATCTGGTAATTTTGTAAATACATCAGTATTTACAAGAAATGCAGATAAAACAACAAACTAATGCCCGAAAGGAGGGGAAACGCGCATGCAAAAAAATATTAAAGAAATCATGATTGCCCTGAATCAAGTTTTGACTACAACAGTTTGGGTTAATGCAGATCGTCAGATTGTGTCATTGGCTGACGAATTGAAAATTGGTTCTAATAATGCACCACGTTCAATCGAAGATTTGGCTCGTTCATCTTTGGTTGGTGCGTATGTGTCATTACAAATTCGTACAGATAATTTCGAAGTTCCAGCAGAAAGCATGGATACAAAAACATTGGCATTACGTGTCAAAGAATTGGTTTTTGCCGAAGCGAAAAAGATTATGGATGCCGCAGATAGTTCAGTTACGTCCGCAGATGGCGTTGCAATGGCAGCATAATATCTGCCTAATGCGCGTTTAATGGGACAATCAGTTTCCGGATAGCCGGAAGGAAGGGAGCAACTGTCACCAAGCAATTGGTGACAGTCTGTTTTTATATGATGTTTTTGCTTGCAATACCAAGTTTTTACTGTAAAATTACTTTGACTTTGCGGGTGGGCGCAGGGTCAGTCCGATTAACCCCACAAGACCTCTGGAAAGGATTTGGGTGGCTGCGCCATCCGAAAACTTGTTGAAGGATGGCAAACTTTGATGAATATTTTCTTATGAAAGATTTATCCAAAGATTTATTTAATCCATTATCTGGCGAAGATTTTGTCCAGATGTTTGACGCAAACTATGGTTCACAAGAAACATTACAAGGCTATGCAACCAAGGGAACTGTCAAAGACATCCGTGGTGACTTTGCAATGGTTGATGTTGGCTTGAAATCCGAAGGTCGCGTTCCATTAAAAGAATTTGGCGCATCAGTACCATCTGTTGGCGATATTATTGACGTTTTTATTGAACGTTATGAATCCCGCGAAGGTACAGCAGTTCTGTCTTATGCCAAGGCACGTGCAGAAAAAGCATGGAAAGACTTGGAAAAAACAGTTGCCGAAGGTGTTGATCCAGAAGGTACAATTATCGATGTTGTACGTGGTGGTTTCACTGTTGATATCAATGGTGTATTTGCATTTATGCCATCATCTCAGGTTGATCACAAACCAATCCGCGATGCAAAATCTATGATTGGCTTGAAAGACAAATTCCGCGTATTAAAGATGGACGCATTGCGCACAAACGCAATCGTATCTCGTCGTGCAATTCAATCTGATACAATCGCAGCAGCACAGAAAGAAGCAATGAAAAACATTGAATTGGGTGCAGTTGTCGAAGGTATTGTTAAAAATATCACAGATTACGGTGTATTTATTGACTTGGGCGGCATTGATGGTTTGTTGCACGTAACAGACTTGTCTTGGAAACGTGTAAATCATCCACGTGAATTGGTACATGTTGGCGAAAAGATTAAGGTCAAAGTTATCCAATTCGACCCTGAAACACATCGTATTTCATTGGGTGCAAAACAACTGGAAGAAGATCCATGGGAAACAGCATCACGTGCATTCAACGTTGGTGACACAGTATCTGGTAAAGTATCTTCTTTGACAGATTATGGTGCATTCATTGATTTGGGCAACAATATCGAAGGTCTGGTTCACATGTCTGAACTGTCTTGGACAAACAAGAATATCCACCCAAGCAAAGTTTTGCAAAACGGTCAGGATATCAACGTTGTTGTTCTGGGTATTGACCAAGATAAACGCCGTATTTCATTGGGTTACAAACAACTGCAACCAAATCCATGGAAACAGTTTGCTGAAACACACAATGTTGGCGATGTAATCACAGGTCCAATTAAAAATACAACTGAATTCGGTTTGTTTGTGGCCTTGACACCAGATTTGGACGGTATGGTTCATATCTCTGATTTGTCTTGGAACAAATTGGACGAAGAAGAATTGAAAAAATTCGTTCGTGGCCAAGAAGTAACAGCGAAAATTTTGGATATCAATCCAGAAAAAGAACGCGTTACATTGGGTATCAAACAATTAACTGAAAGCGCAGAAAACAATGCTGTTTCTATCAAGAAAGGCGCTGTTGTATGCGGTACAGTTTCCGAAATCACACCTGATGAATTGATTTTGTCATTACAAGGCGATGTACGTGGTGTAATCCGCCGTACAGACTTGTCACGTGAAAAATCAGAACAGGATACAGGCAAATTTAACATCGGTGATTCTGTCGAAGCATCTGTTGTATCTGTCGAAGATAACACTGTTAAATTGTCTATCCGTGCATTACAGGTGACATTGGAAAAGCAAGCAGTTAAAGAATTCTCAAACGAAGCTGATTCTGGCTCTGTTTTGGGCGATATCTTGGGTGCTGCAATCGAAAACAGCAAAAAATAATTTTTGTATGTTTTTGAATAAAATCAACTGGGCAAAATTTGCCCAGTTTTATTTTTTATGATAGAATATATGTATGACAACAAAAAAACATCATATGATTTTAATGATGGGTGGCCAAGGCGTAGGCAAGGGGACTTTTTCACGTATGCTGATGGCGCAACATCCGTATAAATATATTGAAACAGGTGCGATTTTGCGTTCTATGCCGGCTGATTCTGATGTGGTAAAAACGATTTCTGCGGGTAATTTTGTATCTGATGAATTATTGTTTGATATAATGAAACATGAAATTCCAGACAATATGGATGTTATATTGGATGGTTTTCCACGAAAAATATCCCAGGCACAGTGGCTGGTGGATAATTATACAGATAAATTTGATATATATGCGTTGTATTTATCTGTTCCAACCGAAGTGTTGATTCAGCGTATAAATAAACGCATTGATGAAGGGTCAAAACGCGCAGACGATGCATCGCCAGAAATTATTCGCAAACGCCTTGATAATTATTTTAAAATAACGATGCCTGCGATTAATTGGCTGCGTGAATGTCCACATGTACATTTCTCAGAAATTGATGCCCGCGGCGATGTAAACGATAACTTTGCAGATATTATGAACGCATTACAGAAATAAAAAATCCCCCATTTGGGGGATTTTTTATATTTCAGCACGAATTTCTTCGACTTCGTAACATTCAACGCGGTCGCCTTCTTTCAAGTCATTATACTTATCAAAAGACATACCGAATTCAACGCCACCAGATACTTCTTTTACTTCGTTCTTTTCGCGACGCAATTGACCAATCTTGCCATCATAGATAACAACATTGTTGCGCAACAGACGGACAAATGCATCTTTCTTGACTGTGCCTTCGGTCATACGGCAACCTGCAACGCGGATACCCTTGCCGACAGTAAACAGTGCAATAACGTCTGCGTATCCGATAAATGTTTCGCGTTTTTCTGGTGCCAATTTACCAGACAAGATTTCTTTAATCTCGTCTGTAATGCGATATACAACACTGTGGTATCTGATATCGACACCGTTTGAACGCGCCATATCACGAACAACAGAATCTGCGCGTACATTAAACGCAACGATTACAGCCCCAGATGCAGTCGCCAGACGAATATCGCCTTCGGTAATCTGACCAACGCCAGATGACAAGATTTCAACACCAACTTTATCTGTGTTAATATCTTTGACCATATCTGAAATTGCTTCGACAGAACCTTGTACGTCTGCGCGCAAAATGATTGGCAAGATAAGCTTCTTGTTATCATCACGTTTTGCAAACAGTTCTTCCAGACTGGAACGTTTAACAGCATTTGCCTTGTCTTTGGCTTTTTGTATGCGGTATGCGGCAACTTCACGTGTTTGTGCTTCGGTTTCCATAACGCGCAGTTCATCACCGGCGCCTGGGACTGTGTTTAATCCCAGTACTACCGCAGGTTGACCTGGTCGTACAGATTTTACACGTTCACCATTTGAATTAATCAAACCACGAACACGACCAAATGTTTCACCAACAACGAATACTTCGCCAATTTTTAATGTGCCTTGACGCATCAGCACAGTTGCAACCGCGCCCAAGCCTTTTTCTTGTTTTGCTTCGACAACATATGCAACCGCAGGCATTTCTGCATCAGCTTTCAATTCCATCATTTCTGCCTGTAACAAAATCGCTTCTTCCAGTTTGTCCAAACCAATTTTTTTGGTTGCAGAAATTTCAACACATTGTACATCGCCACCCATTTCTTCAACTTGGACTTCTTGTTGTAACAAGTCTGTTTTTACGCGCATTGCGTTTGCTTCGGGCAGGTCGATTTTATTAATTGCAACGATAAATGGTACATTTGCAGCACGAATATGATTAATTGCTTCGATTGTCTGTGGCATAATAGAATCATTTGCTGCCACAACCAACACAACAATATCTGCCATCTGTGCACCACGTGCGCGCATTGCTGTAAATGTTTCGTGACCTGGTGTATCCAAGAAAGTAATCATCGCACCAGATTTTGTTTTAACTTCGTACGAAGAAACATGCTGTGTGATACCACCGGCTTCACCTGCTGCAACGTTTGCATTACGGAATGCATCCAACAGTGATGTCTTAGCATGGTCAACGTGCCCTACAACTGTAACCACAGGTGCGCGTGGTGTTAATTTTTCTGGATTTGGTTCGCGTTCCAGAATTTCTGCATATGGTTTAACGTCAACGCGTTTAACAGTTGCGCCAAATTCCCCAGCGATTAATTCTGCTGTATCTGCATCAATAGATTGATTAACAGATACCATCATGCCCATTTCCATCAATTTTTTGATAACATTACCAACTTTTTCTGCCATTGCAGCAGCCAAGTCTTTGACAGTAATTGTATCGCCAAGTGTAACGACGTGTTCGACCTTTTGTGGGGCAGAAAATACTGCGCGTGCTTTTTCGCGAAAGCGTTTCAGTGACGCTTCTGATCTGCGACGATTTGCACCACGCAGTCCAATTTCATCATCGTCTTCGCCATCACCCATCACGATATCGCGCAAATGAATTTTTCCAGATTTTTTGAAATCTTTCTTTGAATTGTTAAATTTAGAACCGCGTTCTTCGTCGTCGTTGTCACGGTTTTTGCGATTTGCGCCCGCCACAGCATTATTAGTGAACACTTTCTGTTGTTGTGTGTGTTTTGAACGTGTTTGCTGTACATTATCTTCGGTTGGTTCTGTGTCTGCTGTATTATTTGCAGTTTCACGTGCTGCCAACTGAGATTTAACTTGTTGGTATTCGCGATTTTCGCGTTCAATTTCCGCAGCGCGTGCAGCACGTGCTGCTTCTTCTTCGGCTTCACGTTTTTTACGTTCTTCTTCGCGTGCTTTGGCGGCTGCCAACACTGCGCGCAGTTTTTCATCTGCGGCATTTTTTTGTGTCGCAGGTGTGTTTGGTTCATCACGCAGTTCTTTGCTGCCTGGGGCAACAACGCGGCGGCGGCGTTCAACGAACACCGCGTCGCCCTTTTTGCTGCGAACCGCATCAGTTGTTACAGATTTTCCAAGTGTCAATGTTGCCATATAAGCCACCTTGTTTTTATTTTATTAATTTATTCTTCGTCTTGGTTGATATTGTATGCAATTTCACGTGCTTTCATAATTACACGACCAGCCAAGCGATTTGACATTGTGTCTTCGCCCAAGATTTCAATCAGTTCATCTGTTGACAGGTCTGCCAAATCTTCCAGTGATTTGATGCCAGCTGTACCCAGTTGCATAATGATTGGACGTTTGATAAATGTAAAATTCAACAAGTCATCAGACATACCCAGTTTATGACCTTCTTCGAAATAGTTCTTTTCGATTCTTTCCAGATAGTCTTTTGCACGTTTCTGTAATTCAGCAGCCAATTCTGGGTTAAATCCTTCGATTTCTTCCAATTCAGCGATATCAACAAATGCGATTTCTTCGATTGTACGGAAACCTTCGGTAATCAGCAATTGTGCAATCATTTCATCAACATCCAAGCCGCTGATAAACAGTTCTGTTTTTTCTTTGAATTCTTTTGCGCGTTTTTCTTGTTCTTCGGTTTCGTTCATAACATCAATGTTCCAGCCAGTTAATTGTGAGGCTAAGCGAACATTTTGACCACGACGACCAATTGCCAAAGATTGTTGATCTTCGTTCACAACAACTGCAGCTGTGCGTGTATCTTCGTCAACGATGATTTTTGCGACTTTGGCTGGTTGCATTGCATTAACGATAAATACAGCAGGGTCTTCGGAATACAAGATAACGTCGATTTTTTCACCATGACATTCGTTGATAACAGGTTGGATACGTGTACCTTTGATACCAACTGTCATACCAACTGCATCGATTGATGGATCTTGTGTTTCCACTGCAATTTTAGCATGTGAACCTGGGGCGCGTGCCACAGATTTAATTTTAATAATACCTTCGTAAATTTCAGGCACTTCTTGAACAAACAATTTTTCCATAAACATTGGATGTGTACGTGTCAAGAAAATCTGTGGGCCAGTATTAGAACGTGTAACATCCATAATCAGTGCGCGTACGCGGTCGCCCACAGCCAATTTTTCACCAGGGATTAATTCAGTGCCTTTGATATAACCTTCGGCTTTGCCGTTAATATCAACAAAGATATTGCCAAATTCAATACGTTTAACAACACCACTGACGATATCGCCAATAGTATCTTTGAATTCTTCAAATTGACGACCTTTTTCAGCATCACGAACGCGTGTAGTCATCATTTGTTTTGCAGTTTGAAATGCCATACGACCAAATTCTGGTTCTGGCAAAGCATCTTCAACAACATCACCAACAGATGGAGATTTTGCATATTTTTTTGCCTGTGCCACAGTCAACATAGTATTTGGGTTGTAATCTTCGCCTGCTGCATCTGGTGATTCAATAACATCGAACAAGCGCTTTACATAGATTGCGCCATTTTTACGATCGATATTTGCGATGATATTAAATTCTTCGCCATATTTATGTTTAGCGATTTTTGCAATCGCAGCTTCCAGTGATTCAATAACGATTTCGCGGTCAATCTGCTTTTCTTGGGCCAAAGAATCAATAGCCAACAACAAGTCTTGACGAGGCATAGATACAAAAGACATTTGCTTACTCCTTTGTGTTTTTCAGATGTCTTATTGAAAGAGTGGGGTTTTTCAACCCCGCCCTTAAAAATTTATTTAAGAACGTTACATATTATATATACGAATCGTAAAAAAACAAGAAAAAAATATATTTGTATAAAAGTGTGGCGTTACATATTTTTTTGATTTATAATTTGGGCGCTATGATGAATTTTATAAAAAACTTGTTTATGCCAGCAGCAAGCAAAACCACAGCTGGCGCATTGGCGGCCAAATTTGGTCTGGAATTACGTGGCGATGCAAACGCGCCTGTTCGCGGTGTTGCGCCAATCGCAGATGCGAAACCAGGTCAGTTGGCTTTTTATTCCACAGAACAAAACAGTAACGCGTTCAAGATTTTGCCAATTTCTGTATTGGAAAACACGCGCGCGACTGTAATCTTGGTTCAACCAGAAATGGCAAAACACGCACCACAGGGCACAACACTGTTAATCACAGACAGCCCGCGCGGCAATATTGTAAAGATTCTGGGTGAAATTTATCGCGAGAAACCAAGATTTGGTATCAGCAAGCATGCTTTTATCGAACGCGGTGTATTTTTCCGTAAAAAACGCACTAATTATGTTGGCCAGTTTGTAACAATTGAACGTGGTGCATCGATTGAACCCGGGGTAAAAATCTATCCAGGCGCATACATTGGTCGTGGTGTTGTATTGGGACGTAATACTGTTGTTCACAGTGGGGCGCACATTGAAAACGCAACCATTGGTGCAGACAGTGTGATTAACGCAAATGCGGTTATTGGCAAAGATGGTTTTGGTTATACGCGTCAGAATGGTAAAAACATATTTATACCGCACGTTGGTCGTGTTGTAATTGGTGAACGTGTATCGATTGGGGCAAATACCTGTGTTGATCGTGGCGCGATGACAGACACAACGATTGGTGATGGAACCAAGATTGATAACTTGTGTCAGATTGCGCATGGTGTTGTAATTGGTTCTGAATGTTTCTTGGCCAGTGGTACTGGGATTGCAGGC
>JAZQUA010000055.1:0-5908 GCA_045631065.1 Candidatus Enterousia sp. | reverse complement strand
GCCGTATTATTACATTTGGTAGTTTGCAGGCACGTGGTGCAATTCGTGATATTGGGCGTGTTTATGGTATGCCCTATTCCAAGTCTGATAGATTGTCTAAGTTAATTCCGCAGGATGCCAAAACATTAAAAGATGCGGTTGGAATGTCAACTGAGATTCAAGATATTTTGAATAATGACGAAGATTTGAACAAGGTTGTGACCGTTGCCGAAGAATTAGAGGGTTCTTTGCGCAACCTGGGCCAGCATGCGTGTGGTGTTGTTATTGGGGACCGCCCTACAACCAAGATTGCGCCCGTATATCGCGACCCGGCCAACCCGCTGCCATCGTGTCAGTATGACGGTAAATATCTGGAAAAATCGGGCCTGATTAAGTTTGACTTTTTGGGATTGGAAACACTGGTTGTGTTAAAGTATGCAACGCGCCTTATTCAGCAAACGCGCGGGATTAATATCGATTTGGACCAGATTCCAACCGATGATGCAAAAACAATGAAGTTGTGGCAACAGGGACTGACCGAAGGTATATTCCAATTCGATGCCCCGTTTGTTCAGCAAACCCTGCGCAAAATGCACCCGACCAGTTTTTTGGAAATCTCGGCTTTGAATGCGTTGAATCGTCCGGGGCCTATTGCATTTATTCCACAATTTATTGCGCGTATGCATGGTGAAGAACAAATCGAATATGTTCATCCAAAGGCTGAACCAATATTAAAAGAAACGTATGGGATTATTGTTTATCAAGAACAAGTTATGCAGCTGACACGTGCTTTGGCGGGCTTTACACGCGGTCAATCAGACAACGTGCGCAAGGCGATGGGTAAAAAACTGATTGAAATGTTGAACGAATTGGAAGGAAAATTCTATGAAGGGTGCGAAAAGGAACAGACTCTTGATCGTGCAACTGCAAAGGATTTGTGGGAAAAGTTTAAAGAATTTGCTAAGTATGCGTTTAATAAATCACATGCAATTGCGTATTCAATTGTTGCAAATCAGTGTGCATATTTAAAAGCAAATTATACTCCAGAATTTTTGGCTGCATCAATGTCCAGTAATTTAAATGACACAGATCAATTAGCGCTGTTTGTCGATGATGCGAAGTCTAATTTTGGCATACAAATTGTCGCACCTGATATAAACGAGAGTGAATCATTGTTCACAGTACGTGATGGCAAGATTGTTTATGCGTTGGCTGCATTAAAGGGTGTCGGAACGGTTGCAACAGATGCGATTGTCGCAGAAAGAAAAGCAAACGGTCGTTTCAAGAATTTGACAGACTTTGCGAAACGTTGTGCGCCTATTATGAACAAACGCATATTGGAAGCATTTGCAAAAACTGGTGTTTTGGATTCGTTAGAACCAAATCGTGCTGCGATTTATATGAATGCGGATGCGATATTGTCTTATGCGGCAAAATCTCGTGATGGCGCGAATATGTTATCATTGTTTGCGAATACCGTCGAAGATGATGTTGTCGAAGACAGATTGCACAAAAATTTGCCAAAGACAGCACCTTGGACATTTGGTCAGCGTTTGGAACATGAGTTATCTACACTTGGATTTTATATTTCGGCGCATCCGCTGGATCAGTACAAGCATTTGATACAATCGGCAGGTTTGGCAACCAGTGCAACATTGGCAAGTTTAGGTGACAGAAAGCCGGTTCAGATTGCTGTTAATGTTAATTCATTTAGTCGTCGTCGCACCAAGACAGGTAAAGAAATGATAACTATTAACGCATCAGACAGTATGGGTAATATTGATGCTGTGGCATTTGGCGATATGGCGATTGATTTTTCTCAGATTTTATCATCTGAAACAGTTGTCTTAATATCTGGCAAGACTTCAAATCGTGATGACAGGGTATCTGTTTTTGTTGATTCTATTGTGCCATTGACTCAATGGGTGGCAAGGGTTGCCAGAAAGATAACGATGGACATTCGTGACAGGGCTGTATTGCAAGATGTGAAAAAAGCGATTGTTGCCCTGCCACGTGGATATACCCAGGTTGTATTAAATCTGTATGGTGCAGACAAGATGGCAACAATGGCGTTGCCTGGCGGGGTTGAATTGGGTAACACAACGATTGCAGATTTGAATGCACTTGGATTGCGGATAGAGGTGGAGTGATAACAAATGAAGCATATACCTGTATTACTTGACAATGTTTTGGGTGCCTTGGGCGACATTTCTGGCAAGACGGTTGTTGATTGTACATTTGGTGCGGGCGGATATTCACGTGCTTTCTTGGATGCGGGTGCGCGCGTTATTGCGTTTGACAGGGATTCGAACGTTGTGGCTGATGCAGATGCAATAAAGGTTGAATTTGGCGACAGATTTCATTTTATCCCCCAGACTTTTTCGCATATATCAGAATTAGATTGTACAGTTGATGCGATTGTATTTGATTTAGGGATTTCTTCGATGCAGATTGATGTGCCAGAACGTGGTTTTTCATTTCGGTTTGATGCACCACTTGATATGCGTATGTCTGATGTCGGTATAACTGCGGCGCAATTAATCGAAAAGCTGTCTGTGGCGGAATTAGCGGACATTTTACGCACATATGGTGATTTAAAAAAGGCGAACGTTTTGGCGGCTGCGATAAAAGATGTGCTGCCCCAGATGACATTTGAATTGCGTGACTTGATTTATAATCCGAATGATATTGCGCCAGTGTTTCAAGCGCTGCGTATTGCTGTGAATGACGAGATGGGGGAACTGGAACGCGCCTTGTCTGCTGTGCCAAATTTGTTAAAAAATGGTGGGAAATGTATCTGTGTGACCTTTCATTCCCTAGAAGATAGAATTGTAAAGAATACTTTTCGCGTATGGACGACACCGTTGGGTGATCCAAGAATGCCGGTATTGACCCCTGCCCCATTTGAACTAATTCGTGCACAAACACCGACAGATGCGGAATTAGAAAATAATTCACGTGCCAGATCAGCGCATATGCGTGGCGTAATAAAAAAGGACTAATATGAAAACTGATAAATTAAAGCATATGGTTGAAACGGCGGATATGGCCAAGAAAACAAATCGTCTTGATTTGTCGTCTGACCAAGATTTGACGATTGGGCTGATGAATCTATTATTTATCGAAGACATATTATCAGACAAAAATTCAGATTTATTTAAAATGGTGTCTGGTGTGCGTGGTGAACTGATGGATAGAATTGTAAAAAAATCAGATAAAAACAGGCAGATATCAGAACAATTATTGCTGGAATCAATGCAGCTGATGGATGCGGGCGATAAATCAGATGGTGTGGCTGCGTATCAAAATTATGATTCTGCGTATGAAAAGTATTCATTATTTTGGGGGGTGAATATGGGGTTGGTTAATAAAAAAGATATAAAGTAAAAATTAGCTATTGATTCAAATATGTAAAAAATGATAAAATGCAACAAAAGAGAGAAAGAAAGTGAAAGCCATGTTTAAACATTTTTATCAGTTTCCTGCGGTTTTAGCGATGTGTTTGGCTGCGACATCTGGTGTTGCAGATCAGGCGCCAAATCCACGCAGTGCCGTTTCTGCAAATGCAAATACAGCACGTAATTCATCGGCCAAGGTTATGACTCGCGGTGATGGAACAGCTGCATCTGTGGTCAGTCGTGGTGGTGCAACATCTGCACGCGCGACCCAGAATAATGTCAGTGCGCGCAGTGCTGCGACCAAGACAACGGTTGCACGTACAGGTCGTGCGACTGCGGTGAAGTCTGCTAATATGGCAAATCGTTCTGCAACCACATCTGTGCGCAGTGCGACGACCCCTGCCCGTGCAGGCACAGTGACCAAGGCGAATTTGGGGCGCAGTGCGGTTCCTGGTATAAAGAACAATGCGCGCAGTGCGTCCAAGGCTGTATCTAATCTAGGTATGGCACGTGCGGCAAATATGGCGCGCGCAACAGCGGTCTTTAATGATATTTCAAAGATTGGTGGCGGATATGGTCAGTGTCGCGATTCGTATGCGACATGTATGGATCAGTTCTGTGCAAACGCAAATGATACATTTCGCCGTTGTTATTGCAGTCAGAAATTCACCGAATTTCAAGAGACAGAGGCAACATTCGAAGAAATTAAACTGATATTACAATCGTTCGAAGATAATGAATTAAATGCTGTTGATAAGACTGCGGCTGAAGTTAGTGCGATGTACACTGCAACAGTTGGTGAAGCGGCAATTAAAAAAGACGTCAGTAGTGCTGCAGAAAAGTTGAACGATATTACTGAACTGTTAAGTGGCAAAAAGAAAACAGCAGAACCAAAAAAACAGTCAACATCTTTGGATTTTAGCAGCCTAAGTACAGGATTTTCTGTTGATATGGATGATTTGTGGGGTGGCGGTTCAACGGATTCATTGTTTGGTGGTGGGTCAAAACGTGGTGGCCCAAATATGGCAGAAATGTCCGGTCAAGAATTATATAACGAAGCAAACAAACAGTGCTTGGAAATTACAGCGGATTCATGTACATCGAATGCATTGTTAAATATGGCGACCAGTTCATATACAATTATGATTACCCAGGATTGTAATTTATATGAAAAGAAACTGGATGCCCAACGTCAGGCAATTCAAAATACAGTTCGTGAAGCAAGTAAAATGTTGACTGCGGCACGTTTAGAGGAACATCGTTCGCATAATTCTGCAGATGTTAACGAATGTTTGAGTAAGGTTCAAACTGCAATGACAATGGATACAGCCTGTGGTGAAAACTATAAACGTTGTTTGGATCCATCGGGACAATATATAAGTCCGTCAACTGGTGAGCCAGTTTATTCACCGTTATTATTCAGATTGGTTGAAGTAATTAATTTATATAAGCCAGAAGATAAGAAGAATGAAGAATTTAAAAAATGGCTGGATGGTAAAAGGATTTATGCAGAAACCGCATTGGATTCATGTCGTGGTATTGCAGATACTGTCTGGTCTGAATTCAAGAGCTATGCGATTATTGAAATTGCCCAGGCCCAAGATGAAAAGATTGAACAGGTAAAATCTTCTTGTGTTCAAACAATGGCTGATTGTTATGATAAAGAGTCGGGTGGCTTGAAAAATCTTGACACAACGTCTGCACAATCTGCTGGTGCGATTGCAGCGAATGCGGCGCGCGCAATGTGTTCTGACAAGGTTGCAGCCTGTGCTGCGTTGTATGTACCGCATAACCAGGCGATGACAGCGTGTAAATTTAATAGTCAAGGACAGATTGAAAATGCGACACAGTGCGGTTTAGGCGCGTTGTTGGATTACGTTGCAACAGTTGACAGTACAAAAATTGCCGAAGGTTGCGCGGATGCAATGGCAAAATATGCCCAAGAATTGTGTGCGCCGGGTTCTTCGGATTCTGGACATCAGTACCCATGGGGTTGCCGCAATATGGCACGTGATGTATTGGAAAAGAATTTATTGGATCGTGCACGTATTTATTGTGATGTTAACATAGATGCGAATGATACACGTATGAATGCAGATTTGTTGGATTATACAAATGTTGTAAGTAAATTATCTGCATCAATTACGTCAGAGCTATCTGTGATGTTGTCTGATGCCTGTGAAACAGCAGAAGGTATTTGGATTGACTCTTTCCATCTTGGTGAGGCTTCCAAGGAAGATATTGAACGCACCAAAACTGTGACCAAAGGCGTGGACAAGGATGGTAAAGCACAGACAGAAGATGAAAAACAAACATACGTAATTATGAAGTATGGTTTTGGAGAAACAGATGATACAGGTAAGAAATATGCCGACGAAAAACAAATGCCAGCTTTCTTGTCTGAGATTGGGGTCAGTGCATCCAAGGGTGAATCTGATTTAAGAACATACGGTATATGTATGGAAAATTCGGTCAAGGTTCAGTGTGATGCCATCGCCGGTGATGATAATAAATATGCAGAATATGATGCC
>JAZQUA010000054.1:0-14358 GCA_045631065.1 Candidatus Enterousia sp. | reverse complement strand
CGTGGATCTGTTTTTGGGTATGACATATCTTTATATACTCCGTATTATTTTTATCATTAAAAAAAGGCGCCTATGCGCCCCAGCCACCGCCAAAGCGCAGTGCCAGTTATTTAATAATAATTATTGTTGTTTGTTTCATACGGCGAATTGTACACACTAAAAAAACAAAATGCAAGTATTGTATTAACAAATTGACAAGTGGTTTTTCTGTGCTATGTTTGTGTTGGACAAAGGTATACGAATTATGAAAAACGATATAAAACACAACAAAAATACATCTGATAACAGTATTTTTGAAATTACAAAGGCTGCTTTGCGTGATAAAAAAATTGTTACAAAACATATTCGTCCATTTGGCGGGGGACACGATGAACATATTTGGAAAATTCAAGGTTCAGAAAATATATCTTTTATTTTCGATGTAAATGACTTTGGAAAACAAGTAAACGGCTTAACTATATCGATTGATGTTAAGGCAATACCTACGAATAAAACAGCCGAGCATACGTTAAAAAATAAAGAACTGGCTAAACAAATGTATAATTTGTTTGTAAACAAAGAAAACGCATGCAAAGCACAAAGCGTAAAAAAAGAAACCGCATCTTTTGTAGAACAATTCAAAACTCATTTAAAATAAAGGGGATTAGTATGACATTAAAAAAACTTTTAAATTGTATAAATGCTGCAACTCAAATAAAAAAGTGGCCAGACGAATATCGTATTTATTCCCCAGATGGATTTGCGCTGGTTTATTGCGACAAAAATGGTCAGGTTACATCATTTCTGGTAAATATGGATGGCGCAGTATATGTGTTTAATGCCACAGAACAAAAACAGGTTCAATCTGCAATTGATGTTCAAAAACACAAACTTAAAAGTAAATATACTTGTTTTGATAGAACGCAAAAGACAAAATAAAAAATCCCCAATCGGGGATTTTTTTATTTCTGGTGCCGGTAATAGGACTTGAACCTACGACCCCCTCATTACGAATGAGATGCTCTACCAGCTGAGCTATACCGGCATCTACGCACAGAATACTACATAACAAAACTGCATTTATCAAGACTTTTGTTTGGTATAATGTTCTTTGATTGCTTGTTCCAACAGACGTTTCATTTTAACAACCGTTCTTAGATGTTGTTGTTTTGACATATCATATGGTAAAAAGTCACCAATATCTTTTTGTATTTTTTTGCCGAACTTCTTGGTTGATTCTTTTATTGCAATATTTGCAGGAATATTTTTATAAGGGTCAATATATGCCTTGCCTTCCGACTTGTTTATTGCCGCAATATATATATCATAAGTGTCATTGACCCCTGAAATTTCATCATCCCAACTGAATTCATTCATATAAACAAATACACCGCTTTTGGGATTAAGTTTTCCAATAATCATCCAATCATAATAATTATATATGCAATAACGACCGAAAGTATAGTTGGTAGAATCGTTTGTTTGCTCTACCAAAACATTATTCATACGCAGTTCATAATAAATATTTTTTTTAATACCTTCTCTCATTGTAAAATCCTTATTTGTTTCCACATTTTATTTTGCGCAATACAACCATAATACCAGCAGGCGTCATACCAGAAATACGCGACAGGTCCGCAATATTTTCAGGACGCGATGCATTTAATTTTTCAATCAATTCGTTTGTTAGTCCTGGCAAGTTATCGTATTCAAAGTCTGATGGAATTTTTAAATCTGCATCACGTTTATATGCTGCAATTTCACGTTCGTTACGTGCGATATAACCTGCATAAAATTTATCATTTTGGTCAATAATATCTTTTTTCAGATTATATATTTTTTCATACCATGCATCTGTTATCAGCCCCAGTTCAATCCCAATTGTTCCAAGGCGTGCAATTGCGTTATCGCAACGCAGTGACAGACGGTATTCTGCGCGTGATGTGAACATACGATACGGTTCATCAACCCCCAGTGTTGTTATGTCATCAATCAAAACACCAATCATTGCATTTGTTCTATCCAGAATTAACGGTTCAATCCCCAATGCATATGCCGCAGCATTTGCCCCAGCGACCAATCCTTGGGCGGCGGCTTCTTCGTAACCTGATGTTCCATTTATTTGTCCCGCAAAGAACATATATGGTATGTCTTTGGATTGTAACTTATCGTTTAATGCACGTGCATCAATTGCATCATATTCAATTGCATAACCATATCGTATAATTTGTGCATTTTCCAAGCCTGGAATTGTACGAATCCATTTATCTTGAATATCACTGCCAAAGCTGGTTGATATCCCATTTGGATATATCAAGTCGCTGTTATAACCTTCGGGCTCCAAGAAAACATGATGCGATGTATGTTCTGGGAAACGCATAACCTTGTCTTCCAGACTGGGGCAATAACGCGGGCCGGTACCGACAATATCACCGTTATACATTGGTGCATTTTTTATGTTTTCGCGAATAACATTATGTGTGTTTTCTGTTGTATGTGTGATAAAGCAAACACTGTCATAATTATTTGTTTTATCACCATCTGCAAACCAATCGTGTGGTGTGTCGCCCGGTTGAATTTCACAAACAGAAAAATCAATAGAATCTTTTTTTATGCGTGCTGGTGTACCAGTTTTTAAACGCAAAATTTTGAAACCATTTTCAGATAAAACATCTGAAATATTTTTATCTGCATCTTGATATGTTCCATCGTCTTGCAAGCGACCAGATGATATCTTTTCATTTCCGCGTGTTACAATGCCGCGCAAAAAAGTACCTGTTGTCAGAACGATTGATTTTGCAATAAATTTATTGTTCACCGTTTTGTTTTTTATATCTAAATCCTTCACAGGTTCAAATACAATGCTTAAATTTTCATATTCAGACAAAATATCAACAATTGCATTGTGATACATATTGCGATCAATCTGTGCGCGTAATGCCTGGGTTGCAGCACCATGTGTTGCATTTAATGTTCGCCAATGAATTCCTGACCTGTCTGCGGCACGTCCCATTACACCACCAAGCGCGGTTATTTCTGCAACCATTTGTGATTTACCTGGTCCGCCAATACTTGGGTTACAAGACAGTGCACCCAGGTCTGATTTTGCCTGTGTTATCAGCAATGTTTTTGCGCCACGACGTGCAGCCGCAGATGCCGCTTCGACCCCTGCGTGTCCACCACCGATAACAATAACATCAAATTCTTGCATACTTAAAAACGTCCCATACCACCATTAATATGTAAAACCTGACCGTTGATATAAGATGCTTCTTCACTTGCCAAGAATACACATGCATTTGCAATATCTTCTGGTTCGCCAAATCGACCTGCTGGGATTTGTGACAGATATGTTTTCTTTAATTCTTCGGGCAAGACATCTGTCATTGGCGTTTTAATAAATCCTGGTGCGATTGCGTTGGCTGTAATTCCACGTGATGCGACTTCGGCTGCGATTGATTTTGTCATTGCAATCATACCACCCTTACTTGCAGCATAGTTTGCCTGACCTGCGCCACCGATAACACCGATAATTGATGCCATATTAATAATACGGCCATATCTGTTTTTCATCATAGGCATAATTGCAGCACGACACATTTTAAAGCACGAACGCAAATTAGTATTTATAACATCTTCGAATTGTTCATCACTCATACGCATTAGCAAAGTATCTTTGGTAATACCTGCATTATTGATTAAAATGTCGATTTTGCCGGCGCGTTCAATTGTTTCCATAATCAGTTCAACCGCCCCACCGTCTGTTGCCAAGTCACAAGGAATCTTGATATATTCATCATCAAATTCTGCATTCATTTTTGCAATATTACGGCCAGAAACAACAACAGTTGCGCCCGCTTGTTTCATTTTTTTTGCAATTTGCAAACCAATACCACCTGTTGCGCCTGTGATTAATGCAACACGTCCTGTTAAATCAAACATCTTATATCTCCAATTTATTTGCGGTTATTTTATCTGTAATACGTGAACACAGACCTGTTAGAACAGAACCTGGTCCAACTTCAATCATATCTGTGATACCCAGTTCTGCCATATTTAAAACACTTTCACGCCAACGTACACCATGTGTCATTTGATAAACCAAGGCTTCTTTGATTTCACTAATATCTGTTAATGGTGTGCAAGTTTTGTTTGATATTAATGGAACAGATGGCGTCTTAAATTCAACCATTTCCAGTGCCGCCATCATTGCATCTGCCGCAGGTTGTTGAATACGACAGTGTACAGGAACAGACAATGCCAACGGCATCGCACGTTTTGCGCCTTGTTCTTTGGCCATTGACATTGCGGTTTCAACAGCATCTTTGGCGCCAGAAATTACAACCTGACCTGCAGAATTATCATTTGCAACATCACATCCTGCCTTGTCACATATTGCGCGCAGCGCATCAATTTCCATACCCAGAACCACAGCTGTTAAACCATGTCCAACTGGCACAGCGCTTTGCATTGCATTTCCGCGTGCACGTAACAATTTTGCCGTATCGCCAACAGATAATGCGCCAGCCGCACATAATGCTGTATATTCACCAAGACTGTGTCCTGCAACATATTCTGGTAATTGTTCGCCGCTGGCACGTAACATTGCAATAGATGTTGCCATAATTGCAGGCTGAACATTTGCGGTCAGCGTTAATTCTTCCATTGGACCATTAAAAATAATATCTGATAATTTTTCACCAAGCGCATCGTCAACTTCGTCAAATACCGCGCGTGCGGCAGCGTTATTATCATATAAATCTTTACCCATACCGACACTTTGTGCGCCCTGACCTGGAAATACAAAAATTGAAGCCATAATATTTAGACCTTTTGTTGTTTGTTTTTTTGTATTATAGACGCAAAAATCACCAATCGCAAATATATAATAAATATTGACAATAAAAAAATAAGTGTTATTATTTATAATGATAAAATTAAGAGGAGTTCACATATGAATAAAACCGAAAAAAATACAAAAGTTTTAATGGATGCAGATTTTTCTTTTTTGTTGGGAAAAATTGAATTATGTGACAATATCACCCAAGAACAAGCATTAAAGTTGGTTGAAAAATTAAAAACCGTAAAACCAAAACAAAGAAAATGTCTGTTGGACATAAGCGTAGAATATATGACTGCTTCAAGAATTGATAAAGATGGTAAAAAATATTCTGTTGACAGATTGGTTATATACCCAACAGTTCCAAATTCAATGAAATGTTGCAAATGTAACAAGACATTAACCGACAGGGAACGTAATAAAAAATGCGCAGAAAATATTAAATCTGGAAATTGTTGTGACCCACATGTTATTGAAACAATTGGAAGGATATTATTACCAGATGTTTATTTCAAAAAAATAAAAGAAAAACAGAAATAAAAATCCCCCGTTTGGGGGATTTTTATTAGTGGATAGTATATAGTGTAAGAGGTTAGTGAAGGAATAATAATTATTTATTAATAATACAACGTATTAAAATTTTTTGCCGTCACTAACCACTAAAAAAATCCGGCTTTTTTATAAACTAATTAATTTTTCTAGTTTTTCCTTGGCGGATTCAATATCGGAACCAATTTCAGATATTTCATCACGAACAGATTCATCGCCAGACAATAGTTTGTTTGTTAATTCTTTTTTTGTTAAATTTAATCTGTCCAAATACCTTTGCAGTTTCAAAGATACGATATATTTTTCAGCAGCTGTTTTATCAAGATTTAAAACAGGTGCATTTCCATCAAAATCAATATTTAATGTTGTTAAAAAATCAAGATATTGTTCTGCCAGTTCTGGATATGCATTTACAATATAAATCAATGTGTTTTTTGTTATTAAATCAATATCTGGTAATTTTATCTGTGCGGCAGAATCGTTGCGTTTCCATCGATGCCATGTATTGAATTTACGGTTATTGTATTCTTTTTCATATTCTGCTTTTAATTCAGAATCCGTAATTTTTTCTAATTCTTTTTTCAAGAATTTTTCTGCCTGACTGCGTCCACCAGGTGTAGATGTTAAAAAATTGTTATTTGTAATCTGCCATAAAAAATCAACCAGTGGCACAGCGTCATCGATAATTTTACGCATTGCACTTTCGCCACTTGTTTTTAAAATTTCATCAGGGTCTTTGCCGCCACTGACAAATGCAAATTTTACATCTGATGTATCGCGTAAAAAAGGCATAACAATACTGCATGCGCGTGCAGCCGCTTTTAACCCTGCACCGTCGCCATCAAAACAAAATACGATATTTCTGTTTGATTTACATAAAATTGCAATATGGTCTTCGGTCAGTGCAGTGCCAAGTGGTGCGACTGTTTCTGCAAAACCACCGGTTTGCATTTTTATTGCATCAATTTGCCCTTCGACAATAATACTGCGATTTGCGCGATGAATTGCATCACGTGCAAAATTTAATCCAAATACTGTTTTTCTTTTGTGGAAAATATCTGTATCAGATGTATTTATATACTTTGGTTCACTGCCATCCAAAGAACGTCCCGAAAAAGCAACAATTTTACCGTTTGCATTAAATATAGGAAACATTAACTTGTCGCGAAAAAAGTCATACATACCGTAATCACCACGCCGACAAAGTCCAGAATCAATCAAGTATTTTGAATTTGCATATTTACCAGCGATAATATTGTTTTTTGGTGCGTATCCAATACGATATTTTTTTATCATATCATCACTGAACCCACGATTTCGCACGTATTCCAACGCATGTGCGCCATCTGGTGTGAACAGTTTTTCAGAATATGTTTGTGCGGCCAGCTCGCAAATATTAAACAGTTCTTCTTCGTGTTTGGCAACATCTGGGTTTTTAGGCTTAAAATCAGGCATTTTTATTCCTGCCATATTTGCCAGTTCTGTAATAGCAGGCACAAATTCCATATTATTAGATTTCATTGTAAAAGAAATAATATCGCCATGTTCACCACAGCCAAAACAATGATAAAAACCTTTTTCTTCGTTCACAGAAAAGCTGGGTGTTTTTTCATTATGGAACGGACAGCATCCCCAATAATTTTGACCTTTTTTTACCAACGGAACACGACGTCCGACCACATCAACGATTGATAATCTGGCGCGTAATTCATCGGTAAAATTATTGTCAAATTTTGCCATTATTTCTTTGTTGCCTTGTTGTTAATTAAATTTATTGCTGTTTCTAAATCCGGCATTTCACGCACAGAAACATTAACACGATTTGATGAAATATATGCCCCATAACGTCCTGTTGGATAAAAGAAAATCATTTTTTTTGTTGCTGGATTTTCACCAATTTTTACAGGTTCTGCTTTCTTTACAATATTTGTTAACAATTCACGTGCGATTTCCAGTGTAATTGTATCTGCACTATATTGTTTTGCAGAAACATTTTTTATTCCATCTGTTACATATGGGCCAAATTTACCAATTTTAAATTCAATACCATCACCTAAATCAACAGTTCCAGATTTTGGCAGTACGGCAGTTTCTGTATCTGGTACAATCTTATCATTTTTATTTAACTGTTTCGTATATTTGCAAGTTGGATATTTTTCACAACCAATAAACGGACCAAATTTTGATAATTTTATACCCAGTTTACCGCCACATTCAGGACAAGTATCATTACCATCTGGGAACAAGTGTTTATTCATAAAAGAATTTATTTCATCGATAATATCGCTGGTTTTAATTGTTCTTGCGCCATCAATCATATTGCTGGTTGGGTTCCAGAACGCGTTCAATGCATCAATTTTATCAGTTTTACCATTTGAAACATCGTCCAAAGTGTCTTCTGTTTTTGCGGTAAAGTTCACATTTACCAATTCTGTAAAATATTTTGATAAATAAGATGCAATAACCCATCCACCACTGGTTGGATGGAATCTGCGTTGTTTATCTTGTTCAACATAATTTCTGTCGACAATCGTTGACATAATTGTTGCATATGTCGAAGGTCGTCCAATACCCAGTTCTTCTAGTTTTTTTACCAGTGATGCTTCGGTATATCTTGGCGGCGCCTGTGTAAAGTGTTGTTCTGGCAGCAATTCTGTAATTTGAATTGTATCACCAATATTTAACACAGGTAATTTTGATTCTTTATTATCTTCTTCATCATCTTTATCTTCGGTATAAACCTTCATAAAACCATCAAATGTACGTGTCGAGCCAGTTGCATGGAATACAGCAATTTTGTTTTCTGTTTCGATATCAGCCACAACAGAATCAAATTCTGCGTTACACATTTGACACGCAATTGTTCTTTTCCAAATCAAATCGTATAATTTTGCTTCGTCACCAGACAGCCCTGTTGCAGGTTTTTCAAAATGCGTTGGACGAATTGCTTCGTGTGCTTCTTGGGCATTTTTTGATTTTGTTGCATATACGTTTGGTTTGCTTGGAACAAAGTTATTTCCGTATTCGCGTTCAATAAATCCGCGAATTTCGTTAACCGCATCTGTATTTAAATTTGTTGCGTCTGTACGCATATAAGTAATCAAACCTTGTTCATACAGTTTTTGCGCAGCACTCATTGTGCGTTTTGATGCAAAGTATAATTTTCGTGCAGCTTCCTGTTGCAAGGTTGATGTTGTAAACGGTGCTGCTGGTTTGCGCAATGTTTTCTTTTTATCAATATTTATAACAGCTGCATTAATTGTTGGTTGACCAATTTTCAACAAAATGTCATCAATTTGCATTTTGTTTTCAATGGTCATTTTTTCGATTTTTTTGCCATTGAATTTAGACAACATTGCATTAAATTTTGCGTTGTTTATGTTGCAATTTGAATCCAAGCTCCAATATTCAACAGGAACGAAAGATTCGATTTCTTTTTCGCGATCGACAACTAATTTAACAGCCACAGATTGTACACGACCTGCAGATTTTCCCAAATTTCTGCGCCACAACAACGGTGATATTCCAAATCCAATTAAATAATCCAATGCGCGTCTAACCAGATATGCATCAACCAGATTTTCATCAATTTCACGTGGGGCTTCAATAGCGCTTTGCACCGCTTTTTTTGTAATTTCATGAAAAGCAACACGATATACTTTTTTATCTTTTAACAGTTTTTTGTTTTTTAAAATATCCAGCAAATGCCATGCAATTGCTTCCCCTTCGCGGTCAGGGTCGCTTGCCAAATAGACAGCATCTGCTTTTTTTAATTCGTCAGTTATTAATTTTATTTGTTTTTCTTTGCCTGGCATAATTTGCCATTTCATTGCAAAGTTATTATTTGTATCAACACTGCCATTTTCTGGAACCAAATCGCGCACATGACCAACAGATGCGATAACGCGCCACCCGCTGCCCAGATATTTTTCAATTGTTTTTGCTTTTGATGGTGATTCCACGATAAGTAAATTCATAACCTTAACTTCCTTTGGCAGATAACTGTTGATCTTTGTGAATGTATGCATTTTGGCATAAACCGAACCCAAACATCAGTGATAATAAACTGCTGCCACCAAAAGACATTAACGGCAGCGGCACACCAACAGTTGGCAGTAAACCCAAAACCATAGAGATATTTATAAAATAATAAACAAAAAAGTTCAACATAAAACCAAAACAAATTAATTGTCCAAATCGATTTCGGCACATTTTTGCAGCCCAAAACAATACGATAATAATCCAAGTATATATCATTAACAGACCAAAAGCTCCGATAAATCCGAATTCTTCGCCCAGCATAGTAAATATAAAGTCTGTTTGTTTTTCTGGCAAAAATGATTGCTGTGATTGCGACCCCTTCATATATCCTTTGCCTGTCATACCACCACTGCCAAAAGCAATTTTTGCCTGATTTATTTGATAACCTGCGCCATGAATATCACTGTCTGGATTTAAGAAAGTTATAATACGACCGCGCTGATAGTCGTGCAGACCACCAAACCAAACCACAGGTGCAGCCATCAGTCCCAGTATTGCAGCGATTATAAACCACTTTTTATTTGCGCCGACAATGTAAAAGATTCCGACTGTAATCATGCCCAATGATAATGCTGTCCCCAAATCGGGTTGGGCAACAATTAAGCCAAATGGAACCAGCAACATTAATATTGGTGCAATATAATTTTTTATTTGTCCCAGCTCTACAGAATTGTACCACGAAAAATAGCGTGCTAATGCCAAAACCAGCGCAATTTTAATCAGTTCTGATGGTTGAATATGAATAAATCCCAGATTTAACCAGCGTTGTGCGCCCATACCTGTATGCCCAACAAACGTCACTAAAACAATCATAATCAGCGCAATCGCATAAATTAAATAAGCTGACTTAATCCATGTTTTTATATTTGTAAATGCAGCAACAAAAAATACACCAAATGCAATTATAATCTTCATTAATTGCGACAACGCAAATGGGCGCCAATTTCCACCCCCCGCTGAATATAAAACAACAATAGATATTGTTAAAACCATACACATTGGTACAAACAGCCCCCATGAAAAACGTCCCAGTTTTTCTGGTAATGTCATCATATTTGCATTAGATACACGTGTTTGTTTTGCCATTTTATTTTAACAATTCCTTCATAACTGTTGATGCTGTTCTGGCCGCAGGTGTACTGGAACCAACGTGTTCTGTAATAACACATACGACATATTTAGGTTTGTCTGTTGGTGCATATCCTACGAACAGTCCATGGTTTCGCATACTCCACTTTAACTGTTCGTTTGTTAGTACCCCACTTTCACGTTCTTTTTTGGAAATACTGCGAACCTGTGAAGTCCCTGTTTTTCCGCCCATACGTTTGCCGTTCACATTGATTGCGC
The DNA here is from genome assembly GCA_045631065.1 of Candidatus Enterousia sp. Classification (GTDB taxonomy): domain Bacteria; phylum Pseudomonadota; class Alphaproteobacteria; order Rs-D84; family Rs-D84; genus Enterousia. Next base: position 3,602 of record JAZQUA010000054.1, on the reverse strand, counting down.
TGCCTGCGGCGGTGCCACCTTTTTTAAGAACGCCTTCTAAACCTTGTTGAACATATTTTATGTTCTTTTGTTGCAATCCTAAATTTTTAAATTGTGGTCTTGACCCGTCATCAATTAGTCTTGGTATAACAATTTTATTAGAAGATGTGCGTGCCATCATCACAGCCAACTGTAAACAGTTCGTCAAAATAAATCCTTGGCCAATGCCAGAAATAATAGTGTCACCATGAACCCAATGATATCCGACATTTTTTTCTTTCCAATATCTGTCTGGCATAATGCCGGCCATTTCACGCGATAAAATATCATCCATATATTTTTCTGTCAGTCCCAATTTTATTGCCATTTCTTTGATTGCATCAATACCGATACGCAATGCAATTTGATAGAAATAAATGTCACAAGAATGTTTTAACGCACCAGCCAAATCCATTTTTCCATGACCCTTGTGTTCCCAGCAGTGATATCTTCTGTCACCATAGTCCCAATATCCTGGACAAAATATTTTTTCATTTGCAGTTATTGCACCAGATTCAAGCCCTGCCAGCGCAACGACAATTTTAAATGTAGATCCAGGTGGATATAAACCCTCGATTGCCTTGTTCATAAATGGCTTTGCAATATCTTTGCGCAGATTATCGATATATTCATCACCATCGTCTTGTTGAAAAATATTTGGGTCAAAGCTGGGGGTAGAAACCATTGATATTATATCACCTGTTTCAATGTCCAGCACCACACCACAACCAGATCGATGTTGGGTCAGCGCGTCGTACATTGTGCGCTGAATATGTTCGTTAATTGTTGTTTTGATATTACCGCCTGTTGTTGGCGCAATATATTGCGATTTGTCTTCGCCTGTGATACGACCAACAGCGTTTGTTATCATAACGGTCTGACCTGTTTCACCCTTCATATTATCATTAAACTTTTTTTCAAGACCGGTTATGCCTGTTGTTAAAAATGGTGCGTTTGGCACAGCTCTCGATGGTTCACCAACATACCCAAAAATTTGTGCCCCAGCGGGTCCCAGTTCATATACACGCGAATAACCGCTTTCTACATGCAGACCCGCCAGATTTTTTGCTTGTAACTTTGCAAGTGTTTTCCAATTTGAATTTTCGCTGACCAGAACAGGTTGAAATTTTAATTGTTTTTTTATTTTTGCACGAATTTTTTCAACTTTTTTCTGTTTTAAATTTAAATCACTTGCAACAGTCTTTATCAGTCCATCGATATCATGTGTTTCTTCTGGAACGATATAAATTCGATATGTTGGTATATCGCGTGAAATAGGCGTATTATTTCTGGATAAAATCTGCCCACGTTCAGGCATATTTATTTGAATACGAAAAGAATTACTTTCACTTTTCTTTTTATAATCTTGATAATTAAATAATTGCATTTGCAACATACGCAACACCAATACAGATGTCAACACCGCACCACCTGTTAAAAACAAGGCGCTACGTCTGTCAAAGGTACGCGATACTTCTTTATCAATCATTTTGTACCCTTTGTATCAGTGTGGTTATTGGAACATATAACGCAGATGTCCATATAATCATCCATATTCCACCAAGTATGGTTATACCTGTAAAATTCGCAAGGATTTGTAACAATACATTTATTGTAAAAAAAACAAAGAAAGCAATAAAACCATTTGCTTCGATTCTTGTGATATCAATAATATTTTGAAAGCTGTTTATCGCATAAAACAAACAATACATTGCAAGCCAAAAACAAACTGTTTCAAATTTATAATCAATAACAAAACACATAAATACAGAAAACAACCCAAACCAATTAACAGGTCTTACAAATGAACAAAAAAAGATAGGTATTATCGCCAGAATCCCTGCTGGATTCCAAAAATTCCCAGACAGTCGCCACAATGCCACTGTTAATAAAAATGGAAACGATAACCGTAAAAAATTAATCAGTTTTGTTGTCATTTGTATTCATTTTTATGTGTATCAAATTTTTGTACCATGACGCGTGACAATTTTGAAGGTTGTATAACTTTTACATCCATACTGTCAATCATTTCGCCAACATAAATGCCCTGTGGCATTATGCCAGAAATATTACTGGTAACCAGTTTTAACCCTTTGGTTGGTTGGAATTCAGGGTCGCTGAAAAATCCCATTGTTGGATATTTTGAACCGTTTCCTGTCATAAAACCATATACTTCGGAACCGACGATACGAACTGCGATATTTGTGTCTGCATCTGTCAATGCGCGAACACGTGCAAAGTGCGCAGCAACATCAATTATAATACCTGCCAATTGTAAATCCATTGTTGTAACAATCATCCCTGGTTCAATGTTATCAGCCGCCCCACGATTTATAATATAAGTGTTATGCCCCAGTACATTGTTATCATGAATAACATCAGCAATAACAGAATCGCGTGGCTGTGAAGAAATAATACTAAGTTCTCGTTTTAATTTATTATTTTCACCGACTGCGATATCGCATATTGTTTTGTTTGCCAAGGCTTCATCCAATCTTGTTCGCAGTTCCTCGTTTTCCGAACGCAAATTTGATATTTCGGAAATATTATCAATTGCGCCACCGACAACCCTGATTGGCCAGGTTATAACATCGCCAACCCATTGTGCCACCGGCACAACCACATGCGACATCGCATTCATCAGTTTATAGTCTGGTTTTGCAATCATAACGTATATAAACAAGACTGGCAAAACAGCGGCCGATGCAACGGCTCGTATCAAAGGATATATTTTGGAAGATAATTTAGTCTGGTTCATTTGTTTCCTAACTTTAACCCTAAAAAATCAGATATTCAATAAAAACTTGATTTTTCCATAATTTATGCCAAAATAACGTCAGTCGAAATGGCAAGGCATTGCCATCAGACACATAAAAACATCTAAATAAGAGGATATAAAATGCCAAAATTAAAAACAAAGTCATACTTGAAAAAGCGTGCATCTATGACTGCAACTGGTAAAATCCGTGTTGCACGTAACTCTCATAAGAAACTGTTGCGTAAGAAATCTGCTCGTGCAAACAAAGCAGGTGCAAAACCACAGTATTTGAACGAAAACATGGTTGGACAGGCAAAAATCCTGGCCCCATATGGTTTGAAATAAGTAAGGGGGTACAGTCATGGCAAGAGTAAAACGCGGAACAACCGTAAAACAAAAACATAACAAGATTTTGGCGCGTGCCAAGGGTTATTTGGGCCGTCATCATTCAACATATCGTGCTGCGCGCGAAAAAACAGAAAAAGCAGGACAGTATGCATATCGCGATCGTCGTGTTAAAAAACGCGAATTTCGTGGTTTGTGGATTGTACGTATCAATGCTGCTGTGCGCGCAAATGGTATGACTTACAGCCAGTTTATGAATGGTTTAAAGAAAGCAGGTGTTGCCCTTGACCGCAAGGTTTTGGCTGAAATGGCCTATGCTGGCGATGCCAATTTCATCAAATTGGTTGATACAGCAAAACGATTTATTTCTGCCGAGGCTAAATAATACCTTGTCGGCAGGTATATCTTTTGTAATAATAAAAGCCGTCAAATGACGGCTTTTGTTTTTTAAACATCGTACAGGATAAAGATTATGCAAGAA
>JAZQUA010000053.1:0-25588 GCA_045631065.1 Candidatus Enterousia sp. | reverse complement strand
AACAAGGCTGCAAATGAAATGAAAAATCGTCTGGCAAATTTGTCAGATGGCTCATGGTATTCTGGCGATGTCTGGTGTGGGACTTTTCATTCGATATGCCTGCGTATTTTGCGTAAAAACGCTGCATTGTGTGGATTGCGCAGTGACTTTATTATCTTTGGCGAAGACGATCAGAAATCTGTAATAAAATCTTTGATTGCGTCTGGCACAAAAACGCCTGGCGATTATGTCGAAGAATTTTCATCAATCAAAGACAAGGGGCTGATTGCCCTGCAAAACCAAGATAAATTATTTAATGCGTATAACGCAGAACTGGTGCGATTAAACGCGGTGGATTTTGGCGATATTATTTTAAAAGTCTTGGAATTATTTGATAAAAATCCAAATGTTTTATCTTACTATCAAAATCAGTTTAAATATATCTTGGTCGATGAATTTCAGGATACAAACAATGCGCAAATGGAATTGCTGACAATGCTGACACGCGGGATTGAAAACCCGAATATCTGCTGTGTTGGCGATGATGATCAGTCGATATATTCATGGCGTGGCGCAGAAATTAAACATATATTGAATTTTAATAAAACCTTTGCAAATGCCCAAATAATTCGACTTGAAACAAATTATCGCAGTACTGCAAATATACTGGGTGCGGCCAATTCATTGATACGACACAATCAGGGGCGTTTGGGCAAAGACTTGCGTGTTGCAGATGAAAATTGCGCATCCGAACCGGTCTATGTTTTAACATTACCCAGCGACAGGGATGAAGCGCACATTATCGCAGATTCAATTGTTCGTAACGGTGACGGTGATTATAATAAATTTGCTGTTCTTATTCGTGCGGGCAGCCTGTCGCGCATCTTCGAAGAAGAATTTGCATCACGTGGTCTGCCGTATAAATTGATTGGTGCGACCAAGTTCTATGACCGTATGGAAATTCGTGATGCGATTGCGTATTTGCGCCTGTTGGTATATCCGTTTGATGATATATCTTTCTTGCGCGTTATTGCAAAACCGCGTCGTGGTTTTGGGGACAAGGCAATTCAAACCTTGCGCGCATCTGGCGAAAATTTAATGTCAGGACTGCGCAGTGCGAAATTATCGGCCAAACAACGCGCCGCAGCAGATGAATTTTTATCGGCATTTGATTTCGACTGGAATTCAATGTCGCCAACGGATGCTGCGAAAAAGTTACTGACAGATTCTGGGTATTTAAAAATGTGGTCAGAATCACGTGATGCAGATGCCCCAGACAGATTGGTAAATATTCGTGAATTGTTAACATCTGTTATGTCAAAGTACGCAACATTACCAGAATTTTTGGAACAGGCGGCATTAATGATGACAGATGATAATGATTCTGATGATGCAGCGCAAAATAATTGTATTCGTATAATGACAATACATGCAGCCAAAGGGCTGGAATTTGATACAGTATTTTTACCTGCCTGGGAAGAAGGAATATTTCCAAACGAAAAATCGATAAACGAAGGTGCAATCGAAGAAGAACGCAGATTGGCATATGTTGCGATAACCCGCGCATGTCGGCGCTGTGTTATATCGAACGCGATGTCGCGTGTTGTATTTGGAACGCGTCAGTATAATTGCCCCAGTCGATTTATTACAGAAATGGATAATCGTTTTCTTGATTTTCAGGGCGGAACTGTATCGTATCGTCCACAAATATCACCGCAATATACCCAAACGCCAAGGCCGGCACCGCGCGTACAAACATCAATGGTTGGGAAACTGGTGTCGCACGATGAATTGGGGGCGGGTGTCGTTATCGAAGACAAGGGTGAAATTTTAACAGTTGCTTTTAAAACACGTGGAATAAAGAAAGTTGCGCGTAATTATCTGCATTTTTAATACACTTTTCCCTTTTCAAATCGCCCCTTTTATGATAGAATAAAGTAATAAAAATGGAGTAAGGGGATGGCATTTCTCAAAAATACAATTAGTTTATTGGCGGTTTTCTGCGTGGTTCCTGCGGCATTTGCTGCGACTGCACGTCCAAGTGTTATGAACACTGCGATGGCGATTTCTTCAACTGGGGCGGCGCGTCGTATGCCAACTGTTTCGGCCAAGGTTACACCTGCGGCATCTGTTGCGGCGGCATCTACAACCAGCAGCAGTTCTTCATCGTTAATGGATAATGTTGAATGCATTGATGCCTATACTGAATGTATCAAGGGTGATGATTCCTGTGGTTCTGATTTTTCAGAATGTACAACAAATGTGCTGTTCCATGCCCAAATGCCAGACTGTATCAGCACATTGGCCCAGTGCAGTGCCGAAGGTATAAACAGCTTGTTTGGTACATCGGACACAACAGCGTTGTCAAAAATTGAAACACAAAACACAGACGGCGAAGTAACAAGATATACATATCCAACAGCGGGCAGTGTTTTGGGTCAAATGATTACAGCTGCGGAAATTGAAAATAAATATGATACACAAACCTGTGTAAAGCGCTATATGAACTGCCTGCACAAGGACGAGGTTTGTGGCGCAGACTTTGAATTATGTACATCTACCAAAGAATTTAAAAAGCAGGCATTGTTCTGTGATTCAACATTGGCACGTTGTCAGTCTGCTGGTGTAACAGAATTGTTGGGTAAATACCCATGGTCACCAATGCGTGCAGGTGATACTGTTGGTGGACGTATCGCAACAGAAATTGAAAATGGTGCTGATTTGGCTGCATTGAATGCTGTATCTACTTGTTACAAGGTTGTTGATAACTGCTTTGTTCAAGCATGTCAGAAAAACCCATTACGTTGTATCGAAGGTACATCAATATCTGCGATGCAGGCTGCCCAGGGTATTGTTGGCGAAGCTGGCTTGAAACTGGACACTGTTGGCGAAGCAGATGTATTGTCATCCAGCCAGATTAACCGTTATCTGCGTTCAAGCTGTGCGGATACAATTGGTTCAAACAAATATTGTCATATGACATTCTTGGGTAAAACCCCATCCAAGAAAGATTTGGCAGATCCAGATTATATTGATGAAGTATTTTCATCTGCACACAATGATCGTAAATCGACCCTGATATCAAAAATCCAAGGCTTGATGCAGGAATTTGATAAAGATGCCAAGGACAAGTGCAGCGATGCAATTATGAAATGTGCAATGCGCTCTTGCGGTGGTGGTTCTGGCGCTGCATGCTATACCCAGGTATTCAGCGGTAAGGGCGAAAACACAATCAATGGTGCGGCAACATATGATGAAATTGCTACAGGCTGCAGCGCAATTGCAAATACAGATCCAAACTGTCTGTATGCATATGAATCTGTTAAAAATGCAGATTACAGTTACAGCTATGTTGCAGAAGATGCGTTTTCAACATTATTCCCAAAGAAAACATCTGCATCATCTGATCCAATCGGATTGGTTGCTGCATTAAATTCATCATTATCATTGAATTATAATGATGCGGCGATTGCAAATATGAAAAAACAGTGTCAATCTGTCGCGACCAGCTGTGTAAAATCATTGTGTGGTGCAGATTATGCAAATTGCTATCGCAACCGTACAGATATCTATTCTACATTGACAAATACAGGCGATGCTGCATTTGATAAGTCGATGAACAAGGTTGGTGGTGTTCTGGATTATACAATTGTATTGGGATTGTGTGTTGATACTGTTAAAAACGCACCAGTCTGCGAAGAACACTTGGCGATCGAAATGGCAAAATATAAAAATGATAAAGATGAAACTCCATCTTGGGGCAGTAAAGATACAACACGTTCTGGCTGGTACGATGCTGGATCTGCAACAGTGGTAAAATCTGAAACAGAAACCATCCAAGATACAGATGAAAACGGCAACAAATTGTGCAGTGCTGCAAATGGTCAGGTTGGTATATGTAACACTGTTGACCCAGATGGCACATTGTACAGTGAACCTGTGATGGTATCATACACAACATATGTACAATCCCAGGCAGCCGGTACATTGTTCAGAGATTTGATTTATGACTTGGAAAAAGAAGCCCAGGCAAAATATAACGCCAAACTGACAAAACAGCAAAACGACTGTATTGCTGCAAACAACGGCGGTATTATGGGTAACAAAGATATTGCATCAACATACATGTGGGCCAAGTTGAAAAATAACAAAGTGCCAAGCACATACCCAAGTGCTGGTTTGAAACCAAATCAATTCATGGCAAGTAATGAATTGTATGGTTCTTTCTGCCGTATCCGTATCAGCTTGCAATCAGAAGATAAATATATCCAAGATGCAATTACGAACGGTACAGATTGGGCAACAACATACTTTGCAGCCGGTGACGCATTCACATGCGGTTCATGGATACCAAACGATGAATTGAAAAAGATGGCTGAAAATGCGGGTAAAGACGCGCGTGAAACAGCCGAAGCAAAACAACCAAAAATTGCAGGTTGGATGGCGGCATTGGGTGCAGTTGGATTGGGTACAGGCGGCATGCTGGCCGGTGACGCAATCCAAGGTGGCTCTATATTCGGCGGTTTGAACAAAAAGACCAAGACAAGCGCAGCAAATGACAAATCTTGTGAAGATTTGGCCTACTTATACGATACACAAGGCCAGGCAGCTTATGCAAATCTTATCTTTGGAAGATTGAAAGATGCAGGTGCCCGTGATGATATCAAAGAAGCAAAGAAATTTGTTGGTTACGCAAATGATACTTCCTTTACAGCGGAAGAGGTTGATGAAATTTGTGGGGATAATACGTGGGCTACTACTACTACTACTACTACTCCGTGCGAAAACACTACAGATTTTGGCAAAACGGAATCGAACAAATGTGTAGTAGATATGACCAAGGTACGTCAACGAGCACGCAAAGAAGCTGTTAAGAAAGTAAATGCGTTGGCCGCTTTGTGTGATGTTTCTGATGAATTGACTGAACAGAAAAACGGTACATGGTGGAAACAACATGGTGGTCAGTTGATTGGTGGTGTTGTTGGTGCAGCTGGTGGTGCAGGACTTGCATACGCAATCACCAAGAGTGTTCAAGATTCGCAATTGGACAAAGCAGAACAAGAAGCTATCCAAGAATTTATGGACAATGTTGGTTCAAAAATCCATTGTTACATCGGTTCAGAAGAGGTTGGTACATACGGTGACGTAATATCAACAAGTATGGAATAAAAAATCCCCCGTCCGGGGGATTTTTTAGTGGCTATCCGCTTTCGCTTACACTAACCACTCACAACACCTGTCCCCCGCACTCGCGCCGGTATGACGATAAAAGTATAATCTCATTGCTCAAAAAAAGCCGTCACCCCGACAATCGGGCCCCGCAAAATTTTAATTTTGTGGGTGATACCAGGCCGGGGTCCACTGTGTTCGTAAAAATCTTGAATTTGTTATATAAAACAACATATAATAAAATTGTTATGAAATCAGGTGGCTGGGTATATATTTTATCAAATAAAAAGATGGGAACATTATATGTCGGTTCTACATCTGATTTAGTAGGCCGTATATGGCAGCATAAACATCATGAAATCCCTGGTTTTACATCAAGGTACAATGTTAATAAATTGGTTTATTATGAATGGCATGACAGACTTGAAAATATGGTAAAACGCGAAAGACAAATCAAGGAATGGAAACGTGCTTGGAAATTGAGTTTGGTTATTGAACTAAATCCAGATTGGAAAGACTTATATGACAGTGTGTTAAAAGAATTTGGTTATTCAAAAGAATAGTTTTATATATAAACACAATGGATACCGGCCTTCGCCGGTATGACGACGTGGGGTTGGGTATGAGAACAGGAAATAATAATTTCACCACCGAAGTCTCGCAATAGCGCAGCGAAAGCAGATAACCACTACCCACTTACCCAACACTCGCCACTTGCAAATAGATTTTTTTATAGTAAAATTTACATATTATGAAATTCAAAAAAATCCTGCGGATTATTTTTAACTGTTTCTTTTGGACATTTGTTGTGGGGGTCGCAACATTGGCCGTATTAATCTTAATCTATGGTAATGATTTGCCAGATTATAAAAAGCTGGCAACATATGCGCCACCGGTTGCGACCCGACTGTATGCCGCAGATGGTTCGCTGTTAATCGAATATGCCGAAGAAAGACGTGTCTTTATCGATTATGCAGATTTACCACCTCAGCTGGTTAATGCATTTATCGCTGCCGAAGATCAAAATTTCTGGACACACCCTGGTATCGATGTCCAAGGTATCGTTCGTGCAGTCGCGAATAATACATTGCGTATGTTTGGCGCAAATACAACATTGTCTGGCGCATCAACAATTACGCAACAGGTTGCAAAGAATTTCTTTTTAACATCTGAACGCACGATTTCCAGAAAAATAAAAGAGGCAATACTTGCATTGCGCCTGGAACGCACTTTCTCCAAAGAGCATATTTTAACACTTTATTTAAATCAGATATTCTTGGGTGCGCGCGCATATGGTGTTGGGTCGGCTGCGTTGATGTATTTTAACAAGCCTGTATCAGAATTATCATTGGCAGAATGTGCGTTCTTGGCATCCTTGCCCAAGGCGCCAAATAATCGTGACAGGGCTGTTGAACGCAGAAATTATGTGCTGCGCCGTATGGTTGATGAAGGTTTTATATCTCAGTCTGATGCAGATGCAGCTGCCAGCGAAGATTTAAATATTAACAGTGGGTTTACTGAACAAATGTCCGAAGAATTACAATACTTTGCCGAAGATGTTCGTCGTCAATTATTGGGAACGTTGGGACGTGAAAAGTTATATAATGACGGGCTGTATATCAAAACAACAATTATTCCAGAATTGCAATATGCGGCATCTGCGGCATTGAACAAAGAACTGGATAATTTTAACAACGGGCGCAGCGATAAATTACAAGGTGCAATTATCGCGATGAATCCACACACAGGTCGTATTGTTGCAATGGCTGGCGGTCGTTCATTTCGTGAGAGTTCTTTTAATCGTGCAACCCAGGCGTATCGTCAAATTGGTTCTACGATAAAGCCTTTTGTTTATCTGGCGGCACTGGAACGTGGGTATTCGCCACAAACAATGCTGTTGGATGCACCAATTGTTGGCTGGCGCGAAGATGACACATTGTGGAAGCCTGAAAATTACGACAAGAAATTCTTGGGCGATGTACCATTGCGTTTGTCATTGGAAACATCGCGTAATGTTACGACTGTGCGTTTGGTGGAACAAATTGGTACGCAAAACGCAATCGAAGTGGCACAACGTTTCGGTGTTTATCCATCTGATATGCAAAATATGAATCTGTCAATGGCACTGGGGTCTGGGGAAACAACATTGGAAAAATTAGTTTTGGGTTATTCTGCATTTGTTAATGGTGGGCGCGTAATTCAGCCAAAATTGGTTGACTATATCGAAGACAGATATGGTCGTGTCTTGGGCGGTGAAAAATCAGAAATTGTTGAATGGTCTGATGATTTAACGCCACCAACAACAAATAATATTTCTGAAACACTATCTGACCCACAAAGTCTGTATCAAATGCTATCGATGTTACAGGGGGTGGTCGAACGTGGTACAGGTAAACAGGCACGTGTGTCTGGACATACAATCGCTGGTAAAACAGGCACAACAAACGATGTCAAAGACGTGTGGTTTATCGGCTTTTCTAAAAATTTAATTGCTGGGGTTTATTTGGGCTATGACACGCCAAAACCATTGGGGCGTGGTGCCGGTTCGCATATGGCGGCACGCGTATTTGCAGACTTTATGCGCGTTGCATTGCAGAACGAAAAGAATCAGCCCTTTTCTGTGCCAGACGGTATGACGTTTATGCGTGTGAATCGTCGCAGTGGTGCATCTGCATCGTCTGATCCAAATGGTACAATTATTCAGGAAGTGTTCAAACAGGGGCAAAAACCAAATCCTGCACCGAAAAAAACATCTGCTGATAACAGTGCTGTTGTTGGTGGAATATTTTAATCATAATTAGATTTATTTGTTTGCTGTTTTGTGATAAAATATCTGTATAAAAAGAAACAAAAGGATTTTGTATGCTGACAGATTATTTTATCAATCATGGATTAATGTTTTTTGCCAGTGGTTGGACACAATTTGCAGGTGGCTTTTTTGTCGCTTTTATGACAATGTTGTTGTTCGGTCGCCCATTTATCGCAGCGATGCGTGCGTGGCAAAAAAAGGGTCAGCCAATCAGTGAAAATGTTCCAGATGCACATCGTAAAAAAGCTGGCACACCAACAATGGGTGGAATTTTAATTGTTTTTGCAATTTTATTGGGTGGTATGTTGTTTATGCCAATGTATAATCCAACAGGATGGATTGCGCTGGCTTCGCTTGTTATGTTCGGTGTTTTGGGATTTGTTGATGATTATAAAAAAGTAACATCACAATCAAAAAAAGCATCAAATGGATTGTCGCCATTGACCCGTCTTGTTGTCGAAGGTGTGTTTGTTGTTATCTTGGCTTATTTGATAAATAAAACAATGCCGCCATATATCCCAGAATATTCATTGGCAATTGGTGCCAGCATAATTTTACCATTGGGCATTTTCTATTATGTGTTTGCGTACTTTGTAATTTGTGGCAGTGCAAATGCAACAAATATTACAGATGGTTTGGATGGTCTGTTGGCAAAGTTATATATGCCAGTCTTGGTTGTTTTGGTTGTAGCATTGTACGGCGCAACCAGAATTGGATTTATGGATACAGTGATGTTCTTGCCAATGGCCAGTGGTTTGTATGCGGTATTGGGTGCTGCATTTGGTGCGGTGCTTGGGTTCTTGTGGTATAATTCAAAACCTGCATCAATATTTATGGGTGATGTTGGGTCACTTGCGTTGGGTGGATTTATGGGTACTGTTGCCATGTTGTTAAAGGCCGAATTGGTAATGGGACTGGCTGCGGGTATGATGGTTTTGATTTTGTTATCGTCTTTTATTCAGACAATGTATTTCAAGGCAACGCGTAAAATATCAGGTACTGGTCGTCGTGTATTCTTGCGCGCGCCACTGCACCATCATTTTGAAGAGTTAGGTTGGTCAGAAACTAAGATAGTAGAAAGATTTTTTGTATTATCTGTGTTGTTTTCTGGCTTGGCATTAGTGTTCTTGAAATTTGCATAAAGAATAAGATATGTTCGGATTTAAACGCAGTGAAGATAGTGGATTAACCAGCTGGTATTTCGAAGTCGACAGACGGCTGTTGGGTTGGGTTTTATTGCTGATATTTATTGGGATTCTGTGTGTTATATCTGCGGGGTCTGTGCAGGCGTTGCGCAAAGGTTGGCATTGGTATCATTTTCTAAAAAGTATGTTGCCTTTTTATTTTGTGGGTATCAGCGCGCTGTTTGTAACCAGTATGTTTAATAAAAAGTGGGTTTTGGGGTTATCTGCATTAAATTTAGCATTTTGTTTATTCTTTTTATTGTGGACTGTTATAAATCCTGCAGCCAGTCATGGTTCTGAACGTTGGGCTGTTGTTGGTGGTATCAGTTTTATGCCGTCTGATTTGATGAAGCCGGGTTTGATTATTATTACTGCATGGTTTCTGTCCAAGATGGAACAGTTATATTCCAATAATATGTTTTTAAATAAGTCTGCATGGGTGCCTAATTGGTTCAGTTGGTGGACATATGTAATTCCTTTTGCAATTGTATTATTAATTTTGTTTATGCAACCAGACGTTGGAACAACATTGTTGTTTGTAACAGTTGTTGGTATAATGTTTTATGTCGCAGGATTGCCAAATAAAATATGGGTTCCAATGGTTGGTGGTGTTGGTTTGTTGGGATTCTTGGCGTTTTTATTCCATTCGCATGTTCGAAATCGTGTTTTGGCTTTTTTTCAACCACTGGACCCCAGAAGTCAGGTTGGCCTATCAATCAGTACAATCCGTCAGGGTGGATTGTTTGGTATGGGCGATGAATCGTTTGCCAAAGAAAGCCTGCCAGACGGACATACTGACTTTATTTTTGCAACATTGGCCGAAGACTGGGGCGCGATTGCAGCATGTGGGTTGTTGGTGTTGTTTTTACTGATAATACGTCGATTGATAACAACAGCGTTAACGGTTCGTGACAGATTTGTATTATATGCAATTTGTGGTACAACAGCATTATTTGCAACCCAAGTTTGTATAAATCTGGCAACTACATTACGTTTGATGCCACCCAAGGGTATGACATTGCCATTTATTTCTTCTGGGGGCAGTTCATTCTTGGGGTATTGTTTGTTGTTTGGATTGATTTTGGCACTGATACGTGAAGATAAATGGAAGTAAGGGGTGTTGATATGAAAATATGGATTGCAACAGGTGGAACAGGTGGACATGTTTTTCCGGCACTTAGTGTTGCGGCGGAATTGGTAACGCGTGGGCATCGTGTAACGATTTCATGTGATGGACGTGTTCGTTCAATGGTTATGCGTGATAAGCCTGCAGATGCGCGTGTGGTTCATGTTTGGGCATCTGGTGTTGGTGCAAAAAGTCGTGTAAAACAAATGTATGCCTTGTTTAAGATTGCTGTGTCTGCGGCTGCGTTGTCTTTGCGTTTTATGTTTTTGCGTCCTGACAGGGTTGTTGCGTTTGGTGGGTATGCGTCTGTGCCTGCTGTTTTTGCAGCACATCTGTGGCATATTCCAACATTTTTACATGAACAAAATGCAGCAATTGGTCGTGCAAATAAATTCGCAATGCGTTGGGTGAAAACGTTAATGACCAGTTTCCCAAATGTTTCCGGTATAACAAATTCTGCAACGCGTGTTGTGTACACAGGATTGCCTGTTCGATCTGATTTTATGAATCTCGCAGGCGCGCCCCTGTCAGGTGATATGAAATTATTGGTAACAGGTGGGTCGCTGGGGGCGCAAATCTTGGATGATATTGTGCCAGTATCAGTTGCGGCGATGAAAAATAAAAAGATTTTCGTAACGCATCAAACGCGACCAGAAAATGTTACAAAATTACAAAAGTTTTATGCAGATAATAAAATCCGCGCCAATGTTCTGTCTTTTGTTCACGATATGTCTGGTGCAATTGCTGATGCGGATTTGATAATTGGGCGCAGTGGTGCCAGCACAGTTGTAGAATTACAAACAATTGGTCGTCCTGCAATATTGGTGCCGTTGGGGATAAATCCAGACCAGGCTGCCAATGCTGCCAGCTTTGCAAAGACAGGTGGTGGTTTTGCAATTGAACAGTCTAAATTTACACAACGTTGGTTGACCTCTACATTAAATGATTTGTTTGATAATCCATCACGCTTGGTAAAGATGGCACAAAAAGCGTTGGTAAAAAATAATGCGGTTAATTTAATTGCCGATGAAGTAATAAAATAAAACTGATTTTAATGATTTGATGCATTTTATGCTTGCGTGCGATTCGTCATTTGTTCTATGATAAAATCGGAAGGAAGAAAAAATGCATCGTATTACAATCTCTGTATTGTCAGTATTTATCGTATTGCCGGCGTTTGCTAGTGCGCGTTTGCCTGTTGTAAATGTTGCATCTGGTGGTGTTTCTGCGCGTGCTGCATTTGGTATGGAAAATGCGGCTGCTGTGACAGTGGCACCTGTTAAAAAAGCCGATGCGACCAGAACGAAAAAGGTTGTTGCGCGTGCTGCAAAACCTGTGGTGTCGCAACCTGCTGCTGATATGGGTGCACAGATTGTTGCGTCAAATGATGTTTTAGTGCCACAACGTCCAAGTGCTGATTTGTGGGCAAAAAATGATGTCGCATTACGTATGCCAAAACCAAGTGAGTTTTCTGTATATCGTACAGATTCCCAGTTACCAGAGGAGAGAATTGACCAAACATACACTGTTGCAAAAACAGTTGCGCCGGCTGTAAAGACTCAGGCTGTTTCTGCGATGCCTGAAATAGACAGTCAGATTGCGCGTTTGGTCGATTTGCAAAAACGTGCCGAAGAAAGTGTACGCACTGTATCGCCACGTGTAATTGCTGCGCCAATTGTACAAAATGATACAGCACCAGTTCGTGTTGCAACTGTTACAGAAGAAAAGCCAGAACAGATTTCTTTGCGTCGTATGGTTGTTGATATGGATGACAATGATGTTATTGTGCGCAAGGTTGAAAAGAATACGTCGCCACGTATCGCCAGTGTTCGCGAAGATATGACAAAAATGACGCCAAACGAATTGCGTAACGCGTTCAGAAAAACCTTTTTGTCTGAAAATAAACACTTGTCCACATATTCTGTTGACGACAGTTTTGATGTGGCCAGTGATATGTCGTCTTCAATCGAAGGTTTTACAGCCAAGGCTGATTTGTCCGAAGGCAGTGGTATCAGACCATTGGAAATAAAAATTAAATTCCGTGATGATGATTCTGCATTATCGCGTGCGAACTATAATTTATTAACAGAATATGCAGGTATTGTTGTAAATAAACCAACGCGTGCGATTCAAATTGCGATACCACAACAAATGACGGTTAATAATGATGTTAAAAAATTGACAGCTCGTCGTTTGGCGATTGTTGAACAGGTTTTGACAGATAATGGTGTTTCAAAACAAAGAATTGTACCAGTTTTATCAAATCGTCAAGAGTCGGGATTTGTTTTACGCGTTATATCCGGGGATCAATATGATTCTTTGACGCAGCAACAATATAATATTTTTGGTGATAATGTGGGCAAGAAAACCTATAAAAGTATGTCGTGGTAAAAATATTAGATAGGGTTATTGAATTCTTATTTCCGCCGGCGTGTCCATTGTGTGATACGCCGGTGTCTGTACATGGTGAATTATGTGCAGATTGTTGGATGTCTGTGAATTGGATTGATAATCCGAAATGTGTAAAATGTGGTTATCCGTTTCCTGCTGATTTAGATTTAGGTGGTGCGCCACTTTGTCCAACGTGTGCATCTGGCAAGTGTGAGTTAGATTGGATACGGTCTGCGTGTGTATATGATGATGTGTCGCGTTCTGCGATGTTACCGTTTAAGCATGGTGGTCGTGTGCAGTATGCGTGTTTTATGTCGCGCGCAATGATGTGGGCGTTACGTGATATTAATGTTGATGCAGATATTGTTATGCCTGTACCATTGGCGAACAAGCGTTTGTTTAAACGTGGCTATAACCAGGCGGTATTATTGGCGCGGCCGATTGCACGTGTGTTGGGTGTTGCGATGGATTTGGATTCTGTAAAACGTATTCACCGGCCGGATATGGGGCATAAAAATGCGCGCGAACGCGCAGAAAATATTCATGGTGTGTTCAGTGTTGAAAATCCCGATAAAATTCGTGGCAAAAGAATATTGTTGGTCGATGATGTGATGACGACGGGCGCAACATTTTCGGAGTTACGACGTGTGTTGATGCGTGCAGGTGCATCTGCAGTCTATGGTGTTACTTTTTGTCGCGTTGTTCGTGCGATTTAGTGTTGTTGTGTACTTACAAAATTGCGTAAAAACATATTTTTCTGGGCTGATTTTTCTTGGGCAATAATCTTGTTAGAACACATTTTAAAAATTCTTAAGACAGCAACCGCTAAATCGTCCTTTACAGGTGCATTTAGTGGTAACGTGATTTTTACGGTTGGGATTTTGTTAAAGTATATCTCGTATTCAATCCATGTATCAAAATTATCTGTGTGTGAATATTTTGTTGATAATAAAAAATCACATTCTTCAATACTGTTGCCGATTGCATACAAAGAATACCCTTGTGCAACGGTTGAATGCACAAAAGAATGTTTTATTGAATACAAAAGATATTCTAATAAATCCTGTATATCTGATTCCATAACAAGATTATTTTTACAAAAAGAAATAATTTGTCAATAAAATAAAAGTAGAATATAAAAAAACCGCCATTTGGCGGTTTTATTAATTTGCAGCTGTTGTAGCCAATCTTTTACGGCCACATGCGCGACGACGATTTAATACATCACGTCCACCAGCGGTTGCCATTCTTGCACGGAAACCATGTGTACGAACACGGCGTGTCTTTGATGGTTGATATGTACGTTTTGTTGCCATGACTTATTTCCTTACGTTGTTTTTTTGTTTTCTTTGCTTCCATCGTGTTCGAGCAGCATCATAAACACCATGGAAAAAATCCGTTCGTGCACCTATTTAATCACAGGTTTTATAAAAACGCAACCTTTTTATTTAGATTTTATCAAACCGACCTGTTTTAGGCCTTCGATAATCATGTAATATGTGAACATATATACAAAAAGTTTCCAAAATGGTAAAAACATATTACTTTTCCTTTGGTTTTTATTGTTGGTTTATTTAATCACAAAGTTTTGTTTTGTCAATGTGTTTTTTTAGCTTTATTTCTTGACCGAAAGTGCATAAATTTGCTATGTTTTGTATGTGAAAAACTTAGGGAAAGGTACTATGTCTGAAAATATCAATGAAGTAAATGAAATCCGCGTTCCACAGTCATCTTTGGAACATGAAATGCGTACCAGTTTCTTGGACTATGCGATGTCGGTTATTGTTGATCGTGCGTTGCCAGATGTTCGTGACGGGTGCAAGCCTGTACATCGCAGAATTCTGTACGTTATGAATGATGTTGCGCCTGCAACAAAGCCGACTGTAAAGTCTGCGCGTATTGTCGGTGATGTTATGGGTAAATATCATCCGCATGGTGACAGTTCTATTTACGAAGCAATGGTTCGTATGGGGCAGGATTTTTCTATGGGTGAAATGTTGGTCCAGGGTCAGGGTAACTTTGGTTCGCGTGATGGCGACAAGGCTGCGGCGATGCGTTATACAGAAGCGCGTCTTTCAAAACTTGGTGCGTCATTGATGGACGATATGGACAAAGATACTGTCGATTGGCAGCCAAACTTTGATGGTTCGTTGCAAGAACCTGTTGTGTTGCCTGCAAAGTTTCCAAATTTCTTGGTAAATGGTGGTTCTGGTATTGCTGTTGGTATGGCGACAAATGTTCCAACATATAACCTGGGTGAAATTTGCAATGGAATTTTGGCTATTTTGGATAACAAAGACATCACAGATGATGAACTGTTCACGATTATTCCAGGGCCAGATTTCCCAACAGGTGCGATGATTATGGGACGTGCTGGCGCGTACAAGGCACATACAACAGGTCGTGGTTCTATTATTATTCGTTCAAAAACTCATATCGAAGATTTTCGTGATCATTCTGCTATTATTGTTGATGAGATTCCGTATCAGGTTAACAAAGCGCAGATGATTATCAAAATTGCTGAACTGATAAAAGACAAAAGAATCGAAGGGATTTCTGAAATTCGTGACGAATCGTCCAAGGAAGGTTTGCGTATTGTTATTGAATTAAAACGCGATGCGATTGCGGATGTTGTATTGAATCACTTGTTCCAATATACAGAAATGCAAACAAGTTTTCCTGTGAATATGATGGCATTGAATCGTGGCCGACCAATGCTGTTTAATGTTCGTGGTGTTTTGGATGCTTTTATCGAATTTAGAAGTGAGGTTATCCGTCGTCGTACAATATTTGATTTGAACAAGGCGCGTAACCGTGCGCATACTTTGTTGGGGTTATCTGTTGCTGTTGGTAATTTGGATGAAGTTATTGAATTGATTAAATCCAGTCCAAATCCAGAAGCAGCGCGTGAAGCGTTGATATCACGTGGCTGGCGTGCAAGCGATATTGAATCTTATATTCAATTAATTGATGATCCGAACACAGAATACAAAGACGGTATGTTCTTTATGTCCGAAGATCAGGCACGTGCAATCTTGGAATTGCAGTTACATCGTTTGACAGGTCTTGAACGTGATAAAATTCATGATGATTTGACTGCACTTGGTGCAACAATTCGTGATTTATTAGAAATTTTGGGCAGTTACGAAAGAATTATTCAAATCATACGTGACGAAACAATTTCTGTGCGTGATAATTGGTCGTCTCCACGTCGTACGGAAATTTCTGATGCAGAAATTGATATCGATATCGAAGATTTGATTGCACGTGAAGATATGGTTGTGACTGTATCCAATACAGGCTATATCAAACGTGTTGCGCTGGATACATATCGTGCACAAAAACGCGGTGGCAAAGGACGTAATGCGATGGCAACCAAAGAAGACGATTATGTTGTCCAAGTATTTGTTGCAAATACACATACGCCATTATTGTTCTTTAGTTCCAAGGGGCTGTGTTACAAATTAAAAACATATAAATTACCAGAAGCGGCGGCTGCTGCCAAGGGACGTCCTTTGATTAACCTGTTGCCGTTGTCACAGGGTGAAACAATCACAGCAATATTGCCTGTTCCAGAAGAAGAGGTTGAACGCGTCAAAGAATCAGATAAAGAACATTTCTTGATGTTTGCGACCGCATCTGGCACAGTTCGTCGTAACCGTATGAGTGATTTTGATTCAATCCGCAGTAATGGTAAAATTGCGATGAAGTTGGACGAAGGTGACAGCTTGATTTCTGTTTTACCTTGCAACGAAGATCAAGATGTTTTGCTGACAACATATCGTGGTCGTGCAATCCGATTTGCAGTGCCTGAAATTCGTGTGTTTGCAGGCCGTAATTCAACTGGTGTTCGTGGTATAACATTGGGCAAGGACGACAGAATTATCGGTATGGCGATGCTGAATCATGGTGAATCTGATTCTGCTGTTCGTGCAGCATATATCAAGCAATCACGCGCTGCGCGTCGTGCAGAAACGGGCATCGAAGAAGAAGTGTCTGCTGACGAAGAAGAAACAACGTTGGTTCTGGATGATGCAAAAATGGCACAGATGGCAGAACGTGAAGAATTTATCTTGACGATATCTGAAAATGGATTTGGTAAACGTACCAGTTCCTATGAATATCGCTTGACTCATCGTGGTGGTGGCGGATTTGCGAATATCAAATTAGGCGGTAAAAATACAGCCGTTGCAGGTTCGTTCCCTGTAAATAATGACCAAGATATTATCATGGTAACAGATGGCGGTAAAATCATCCGCACACCTGTGCATGATGTACGTATTGCTGGTCGTTCAACCGCAGGTGTTACACTGTTCCGTACAGCAGAAAATGAAAAAGTTGTATCCGCAATCGCGATTGAGGGTGCGTCTGATGAAGAAGAAACGACAACCGAAGAAACAACAGTTGTTTCTGAATAAT
This sequence comes from Candidatus Enterousia sp., assembly GCA_045631065.1. Classification (GTDB taxonomy): domain Bacteria; phylum Pseudomonadota; class Alphaproteobacteria; order Rs-D84; family Rs-D84; genus Enterousia. The sequence continues at coordinate 8,511 of JAZQUA010000053.1, read as the reverse complement.
GTTGGGGTGATAGACTGTGGAAAATAAAGAATATTTTTCATCTATAAACGATGTGTCGAAACGTTTAAATGTTCCGGCACATACGTTGCGGTATTGGGAAAAACAATTTCCAACCGCAATCAAGCCAACAACAGGGGCAGGTGGGCGCAGATATTATCGCAGTGAAACAGTTGATAAATTATATGTTATCAAAGATTTGCTGTATACACATGGTATGACAATTGCCGGTGTAAAAAAAATGCTGCGTGACGGTAATTTGCCAGATTCTGCGAATCAAATATCTGTTGAAAATATTCAGGTGTCGCCAATACCGACTGTTGTTGTATCAGAATCGGTACAGCCAATGGTGAGCAATGCTGATATAGATATGGCAATTAGCTTTTTGGAATCAGCGCGAAGTTTGTTGCAATAAAAAATCCCCGTTTGGGGATTTTTTTAATGTTGTTTTTGCTGACAGAATATCTTGTCCCAGTTGTTTTTGAAACGTTGTCCCAATGGTTGACTGTTGATTGAATCATTGATAATACTGTCTTGTTTTAGTGCGTCGATTTCATTATATGCATTATCAAGTTTCTGATACGCGTGTTCTAATGTTTTGCTGTTGTCGATGTGTTTTTCTTCGATATCATTTCTAATAGAATCGATAGTGTACCACAAAGAATCAATTTTACGTTCCAAATAATAGTTGTATTCAGGATTTTGTTCATGAATATATGATAAAGAATCCATCAGTTTATATTCTGGATACTTTTTTGTTTCTTCATAAGCCACAGTACGTATGTGTTCAAATTCAGCCTTTAAATTTTGTTTTGCAAGCCATGCTTTATGATATGCATTTTCTAAATCTTCCTGATAAAAACTATGTTTGTCATAGTTTAGTATGGCAATACCACCAATTACAGCAGCCGCGCTTGCAATCATAGTTCCTTTGACGGCCAGTTTTTTCAAATCCATTTTGATATCCTTGGGTTATATTGTAATACAAATATAGTACAAAAATATAGATTGTCAACTATAAAATTATAATTCGCCGTTATCCAGCACGACTATATACAGAACTGGCGGGGAATACGAAGTTTTAACGAAGTGTGGCACTCCCAACGGGAATCGAACCCGTGTTACCAGAATGAGAATCTGATGTCCTGACCGCTAGACGATGGGAGCGTACCGAGCATAATCTTAAACCCAATATTCATTTTTTTCAAATAAAACTTTTACTTGTTGTAATTTTTTTGCATTTATTATTATAATAATAAAAAGGGTTTGTTATGAAATGGCGTCATTTTTTTTCTAATATTATTTGTGGTTTTATTCCAAATAAACGCAGGCGTGATTTAACACGTGTAAAGCTTAGATATAATACAAAACCATTTGTTAAATTTGTACGTGATTATATTGGTAATAATAATGCAAAAATAACAACATGTGTCGGTGGTGGATGTAAGAATTTTATTGTTTTGGTAAATTCACAATTTGCATTTAAATTTCCGTTAACTGATGATGGAACTGCGCGTGCATTGCGCGAATTGCGTATAACAACAGCGTTACGTAAATATACAAAGTTTAAAATTCCAGAAATGGAAATTATTAAATGGAATAATATGGCGGTGCGTAAATATGAATTTTTTCCAGGTGTTGTATTAGGTGAAATCCCACCACGTATTGTACTGGTGAACCGTCATCATATCGCAAAACAAATTGCACAGTTTATGTATGAAATTGGTCGTGCAGACCCGGCAGAAATTCGTGATTTAAAACCAAAAAAGACGGCCAAGCCAGGCTATTTGTACGGCTGGTTTCATAATGATATTGGTCAGAACTTTATTTTAAATCCAGAAACATTTGATATTGTCGGATTTATTGATTGGGAAACGGCGGTTTTTGATTCTTTTAAGGTTGGTTTATATATTGCAGATCATCATTGGGATAAATTTGGATATCGTGGTATTGGGATTGACATATTATCTGCGTATTCAGAATTATATTTTAACAACAAATAAAAAAGCCCAATTTTGGGCTTTTTTTATTGAAATATATATATTGTTTTGTTAATCTTGGCGGCACAACAAAAATAAAGGAAAAAAATGTATAAAATATTGAAAGCTATTTCAGGCTTATTAAAAAAGTTACAAAATAAAATGCATACAAAAAAAGAAGCTCGATTTGCTGCTCGTAATCGTTCACGTGTCAGAAAAAATGTCTTACAAAACGCAAATGAATTTATTTCTGATAAACAACAAAATCTGGAAGAATTGGTGTTGGATTTAGAACAAGAAGATATTGCCAAACAAGAAGCAAAAGGGGGTGTATCACATCACGATGTGGTTGCTTGGGTTTCTGCGGTCAAAAATCAAGAAAATGATAAAGTGCGTTTTCAAGAAATGTTGGATGCGCGTCAAAATCAGATTCTGGCAGAAAAATATTTTGAAAAACAAAAATTAAAAAATTTAAAAGATGCGCAATTTTTACGCGCAAAGACATTTTGGAATGCAAATCCACATAAAACAACAGACAAGGACACGCTTGAATTGCAAGAACTGTACGAAGAAACCAAGAATTTACGCAGGGTCGTAGAAGTGTATAATCGACAGAAAACAAAATAAAAACGCCGTTTGGCGTTTTTTTTATTTGTGTCTTGATTTGTATATTTTTTCAACTGCAAAATTAGCTTTTAATTCTGCAACTTTCCTCATTTGGTTATCAAGTTTTATATTCGATTCAGTTTTTAGTTGTTTTAATTGTTGTAATTTATCTGCGACAATTTGTCCCTGATGTGAAGTATAGATTTTTGTAATTTCTGTCAGCAGTTTGTTTGCTTTTGCTTCTAACAGGATCAGATCTTGTTTTTTTATAATATTTTGGTCCTTGTCAATTGCGACCGATAATTCTTTTATGTGTGTCAGCGATGTGAACAATATGGTCAAGAATCTGTATTCTGATTGTACGTCTTGTTCATCATTGTGTTTAAAATAAGACATACAACTTTCAAGATTGTTTTGTAATGTTTCGGTTATAAAATCAAGCCGTCTACAATTTATGACTGGTTTTGATACGATTTCATCTGTCAGATATGTAAGATGTTTATTCAGATGTAATGGTGTGAATGCATCTAATTTATGTGTTGCGATTTCATCTGCTGTCTTGCTGTACTCTGTATGCCATTGTGTAGATAGGTTTTGCAGTAATATGGAAATTTCTTGAACTGCAGGCAAATGTTTTTTTATTTGTGAATATTGTGATTGTTTTTGTAATTCATTGTTGAAATGCATAATACTGTCGCGTAATGAGCGCTGTATAAAAATCAAGCTGTCTAATTCGCGTTCAGCATTTGGAATTAAAACCGTTTCTAATTCCTTTTTTATTTGATTTTTTTCTGTTTTTTCTTTGACTTTCAGCCCCAGTGCAGCGCATGTGGACAATAAAAAGCATACGGTAAAGGTTCTTATGTTTTGTTTATTCATAACTGTGATTTTATCAGAAAAAATTAATGATTCAACAAAAAAGTTGACGGTTAGGATTTTTTGTCATTTTTTGTTTGAGGGCATTTTTGATTTTTTTTGTTAATTTTATTGCGCCATTTTTATTCAAGTGGTGGCAATCATTGAAATCTTCGCTGTTAAAATCGTTATCATTTAAAAAGTTTAACAATGTTACAGTATTATGTTTTTCTAGCATATTATATAGTTCATGAAATACGATTTTATGATCTGGTAGATGTTGTTTATAATCGTTTCTGTATGGTGGGATAACAACATAGATATTATGCTTGTTCTCTTGTGCTTGTATAATCAGTTGTTCCAAATATGCGATTTGATTATTGTTTCGTTGATTATTTTTTATATGTTTTTGTACAATTGATTGTACATATTCTTTGTGGTTAACGGAATCATAGAAAGACTGACCATAATATTCTTTTGTTATTGTTTGAGCTGATTTAAAATGTGTAGCACAACTGTTTTCAAATTTTCTATATTTTTTATGCAACTTAAATGCATATGGTATGTTGTACAAATATTTATAAATAATTGCTTTGTATGCTTCGGATGTTTTTTCAAGTTGCAAGCCTGGTGTAAATACGTCAAAGAATAAAACAATATTTTTTAGGTTTGTTGATTTTGTTTGTGTACACCATTTGTATAAATTATATGTTCGGTATAAATCTTGTGAAGAGGTACCTAGATTAAAGTCGGATTCAGGTTCGGGTAAAAAGCCATCCCGTGCGGTAGATGCACCTAATACCAGTGTTTTTATATGTTTTTGGTTTGCAATGTATGCATGATGTTTTTTGATGTCGATATTAAACAGTGATAAATCTGTATAAAAGTGTTTGCAGTAACTAAAAAGTTTTTTGCCACAGAAATAAATACTGCGTTTACCATTGTCAAAACGTTGTTTGCCAATTAGTTTGAATTTATAGTCAAATACACGACGATATACATTATAGTATTTACTTTTCAATATACTTAGAAATTCAGATAAGCGTTCTTCGTTGTGTATAAATTTCATTTCATATTTTACGCAACCTGCAAAGATGTTATAAAACGTTTTTTTATAGTGTTTAAATGTTTTTGTGCTTTTATTGTTCAAGTTCCGTTTTAATGCATCAAATGCCAGAAATACATTTTTAGATTTTGCACCACGTTTAGAACTTATTTGGTTTGGTACATTTGTATTATAGTGATAAAAACAACGGTCTATTTTTACGGCGCTTTGTGCATATGCAAGTATTGTGTATGTAAAAGTCAAATCATTGCATGATGTTAAATTTTCATATTTTATATCGTTGTCTATAATTAAACTTCGTTTACACAGCTGTGTTGTGTCACCCGGATTTGTTATACCTAATGGGATCGGTGTTTTGTATTTATGAATTTGTTTTGTTTCTGTGTCGCCGTATAAATTAAACAACACAATATCAGGATTATGATTGTTAATGAGTTCAACACAAACTGTGAATGTATCTAAATCTAGTGTGTCATCAGATGCCATAATATATATGTAGTCGCCAGATGAATGTTTTATGCCGATATTGCGCGCAGGGCCTGCGCCATTATGCCCTTCATTTATATATACAATTCTGTTATCGTCGTATGAGTTTGTAATATTTGAAATATGTTTGGATTCGGAACCATCATCTACGATAATTAGTTCTAAATTTGTATATGTTTGATTTAATATAGAATCAATGGCTTGTCTAAAAAAATCGGCCGGTGTGTTATAGGTCGGCATAATAACGGATATTTTGGGAGCTTTCATGTATTTGCCTTTATTCTTTGATAAGATTTGTATCATATTTCTGGCTGTCTTTCCATTGAAAAATCGCGTTATCAAAAAACCGCCGTTTGGCGGTTTTTTATTCGTGTTGTGCTGATTGTTTTGTTTGGGCGATTGGTCTAAGTTCGCCCGCCAAATTTAAATCTTGTCTTGTTTGTAATAATTGTTGAACACCTGATGCGATATCGCGCGTAATTTTGTCGTTGTTTGCATCCAGATTATCAACCATCCATTTTTTGTTTCCGTTTGGAAATTCTTGGATAATATTACCTTTGATATATTGATTATATGTTTCTTGTAACAGGTTAAAAATTTTAATCGGATTTATGCTGTATTTCCCATGTAAAACAAAGTCCATGCCAAAGTAAGAACCGCTGCGCCCGTTTGCATCCATAAAGTGCGCGCCATTATCTGGATAAACCAAAAATACATAGTGTGCTTCGTTGCCTTTTCTATAAAAAGTATTTTTGTGTATGCCAGTTCTGTTTGTGACATAAAAGCGTTGCAAAAAAAGTCTGGTGTTTTCATCGCATTTTGACATTTGTTCGCCATTTGGAACGCCGAAAACATAAAATCCAGCCATATTCAATCCTTTTGCTATACAGCTTTCATTTTATCAGATTTTTTGGCGATAATCATGTATAAAATAATCCCACTGAAAAACAAGGTAATAACGTCGCATATAATCATCTGGATAGATTTAAGGTATATTCCATATAAAATCCAAAATACTAAACCCGTACAGTAAATCAAGTACATAGACAGCGACAGCCCTGAAACGTTTCGTGTTCGGATTGATTTTATTGCCTGGGGTATAAACGAAACCATTGTGCATAAACCACAGATATAACCAAACGCTTCACCGATAATTGGATTCATGAATAATTTCCTTTGTCTTGTGAGTTGATTATATATAAAAAAATCAAAAAAAGTGAATAAAATATTTGTGAAAAAAATGGGCGATTTGCCCATTTTTATTTTACATGTTTTGCGCATCCTTGCCAAAAAATAATCTGATGGTCTGTTTCAAATAATGCAACCGGGAAATGATATGTCTTTTCTTCACAGTCATTATTTATTATGCGCTTTACAACACCAAGTGTATTGGCGTTATTGTGTAATTGGTTAATTTGGTGTAAGATTTCTTGTTCTTTAATTTCGTTTTGAAGTCCGAAATCAGATGTATGTTTTTTTCCGAATACCAAATGGTACACTTTGCTAATATCGTAATAGATAATTTTGTTGTTGTTTTTGTCACGTATGAACCATTCGTATTGGTTTTTATCTGTGATTAGGTTTGTCTTGGCGATATTAATGCACTTATCTAAATTCTGTATAATTCGTTCAGGATTAATAAATTCAATATTTGCGCGCTTGTTGTTAATTGCGATAATGTTTGTTTGTAAATCAGATTCTTTGATATATTTAGGACGAGAAACATCATAAAAAGTTTTAATAGATTCCATTGTACAATCTGGAATTTCCACCCAAGAATATTGTTCGGATAGCGTACAAGGCACAGATGACAGATTGATTGTTAATGGATGTGGCAAAACAAAATCTACTTCTTCCCAGTTCTTTATTGCATATACCCCGGGGCAAGTCGTGTATATCAGTTTGTTGCCATCTTGGGTCAAGAACATACATTCTGTGTGTCTGAATTGTTTGCGGTCGTATTTTGATTTGTATTTTATATTAACATTATTTGCGACAGATTTATGTTTTGATAAAATTTCAGAATTCAACGGGATTTTTAACATCATACGTTCCTGTTTTTTTGTTTATATGCTTACACTCTCCCGATAATGAAATATTATAATGCGCATAATATAAAATCAATAGAATTCTTGGCTGACGCGCACTCAATTCCCTCGGTCAATAGACCTGCGGGGCATTCCTAACAATTTTACTGCGCTATGTTTGTAAAATCTACTCATTGTCGAACCGGCAACTGACGTTGCAGATTTCGAACCTTGGTTGGGGTGTGTGGGCAATTCGCGAACCGATTTGTTTGAGATTGGGCAAGTGATTGACGATATAAAAAAGAAATCTATCATTTATTCAAATGATTTTATTCGTATTTCTTCAGCAAATCTTTCCATGTCTGTGGTGCATTCACTTCATCAAAGTAAGCATTCAAAAAACTAACCAAGGTTTGATGTTTTTTCTCTGCATATTTGCGTCCCGGTTCTGTTAAGCACATATCGCGCAAATGAAAAATTTTAATAAAAAAGTGATTTACACACGGATCGACTTTTGATTTTCTATACTTTTCGGCATCCATTTCTTCTGGGAAATAATCTGGATCAAAGAAAGGTTGACCCGTTCCAGAACGATATTCTATGCATCGTAACAGACCTGTACATCCTGATGCGTCACACATATCAGCATCGGATACAATAGCACCTTCGATACCATATGCAGCAATACCCTTTAACCGTTTACTGTATCCAATAGTTTTTACAATATTTATACATTTTTCGCAGAATTCGGCATCAAATCCAGAACCAGACAATATGCGTTTGGTATTGGTCATCAGACGTTCAGATTCTTCACCAAACAGTTTATAATCATCACAATCATGCAATAATGCAGCAGCAGCCACCAAATCACGATTAGCAGATGTAATTTCATCACAAAATTTCATTGCCGTATTATAAACGCGAAACACATGTTTATCGTCATGCCCGTTAAAGTTATTTTTAAGTAATTCAATCACTGCATTTTTTATATATTTAATACCTGTCATACAGACACCTTTATTGCGGTATGACATGCTATCATAAAAAACTATATATGTCCAAATGTTATTAAAAAAGTTCGAAAGTTGAAAAAAAGTACAAATTTTTATTTGTTGACTTTCGAACTCGCTATAAATATTAGAAAACAAAAGAAAACTTGCCTTTATTGGCGGGCTTGTCTATCTTGGTTGGGGCGCACTCAATTCCCTCGGCTATCGCCTGCGGGGCATTCCTGACGATTTGATTGCGCTGTGCTTATCAAATCTACTTATTGTCGAACCGGCAACTGTCGTTGCAGATTACGAACCGTGGCCACGAACGCAAAAATTAAACCACCCGCAATGGGTGGTTGAATTTTTGGTTGGGGCGCACGGGTCCCAGACAACTGTTTAAAAACCTTAGAAAATAAATGTTTTTCGGTTTTTTAAACTAATATTTTGCTAGTCTTGACTGACACTTTGCTTTACACATTTGATTATACCACAATAAATTAAAA
>JAZQUA010000052.1:0-3644 GCA_045631065.1 Candidatus Enterousia sp. | reverse complement strand
CAAGTATGCGATGGCGCTTATTACTTGTTTTCATATCTTGTTACCTTGCCCTGCCGCCAATAATACGCCAATATGCCTTTTTTGCATCCATTGGTGCTTGTTCTACATCCATATACTCCATAGATGCACCAACAGTCGGCACACCAACAAAGCGATATGCAGGCAAACGGAATAATTTATTTCCTTCGGTCTTTATAGTATAGTATAAGACTGTTCTACCCACTGAATCATATGTTGACTGATTCTCTTTATCAACATAAACTATACGTTCCATATTATTTTGCCCCCGGGAAACCACCCTGTTGCATACGTTGCATAACCGCTTCCATGCCACCCATACGTTGAATCATTGCCATTTGCTGTTTCATTTTTGTGTACTGTTTTATCATATGCTCAACTTCACGAACTGTACAACCTGCGGTTTCGGCGATACGCGCCTTGGCATTTGCAAAAATCTTTTCCGGTTCCGCACGTTCTGTAGCTGTCATTGCTTCCAGAATCTTAATTTGTGCATCAACACTGCCATCTTTGATTTTTTCTTTCATGGCATTAACAGCCCCACTCATCCCTGGAACCATTTTCAACAATCCACTAAAATTACTCATTTTTTTAATCTGTTTCAATTGCGCCAACATATCATTCATATCAAATTGACCAGACATCATACGCTGCGCTGTTTCCTTCATCCCAGTGGGCATTTTATCGGCACCCAGCTCCTTTTCAACCGCACGAACATCTGCATCTGATACATTTTCTGCAACTACTTTTTCTTTCTTTTTACCAAAACCAAACATTTATTACTCCTTTGTTTTGCTTTTTATCTTAGTATTTTTTATTGGTTTTTCCAAATACTTTTTTAAGTACTGACCTGTTTTTGATGTTTCGACTGCGGCAATATCTTCCGGTGTACCAGCAGCAATCAGCTGTCCACCACCCGCACCACCAGTTGGCCCCAAATCAACAATCCAATCCGCTGTTTTTATTACTTCCAAGTTATGTTCAATAACAATTACTGTATTTCCCTGCTCTACTAATTCATGCAAAACAGACAACAGCATCTTGATATCTTCGAAATGCAAGCCTGTGGTTGGTTCATCTAAAATATAAATAGTTTCACCAGTACTGCGCGCAGCTAATTCCTTGGACAGTTTTATACGTTGCGCTTCACCACCTGATAAGTCCAACGAACTTTGTCCCAATTTAATATAATCCAACCCAACACGCTTTAACAATTCCAATTTTCGTGCAATTTTTGGCACATTTACAAAGAACCTGTATGCCTCTTCGACTGTCATATTCAAGACATCTGCGATTGATTTACCTTTGTACTTTACAGCCAATGTTTCTTCGTTGTATCTGGTTCCATGACAGCAATCGCATTCAACATAAACGTCTGCCAAGAAATTCATTTCTATTTTAATCTGACCATCACCTTGACAGGCCTCGCACCTGCCACCTTTGACATTAAACGAAAATCGTCCAGATGTATAGCCACGCGCCTTGGATTCTGGCAAGGCCGCAAAAAAGTCGCGAATATCACCAAAAACACCAGTATATGTTGCCGGATTACTGCGTGGGCTGCGCCCAATTGGCGACTGATCAATATCAACAACTTTATCTACGTTTTCCATACCCAGAATAATATCATGCTTGCCTGTTTCCAGCTTGGAATTATATAGCGCACGCATCAATGCAGGATACAATGTATCTAATAACAACGTAGATTTACCAGACCCAGAAACACCTGTTAGTGCGATAAATTTTCCCAACGGAAATTCTACTGTAATATTTTTCAAATTATTTTCAGACGCACCCTTGATTACGATTGATTTTCCGCTTCCTGTACGACGCTTGGCCGGAACCGGAATCTGACGTTTACCAGACAAATATTGACCTGTAATAGAATCTTTGTTTTTCATAACTTGTTCTGGTGTTCCAGCCGCGATAACATTACCACCATTTATACCCGCACCACGACCAATATCGACCAAAAAATCCGCCGCACGCATTGCATCTTCGTCATGCTCAACAACAATTACAGTATTATCTTTGTCGCGCAACATTTTTAAAGTATCAAGTAATTTATCGTTATCGCTTTGATGTAATCCAATTGATGGTTCATCTAAAACATACAAAACACCTGACAGACCACTGCCAATCTGTGATGCTAAACGAATACGTTGTGCCTCGCCCCCAGATAATGTTCCTGCCATACGCGACAGTGTCAAATACCCCAACCCAACATTTTGTAAAAAATATAGTCTATCTGTAATTTCACGTAAAACCATACGCGCAATATCATTTTCTTTTTGTGTCAAATGATTTGGCAAATCTTGGAACCAGCGCAAACAATCATCAACAGACATATCACAAACATCCATAATATCTGCACCATTTATACGCACACATAACGCATGAATATTCAAACGCTTGCCATGACATACAGGACAAGGTTTTTCGGATTGATATTTCGCCAATTCTGCACGCATCGCATCGGATTCAGATTCGCGCCAACGACGTTCAATATTTGGAATAACACCTTCGTATGGCTTTTCATAAACAAATCCATTCCAATTTATCTTTATCGGTTCATCCCCACTGCCGTATAAAATCAAATCTTTTTGTTCTGATGTCAATGTATGCCAAGGCTTTGACAATGGAATTTTAATTTTTTTATGCAAGGCATCTAACAAATGCTCGAACTGACTTAACATACCACCACGCGACCACGGTGCAATTGCGCCCCCCAATATAGTCTTGGTTGGGTCTGGTACAACCAGGTCAGGCGACATATTTAACTGAACCCCCAAGCCATCACAGTTCTGACACGCCCCCATTGGCGCATTAAAAGAAAATAATCTTGGTTCTATTTTTGGAACTGTAAAACCACTGACCGGACAAGCATATGTTTGCGAATACAACGTATCTTCGTTTGTATCCAGCCTGCGCACCAAGACCGCCCCTGGCACCAGACGTAACGAGCCTTCGAACGAAGAATATAAACGCGAACGAAATTCTTCATTATCCGCATCAGGTGATGGCATTTGTAATCTGTCAACAATGACGAATATATTATGCTTTTTATTCTTGTCCAATACAGGCACCGCACTTAAATCCACCACTTCGCCATCAATAATTGCGCGTTGATAGCCCTGTTTTACCAAAAAAGCCAATTCTTTACGATATTCGCCTTTGCGTTCACGAACCAATGGTGCCAAAATAAAAATCTTTGTCCCACCTGGGATTTTCATGGTCCAATCAACCATTTCCGCAATCGTTTGCGATTTAATCGGCAAACCCGTAACAGGTGAATGAGGTACCCCAACACGTGCCCACAATAATCGTAAATAATCATAAATTTCTGTAACAGTCCCCACCGTAGATCGTGGATTTTTTGAAGTCGTTTTTTGTTCAATGGAAATAGCCGGTGCCAAACCTTCTATAAAATCAACATCTGGCTTTTTCTGCATATCCAGAAATTGACGTGCATACGATGACAACGATTCTACATATCTGCGCTGGCCTTCGGCATAAATAGTGTTAAATGCCAATGACGATTTCCCCGAACCAGATACGCCAGTAAAGACCACCAATTTATTTTTTGGTATGTCTAAATCGATATTCTTAAGATTATTTTCACGTGC
>JAZQUA010000051.1:0-11437 GCA_045631065.1 Candidatus Enterousia sp. | reverse complement strand
ATCAAGGCTAAAATGTCTGTAGATGCGACACCAGAAGAAAGAATTGATGCAATGAAAAAGTTGGCAAAATTGCCACGTAATGCAAACCCAACTCGTTTGCGTAATCGTTGCAGCGTAACAGGTCGTTCTCGCGGGTTCTCTCGTTTGTTCGGTCTGTGTCGTCAACAGGTTCGTACAATGGCAAGCGAAGGTAAATTGCCAGGTGTACGTAAATCTAGTTGGTAAAGTAAAACAAACGCAACTGTGGACAATGCAGTTGTAGAAAAACAGTGCAGGGGTCAAAATCCCTGCGCATGTTACAAGGAGTAAAAAAGATGTCACTATCACACCCAATCGGCGATATGGTTACCCGCATCCGTAATGGTCAAAATGCTGGTAAAGAAACAATCGTCGTTCCAAACAGCAAATTGCGTCAAGCAGTTTTGTCTGTATTAAAAGAAGAAGGTTTTATCACTGATTTCCGTATCAATCAAATTGATGAACATCGTTCAGATTTGGTTGTTGAATTGAAATATGTTGGCGGAAACGGTGCAATCCAAGAAATTTCAGTTGTATCTAAGCCAGGGCGCCGCGTTTATTCCGGCAGTGCAAAAATGCCAAAAGTATTAAATGGCTTGGGTATTGCAATTGTATCTACACCAAATGGCGTTATGACTGATCACAAGGCACGCTTGATGAATGTCGGTGGCGAAGTATTGTGCAAGGTTATATAATAAAGTGAGGATGAAGTTATGTCTCGTGCAGGAAAATATCCAGTTAAACTGAGTGATGGCGTTACAGTCGCAATTGCAGACAACGCTTTGGTCGTAAAAGGCCCAAAAGGTGAATTGAAATTGCCTTTGGATACAAAAAATGCTGGCTTGGTCGATATCGTTATCGAAGAAGGTCAGGTTGTAATTAATCCAAAAGATGCAGAAGAAAAATCTTCACGTACAATGTGGGGCACAATGGCACGCAATGTTCGTAATGCAGTAGAAGGCGTTTCAAAAGGTTTTGAAAAACCAATGTACATGAAAGGTGTTGGTTATAAAGCATCTGTAAAAGGTAATCAATTGGTTTTGGTCGCAGGTTATTCTCATGATGTTATCATGGACATCCCAGCTGGTTTGACAGTTGTTATGGGTGATGCGCCAACAGAATTTACTGTAAAAGGTATGGATAAATGCTTGGTCGGTCAATTTGCTGACAAGATTCACAAAGTTCGTAAAGCAGATCCATATAAAGGTAAAGGTATCTTCTATAAGGGCGAAAGAATCCGCCGCAAAGAAGGTAAGAAGAAATAATAACTAACTTTGATTTCCGCTGTTACGGAAATCGGAAAAAAGGGAAAAATAAAATGTTGAAACATTTGTCTACAGAAGAAAGACGCACACTGGCAAATCGCGGTGCGTTGAAAAGAAAAAATCCTGGCAAAATTCGTTTGTCAGTGTTCCGTTCTGGACGCCATATCGAAGTTCAGGCGATTGATGACACCAAAGGACATACAATTTGTGCTGCATCTTCAAAAGAAAAAGGCTTTGCAGGACAAGGTTGGAATGTTGCAGGTGCTGAACTGGTTGGTAAAGCATTTGCTGAACGTATCGTTGCAGCAAAAATTGCTGACAATTGTTATTTTGATCGTGGTGGTTACCGTTATCACGGTCGTGTAAAAGCACTGTGCGAAGCAATCCGCGCTGGTGGCGTTAGAATATAATTTGAATAAGACGGAGTATTATAATGGCACGTTTTGATGATAAAAAATTGCAGACGGATAACTTGGTAGATAAATTAGTTTCTATCAACCGTGTATCTAAGACTGTAAAGGGCGGTCGCAACATGTCTTTCTCGGCATTGGTTGTGGTCGGTGACAAGGCTGGTCGTGTTGGCTTTGGTAAAGGTAAAGCATTAGAAGTACAGGCTGCTGTACAAAAAGCAACCAAAGCTGCAAAAGCAAAAATGATTCGCGTTCCTTTGAAGGAAGGTCGCACATTGCACCATGATAGTGCTGCAAAATATGGCGCAAGCAAACTGGTTGTTCGCAGTGCTGTTCCTGGTACTGGGGTTATTGCTGGTGGTGCGTTGCGTGCGGTATTTGAATGCTTGGGTGTTCAGGACGTTGTTGTAAAATCACAAGGTTCAAACAATCCAAATAACATGATTCGTGCTGCTTTCTTGGCGTTCAGTAAAATGAACTCTCCAAAGACAGTTGCTGCACGTCGTGGTAAAACAGTTGCAGAAATCATCGCAGGTCGTGATGGTAAAAAATTAGAAACTGCAACAACAGAAGAAAACTAAATCTGGGTACAGATAAGATAAACGGAGTTTGAATTATGGCAAAAATAATTGTAAAACAAGTTAAAAGTACTATCGGTCGCCCAGAAGCACAAGCTAAAATTGTAAAAGCATTGGGCTTGGGACGCGTTGGTAAAACCAAAGAAATCACAGATTCTGAATCTGTACGTGGTATGATTGCCAAGGTTTCTCATTTGGTAGAAGTTGTAAAATAATAATTGAACCGAGTATAAAAACAAGCTCTTGTTTTTATGCGACAAAGAACTACATAGGTAGTTATAGGAGTAAAAGAAATGAAATTAAACGCATTGATGGATAATTTTGGTGCACGTCAAAACGCAACACGCGTTGGTCGTGGTATTGGATCTGGTTCTGGTAAAACAGCAGGTCGTGGTCACAAAGGTCAAAAGGCACGTAGTGGTTCACGTAAACAAGCGACATTCCAAGGTGGTCAGATGCCAATCTTGCGTCGTTTCCCAAAATTTGGTTTCAATAACCCATTCGCAAAAGAATATGTTACAATCAATTTGGGTGACATTGAAAAATTCATCGCAAGTGGTAAAATTGATGCATCTGCACCAATTACAATTGATACACTGATGACTGCAAAAATCATCAACCGTAAAATGGATGGTTTGAAAGTTTTGGCCAAAGGTGAAATTAAATCTGCAGTAAATATCGTTGCAGAAAAATGGTCAAAGTCAGCAGAAGCAGCAATTGTAAAAGCTGGTGGTTCTATTAAAAACAACTAAAAATAATTTTGGGTGTTCGGGAAACTGGACACTCAAGCAACGGTTAAAATATCATTCAAATGAAATTCTTGAAACGCTTTTTCGGTAACTTAAGTGATTTGCAGAAACGTATTCTGTTCACATTGGGGGCACTGATTGTTTATCGTATTGGGTCGTTTATTCCACTGCCTGGTGTAAATGCGTCTGCTGTGTTGCATTTGTTCCAAGGTGATAATGGAATGATGGGTATGTTTGATATGTTCAGTGGCGGTTCGTTGTCACGTATGTCTGTTTTGGCATTGAACATTTTCCCTTATATTTCGGCATCTATCGTTTTGCAATTATTAAGTGCGACAAGTAAATCATTGGGTGAATTGCGTAAAGAAGGCGAATCTGGCCGTATGAAAATTAACCAATATACACGTTATTTGGCAGTATTGTTGGCTGTTGTTCAAGGTTGGGCTGTGGTTCGTGGTTTGGAAATGATGGCGCCAGTTAATGGTGTTGCGGCTGTTGTTAATCCAGGTTTCGCATTTGAAATGTCTGCGATTATTGCATTGGTTGGTGGTACTGTATTTGTTATGTGGTTGGCAGAACAAATTACTGCGCGTGGTATCGGGCAGGGTGCATCGCTGTTAATCTTTGCGGGTATTATCGCAGAAGTTCCAGGCGGTATTGCACAAGTTATATCACTGGGGTCTGTTGGTCAGATTTCTCCTGCGATGATTGCATTGATTGTTGCGTTCGTTGTTGGAATTATCGCATTGATTGCGTTCTTTGAACAGGCACAACGTAGAATTCAAATCTTGTACCCACGTCAGGCAATGGCAAATGGTGTTATGAATACAAATGCATCTTACTTGCCATTAAAGATTAATATGTCTGGTGTTATGGGGCCTGTATTTGCATCATCTATTATGATGTTGCCTGCGTTTGTTCAACGTTTTGTTCAAAGTGAAAATTTGACAGTTCAGACAATCTTGGGATTCTTTACATATGGAACATGGTCTTATATCATCATGTTTACTGTACTGATTGCATTCTTTGCATATTTTCAGACAGCTGTTATCTTTAATTCAGAAGAAACAAGTAATAATCTGAAAAATGCAGGTGGATATGTCCCAGGTGTTCGTCCAGGTGAACAGACTGTGAAATATCTGGATAATGTTGTTTCACGTACAACAGCGATTGGTGTTGCGTATTTGATTGTTGTTTGCGTATTGCCAATTATCTTGAATACTCATGTTGGTATGCCACTGATGATTGGTGGAACAAGTGTATTGATTGTTGCTGGGGTTGTATTGGATACTGTAAATCAGGTTCAATCATACTTGGTCGCAAAGCAATACAGTGGTGTTGTTAAAAAAGCACAAAAGAAAGGTCGTTTCCGCGGTTAATAATATTGCGGGGGCAAAACAAGATTTGACTTTTGCTGAATTTTATATAAAATTATTCGGCAAAATAAAATAGCCCATGGTGATAAAAACTTTGGGTTTATAGGTATCGGAATATCAGGTGGACTTGGTATTTCGCAGTTAAATAAAAAGGAAAAATAAAAATGGCACGTATAGCAGGTGTTAACATTCCGACAGAAAAACGCATTGAAATTGCGTTGCAATACATTCACGGTATCGGTCCAGCCAAGGCTGCACAGATTTGTGAAGCGTTGAAATTAAAAGACGGTTTGCGCGCAAAAGATTTGACAGACGCGGATGTTATCAAAATTTCAAATTATATCGAAGATAACTTTAAAGTAGAAGGTGATGTTCGTCGTGAAGTTGCAATGAACATCAAACGTTTGCAAGATTTAAAAGCATACCGTGGTATTCGCCATCGTAACCGTTTGCCGGTTCGTGGTCAGCGTACTCAGACAAATGCACGTACACGTAAAGGTAAACGTGTTGTTGTTGCGGGTTCTGCAACCAAGGGTAAATAAATTTAATATAACGTCACATCTGCTTGTTGTTGGCTCGTTCATGTAACTTATGTACACTACACTCGCCAACAACGGTGCATCTGTAATGTTCTATCAAATTTAATAACAAGGTAGAGATTAACACGATAGTTAATTGAAGACATCGAAGTAAGGAATAAAAAATGGCAGTTACAAAAGCTAAGAAAAAAGTAGTAAAAAAAGTATCGCATGGCATTGCACATGTTGTTGCGACTAATAACAATACACGTATCACAATTACAGACCAGTCGGGTGCAGTGTTGACTTGGGCAACCGCTGGGGCAAATAATTTTAAGGGCGCAAAAAAGTCCACACCATATGCAGCAACAATCGTTGCAGATGCAGTTGGTAAAAAAGTCGCGGAAATGGGTATGAAAACAGTTGATGTTTTGATGCGTGGTATTGGTCAAGGTCGTGAATCTGCTGTACGTGGATTGGCAAATGCTGGTCTGATTGTGCAGTCCATCACAGATACAACACGTATTCCACACAATGGATGCAGACCAAAGAAAGTACGTCGCGTCTAAATAAATTAAATATAATAATTTATCTGAAAAGGAATCGGGAATCTTATGTAGCGTCGTGTACACTACGATTCCCGATTTCTTTTTATCTAAACCATTCTAATTTTTTTCTTCGCTAATTATTGGTGGCGGAATGATTTTTGTCATTGCGAGCGAAGTGTGGCATCCGTCTTCGCTATCGCTATGCCGAGATAAAATCCAGATTTATTTGGCATTATTATTTACTGGATTGCCGCGGTCGTTACACTCCCTCGCAATGACAAGAAAGAAAAACTCATCATTCCTGTTTTTTTCGTCACCCCAGCGCAGGCTGGGGTCCATTGTGTTCGTGCACAGGGGATACCGGCCTTCGCCGGTATGACGACTCGTTTGGACGATTGGCTGGTGCTGGTTGTGCCTGGGGTGTGGGAAATTTTATTTTTTTATAATAAATAATTTTGTTTATTACTTGTTTTATGATATAATTTTCCTGAAAGTAATGTAAGGGGGAATTTTATCATGAAAAATTTAGTCGTGTTATTGGCGTGTTTGTATGTTGGGGCTGCTAGTGCTTTATCTGTTACAAATACCAGTGCATCATCTGTAACACAAACTGGACCTGTGGTTGGTACGATTGGTGTTGATGATGCAGAAAAAATCAAAATGATTGCAACATTGGAAAACGATTTAACAATTCTTGACTCTGAAATTCTAAAATGCGAAAAAAGTAAAAAAGGTTGGATTGCAGCGACTGTTATTGGGTCTGCTGGTGTTGTTGCAACCGGTGTTGCAGCAGGTGTCCAGGGCGCACAGATTGCTGATAAAAAGCAAGAGTTGGCTGGTCATAATCAAGAGATTGAAAATAAACAAAAACAATTAAAAGAATTGCAAAAATAATAGGGTGGTTATAATGAAAAAGATGTTTGCATGTGTTTTAGCGTTGTGTCCAATGATTGCATCAGCGGATTATTTGGATGATAAAATTGCGTCTTTGACCAAGGAAAAATTGGATAAAATTGCAAAGTTAGAAGAATGTCAGAAAAGTACCAAGGGTCTAAAAATTGCAGGTATAACAACACTTGGGGTCAGTGCGATTGGTATCGGTGCAAATATCGGTGAAGCGGTGAAATTGAATAAGTTAGATGCCCAGATTGGTACTGCCGAAACAACAAAATCAAATTTGGATAGACAAATATCTGCGGCCGAAAAAGAAAAGGCTAAAAAGGAAAAGGCTGCCGAGGAAGGACAAGAACGTCAAGCAGAAAATAATACATGTGGTAATACGACATCATGTACAGGTGCACCCAATGCGGAATCTTTAAATGCAACAGATGTTGTTTGTATAAATGGGGAATATAAAGCCAAGGAATGCAAAGAAAACTTTGCTGGTACAGAACAGACTTGTAAATCAAATGGTGACACCGTTACTTATTATGAAAACTGTAGTGCGAATGCATCGACAGATAAAACGTGTCCTGAAATCAATGATGCATGGAAAGCGCAGAATAATGCAAAATCTGGTGCGTGCGATACGACAACTGGTCAAAATTATATAACAGAATGTGCAGATACACATGACCCAGTAACCAATACAGAAAATCGTATTACAGAATGCAAAATAAAAGAACAGGCGCAACCAGCTGTGTCAGACAGGACGCATCATTCTGCATGTACAGATGCAGAAAAGGCAGACTTGCAATCTAAGGGTGCAAATGATGTATGGGTATATAATAATAAATGTGTGCCAAAGTCATGTAAGACGGATTGGTACTTGGTTGTAAAGGGTGCATCTTCACAAGGATATTGCGTAAAAACATGTCCAGATTATCAAAAAGTAGAGAATTGGACAAATGGTGGTAAAGCATGTGACATGTTAAAATCGGAAACTCTGGATTCGCAGACCAATCAGAGTGGCAATAGCGCGTTACAGACTGTACCTCTTCAACAAAATGATTCAACAACACTGGTTGTACAGGAAGTTGTTCAGCCAATAGAAAATAAATTGCCAGGTCGTGATATGGCAGGTGAAGTGATTTATTATACAGAGAGTGTCAAGGGGGTTGTTGGAAATCCTGTTGCAACAGTAGATGGCGTTCAGTATAAAGCTTTTTCATCAACATCTTTGTATTCTCAACGTGAACAATCAGGAAAAGACAACTTGACAAAGAAATTGAAAGATGCTGGTTATTCGAATTTTAAATTAGTAAGAGCAAATTAAAAAGAATCGCCCGAACGGGCTGTTTTTTTATGCCTTTTTTGTTGACTTTTTTGTGTTGCTGATATAAAATTTGCCCTGCGTACATGTATGTATGCGGCCATTTGGCGAAAATAATAAACTAAGCTAAAAGGGAATAATATGATTGAAAAAAACTGGATGACTTTGATTAAGCCAAAAAAATTGACTGTCAAAGTTGATGAACATAATCCTAATATTGCAACATTAATCGCAGAACCATTGGAAAAAGGGTTCGGTTTGACATTGGGTACCGCATTACGTCGTGTATTGTTGTCTTCTTTGCAAGGTTGTGCACCAATTAATATCAAAATCGATGGTGTTCAACACGAATTTTCCAGCATCTCTGGTGTTCGTGAAGATGTTACAGATATCATCTTGAATTTAAAGGGTGTTTATTTCAAAGCCTTGACCGAAGGTCAACACAAAGCTTATTTAAAAGTTAAAGGCCCAGCAGTTGTTACAGCAGGTATGATTGAAACAGCTGGTGGTGTCGAAGTTATGAACAAAGATGCAGAAATTTGTACATTGGACAAAGGCGCATCATTGGATATGGAAATCACATTGGCAACAGGTCGTGGTTACGTTCCTGCATCACAACATGCAGATGGCTTGCCATTGGGTGTAATGCCTGTTGATTCTATCTTCTCTCCAATCTTGAACGTTGCAAGCGCGGTTTCTGAGACACGTGTTGGTCAATCAACAGACTTTGATAAATTGGAACTGACTGTTAAGACAAACGGTTCTGTATCACCAGAAGATGCAATTGCATATGCTGCACGTATCTTGACAGATCAATTGGTTGTCTTTATTAACTTTGAAGATCCTGCACAAATCGGTTCTGTAAATGAAGAAGAAGCAGCAAAAGATGCGTTGCCATTTGATCCAAAATTGTTAAAGCATGTTGACGAACTGGAATTGTCTGTTCGTGCAAACAATTGCTTGAAGAACGATAAAATTAACTGGTTGGGCGAATTGGTTCAAAAGACAGAAGCTGATATGTTGAAAACACCAAACTTTGGCCGCAAGTCTTTGAATGAAATCAAAGTTCAATTAGAAGCAATGGGTCTGGGATTGGGTATGGAAGTACCAGGTTGGCCACCAGAAAATATTGCTGAATTGGCAAAAAAATACGAAGACCCATACAAATAAATTAAAAAATATGGATTCTTGTTGCGTTTGTCGGTTTTTATGTAGGTCAACTACACTTCAAACCGTCAAACGCTTCCAATAATTTCGTTTTTTTTAATTTCTTGTGCTATAGCAAGGGTGTATATAAATTTCTTGCAATTTGTAGGAATTTATATAGAATATAACAGAATTTTAATCCCATAATACTGAATTTTTCGGGTTATGGTGTCTCAAAAATCCCACTCGGCAGAGCAGGGCAGAAACAAAAGGAGTAATCGATGAGACATATGAAAGCAGGTCGTACATTCAATCGCGACACAAATGCACGCAAGGCCTTGTTTATTGGTTTGGCGAAAAACTTGATTGAAAAAGAACAGATTAAAACAACTTTGCCAAAGGCAAAAGATTTGCGCAGTGTCGTTGAAAAGCTGATTACTCGCGCCAAGGTTGATACTGTTGCAAACCGTCGTTTGATAGCATCAGAATTGGGTAATTCTTCTGCTGCAACTGTAAAAAAATTGTTCGATGTTTTGGGTAGACGTTATGCAAACCGCCCAGGTGGATATACACGCGTATTAAAAGCTGGTTTCCGTTATGGTGACGCAGCACCAATGGCAATCATCGAATTGGTTGATCGTGATGTAAATGCAAAAAAGGCAGCATCAGTTGAAACAGCTGAACCAGTTGCAGAAGTTGCAGAATAATATCTGACAGATTGAAAAAAATCCCCCGCTTGGGGGATTTTTTTGTGGGCGAGTGGCTATCCGTCTTCGCTGTCGCTGTGCCGAGATAAAATCCAGATTTATTTGGTATTATTATTTACTCGATTGCCGCGATCGTTATGCTCCCTCGCAATGACAAGAAAGAAACCGTCACCCCGACGCAGGTCAGGGGGCATTGTATTCGTGCATAGTGGATACTGTGTTTGCGCCGGTATGGTGATCTTTTGGGATGAGTGGTTGGTGTAAGTGGCGAGGATAAAGGAATAATAAAAAACCGCATTTGCGGTTTTTTATTATTAGAATTGGGTGATATTGCAATTTTCAACAGCATCATTCCAATCTTTGCAATATTTATTCCCAAAGAGTGGGTTCTTGGTTGTTTTACATGTTTGTGTGCGTACGCATTTTTGACATTGTAATGTATCCCATGTAAATGTTGATGTAATTGTTTCTTTATAATTCCAATTATTTAATGCTTTGGAACCAGTCAGTTGTGTTTGGTTTGTTGCGTCTACACCATTTGCAGATTTTGAACCTGCATTACCCAGCAGGCCAACGCCTGATATTGCAACAGCACCCGCCGCAGGCGCAATAGTCGCAGCCAACAAAGCAGCTCCAGTCAAACCACCTGTAAACGGTATTCCTACCGCTGCACCAGCAATTGCAACCATAGATAAAATTTTACCAAATGAATTCTTTGGTGGTTCGGCACTTTTTGGCAGACTGGAAGATTCCGCAAATTCAACGCATGCGATGCGTGCCAATTCACGACGTGCGTCTTCGGAATTTTTACCTTGGATTTCAGCCATGCGTTCACCTATCTTTGTATAGTCAGATAGCATTTTATCATTTAGTTCATCATATTTTTTATAGTAATTATCTTTGGCCATTTTTAATGCTTGATTTGAAATAATCATACGCATTTGTTTGGTTAGACCTGGGAATCTGGCTGCGTCTTTGCCACGTCCGATTTTTTGAATTTCTTCATCAATTTGCATGCCTTGTATTGTGCGACCTGTCATACAATATTGTACAGTTGGGTCTGATTCAATGGATTGTATTGCCATATCGATATTGCGTTGCAGTGTTGCAAGTTCAGAAGCAATACGGTCTTTTTGTCTTTGTGGCATATTCAGATATTCGGCTTTACTTAGATATTCATCAATTGTTGTAATCTTTCCTGTTTCCGGATCAAAATTTATACTTTCCCAATAAATGGTTCCGTCAAGAACACCGGCAAATGGTTTTATTGTGCCGCCTTGGTTTGCGTATGCTGAATCCAGAACTTCGTCTTTTGCGGTATTCGGATCGTCTACTGTTACAGGGGCAGATGTGGCACGTCCAAGTTCGGTGTCTTGGATTTGCGATATGTCTGTGCGACATAAATTGTAATCTATTCCAAGTTTGTCGTTTTCGTCCATGTTATATTCGCAGATTTTGTATTCTAATGATCGGGCGCCAATGTTTTCATCAACGGTCAGATTTGTACAGTCTTCTGTGCTGCCGCAGACTTTAATCATAGCTTTATCTACAGCCTTTTGACACTGAGTCATCATCTCGTTTTCAATATTCAACATAATACCTTGTGCTATCCTTGCTAATTCTTCGTATACAGCGTCTCCACGAATATCGTCTTCGCCATAGGTTTTTTGGCAACCGATTAATTTGTCATAAGGACACATTCTGATAATTGTATCTGTGTCAAGTCCGATGCAATTAGCGTAGTTTTCGCCGCATCTGTCGTCACTTTGTAAACACTCTTTAACTTCAGTAGTACAGGCATCGACGCGCATAGCGGCAAGTCTAGCGATTACGAAATCCCATATGATAGATTTTTGCGCTTCTTTTGCAGAAGTAGCATTAATACCACAGTTATTAAGAGGAATCTTACA
>JAZQUA010000050.1:0-13245 GCA_045631065.1 Candidatus Enterousia sp. | reverse complement strand
ACAAAGAATTGTGCTGTTTATTCGGTATATTCACAAGCCCTCCTGACCAGCCGGTCAGGAGAATTTTTCGTCCAATATATAAAAAAACACACCAACAGGTGCGCCAAATTTTTCATCATCAGACGCTTTGTGCAACGGGTCGTCAAACCCCATCATCGTAATCCACAATGACATTACTATTTTATATCAAGAAAAGCATTTTTTCAACAGAAAATTCCAAAAAATACAGATTTTTATATCATCATACGTTGTCTGATTTGTTGCTGAACATATGCATCTTCGCTGTTATACAGCGGCCAATTACCATGCGCCAATTCTTTCATTGATGTCAATGGCTGATTTAATCTGGCACGATACAACCACAGATTTGACATTACACGCTTGATATAACTGCGTGTTTCATATGCAGGAAAGCTTTCAATATACAACAATGGATCGTATGTATAAAAAGACTTTTCAAACTTTACCATCGTTCCCATACCTGCATTATATGCAGCCAACATTTTTATAATATTATTCTCTATATTTTGATGTTGTAACAAATCGACAATATACTGCTGCCCCAAGAACAAATTATGTTCTGGATTTGACATATCCATTTGCGAAAAATCAACTTTGTTCGCACGGGCAACACGTTTTGCAGTACTTGGCATAATTTGCATTACACCATTTGCCCCTGCCCCAGATTTTGCAGATGTTCTAAAATTACTTTCTTGTTTTGTAATTGCCAATAATAACGCCCTGTCAATTGACCAACCGCCCAACGGTTCCCAATCAGGTAATGGATATTGAGCTGAATAAATAATATCATCATCAATTTCCAAGATGCCCCTGTCTTTGATAACACTGGCAGATTGAATCGATACACGTGGCAAACCATATTCAGACGCAATTGAATTGACCGCATGCAACGTTCTGTCTGATACTTTTGGTGTTATCAAGTATTTTAAATATTCTTCGGCCCTGTCTTTGCGCCCAATTTGCAACAACGCCAATGCCATTTTACCATATTTTGTACTCATCAATTCTGCGACATCTTCATCAGTCGCTTCGTTTTCAAAAAACTCATATTGGGGCTGATGTCCCAACATTGTTGCAGACAATGCACCATAAAACGCCATTGGATATGTCGCAGCAATTCGCCAGTAACGCTTTGCACTTTCACGATCCCCCTTAAAGTCCGCGGCACGACCAGCCCAAAATGCCGCTTCGGTCTTGCGTGCATTATTAATTTGAGGTAATTCTAAGATACGACTAAAATATTTTTGCGATTCTATATAGTTTTCTTCTTTGAAATATAACAAACCCATCGCCCATAATCCATATTCAGAATTTGCATCAGATGCAATAAATCCCCACTTTTTTGCCAATTCCATTTCACCATTTGTATAATACAGATAAGACAAACGTCCCGACAGACGACCATAATCAGATTCTGTTAACCCCTTTTTAAAATTTTTATCTTCCAGAATCTGACGCGCGACCTTACTTGAACCACTGCGAATTGCACGTTTAAAATCATTTATCTTGTTTCCTGCGTTACCAGAATATTTTTTTTCGGTCCAATTTTCTGACTGTGCTGTTTCAATAGATTCAGAACCACTAATCATATTTGGTACAGATGCCTTGCGCACAGTTGTTTGTTTTATCTTGGCCAACTTTTCCATACGCTTTGCCCCAGGCATATCATAATATTTATCCATCCATGCAGACACTTCACGACCACGCGTATGATATGTATCAGAAATATATCTTTGGAATAAAACCTCGTTCATCAATAAATCATTCGCAATTTGTGTTTGAACATTTATAGCAGTATTTATTTTTTCCATATCTTGCAGAATAAAAATTTGCTGATATAAACTGGCATCAACAGCAGTCAAAATTTGTGGTAATTGCAATGCCCACAAACACTGTGGAATAAGCAACGCAACAAAAAAAGCAAAAATCTTTTTCATATTATCAGAACAGCGAAGTTTTTGGCAATTTACATACAATTGCATTATCGTCATCTTCTGGTATTTTATCGATGATTTTCTTAAAGTCTGAAATGCGTGAAAACTTGCGATATACAGATACAAAACGCACAAACGCAATCGGATCTAAATTTAACAAAGAATCAGAAACCATCTGTCCAACCATTGCACTGCTGACTGTTTCATCTGGACTCTCGGTTTCAAGGCGACGATGAATTGATGTGACCAGTTTTTCAATTTGTTCGTCACCAACATCGCGGTTACGACACGCCAGTTTAATACTGCGACGTAATTTTTCACGATCAAAAGCTTCTAACTTTCCACTGTTTTTACGCACCATCAAATCACGCATTTGAATACGTTCAACAGTTGTAAATTTCGCGCCACACTGTTCACAAACACGACGACGACGAATAATCGCATCTTCGATATCTGGACGCGAGTCTGTTACACGACTATCAGTAGAATTACAATATGGACATCTCATACCGATATAGGTTAGCAATCAAATCCAACCTTGGCAAGCATAATTTAAAATACAAAAAAATAACTTTTTTATAAAAATCAAGTGCTTTATTTGATTTTTTTATCTCTAACGACAAATTTTTATACCTAAAAATATGATAAAATGTATCACAGGGATAACGGAGAGATGAAAAAACACCTGAATCAAATTTTATTAGGTAATTGTATCGAAGTGATGCGTGGCATTCCAGACGCATCTGTTGATGCTGTTTTCGCAGACCCTCCATATAACCTGCAACTGGGCGCAAAAACACTGTATCGTCCCGAAGATCAAACAGCCGCACGTGCAGTGCGCGATTCTTGGGATTCTTTTGAATCATCCGCACAGTATGATGAATTTACACGCCAATGGTTATCTGAATGCAAACGTGTATTAAAACCAAACGGCGCAATGTGGACAATTGGCAGTTATCATAATATCTTTCGTGTTGGCACAATTCTGCAAGATATGGGATTTTGGATTTTAAATGATATTGTATGGGTAAAAACAAATCCTATGCCAAACTTTCGTGGAACACGATTTACAAATGCGCATGAAACATTAATCTGGGCAACACCAACAAAAACTGGCAAATATACATTTAATTATGAAACAATGAAGAAATTAAATGGCGGCAAACAAATGCGTTCTGACTGGGATTTGAATATTTGTCTGGGCGAAGAACGCGTCAAAGATGCAAACGGGAAAAGCCTGCATAACACACAAAAGCCACTTGATTTGTTACACCGCGTAATACTGGCTTCAACAAAACCAGGCGACATTATTCTGGACCCATTTATGGGTTCTGGCACAACAGCTGCGGCGGCTATCGAACTGGGGCGCCAATTTATCGGAATTGAACAAGATGCAACATATGTCGCCGCTGCACGCGAACGTATCGCGAACATCAAACCAATCGATTTAACAGATATCGAAGTAACAAAACCAAAACGTGATGAAGTTCGTGTTGCTTTCAAAGAACTGATTGATGCAGGATTACTGTACACAGGTCAAACATTGGTCAGCCCACGTGGCGAACGCGTAATGATAACCCAAGACGGGCAACTAACACATCAATTATACGGCAAAGCTTCTATCCATGTTATGGCAGCCAAATTACAACGCAGTGTCAGTTTTAACGGTTGGGATTATTGGTCCGCACAAAAACAAGACGGCACACTGGTTCCAATTGACGAATTGCGTAAATATATACGTAATATCAAATCTAATATAAAACAAGCAGCATAATAAAAATCCCCCAAATGGGGGATTTTTTCGGCCCTAGAATTGGCTGCGGAATTTAAACATACCTGTATGTGAAGAATAATCTTCGTGTATATCTAAATCATACATCAGACTAAATTCTAATCCATTATATTCAGCAGTCAGCCCCAAACCAAATTCGCCACCGATTTTATTCAAAGCCTTGCCATCAACATTATATGATGTACCGACACCAGGCAACACAACCGTCGCATACGCATCATCATTTACAACATCATATGTCAATGCGGCACGCAATTCTGGGCGCAGTTTTAACATCTTTTCTGTTTCAACATAGAACGAATATCTCATTCCTGCAACTGCTGTTAACAAATCTGTATCTGATGCAGCAATTTTATTCACACCATTAGTATATTCATCTTGTGCAATATGTAAATAGCGCAATCCCATTTCTGGTGTTAGACCGGCTGCAAAACTGTACCCTGTCATCAACTGGGCACCATATGCATCAACATCATAGGTACTTTGAATAGCTATACCAAATGGATCGGTATCTTCTGTATATTCAGACATAGTGTACGCCAATGTCGAATTTACGAACCATTTATTTGGTTTATATTGACCATAAACAAACAGTGTTTGGCTGTCTATTTCTGTATCACGCGTACCAGATGAAACATCTGTATTATTGTACGCAAACCCAATACCCAAAGTATATTTATTAGCAATCAATGTATCTGCACCCAATGCAAACCCACGTGTTGTACCATCAAATGCATTACCAGATTTCGACTTATTATACAAACCTTGGGCCCAGAATCCATTTTCACGTGGCATTTCATCACCACCTGAACGCCCAATCATCTGTACACCACCGGACATACGACCAGTTGTCAAAGACAACACCTGATTATTCAACGACGTTGCAACAGATTGCGCAACCGGTTTATCTTCTGGATTCAGTTTTGCGGCCTCTTGTTCAATTTTTGCAATTGAATCTGCATCACCTGAATTCAGCAATTTCTGTGCAGCCAATGAAACCATCTGAATATTTCTGTTGGAAGATGTTGCCAAACTGCTGATTGCGCCGGCAGCACGCTGGGATATTCCAACAGACATGGCCATATCTTCAACAGATTTTAATTCAATCTTTAATCCTTTGTCTGTATTTGTTACCTTGTATGCCTTACCTGCATCAATCATATTCAGATTGATATCTTCATTAAACATTTTATACACACCAGCAGAACCAATATTCAAATGAATCTTGCCATCACCCGAAATATTACCATACAACTTGGCATATGTGCCTGTTACGTTTTCACGAATATTTTCTACTCTATCAGCCCTATCGATATATTTCGAAGATCCATCTGCCAAAATATCTGCAAAGACATCGCCATTTATGACAATCTGATTTTGGATAATATTGGATGTTCCAATATACAGTTCTGCACCCTTATCAACAGTAAACATACCGGATTCACCCATTACACCACCAGATAATGTCGTTGTGCCAGATTTAATTGTAATATTTCCCAGATTATAAATATCATTTGCGCCATGTTTTTCACCAACAGTGTTATTTGCAAAGATATTTGTACCTTCGAATATGATATTACCATTTTTTTCATTATAAATTGCGCCACCGAACTTTCCCGCATGATTCTTTTTAAATGTATTCACACCAGAAAAATTAATTGTTGCAACACCGTCTTCAAAATCATCTGTTCCATTGTAAATTGCACCACCTAATTCAGATGCAGTATTTTCAGCAAATTCAACAGAATCAATTACCATATTGCCTTGGAATAATCCATCACCATTCTGATAAACAGACGTATTTGCAATCGCCCCACCAATTCCATACGAAATATTATCTTCGAATATTGAATTTGTAACTTTCATTTCGTTTTGGTTATAGATTGCACCACCCGCAATATATTCTGATTTTGACGAACCTTCGACATAATTATCGCTGAATACACCTGTTATATTACCAATAGTACCCTTGTTAACAATCGCACCACCAATTGAAGACAAACCACCAATTGCATAATTATTAACAAAATTTGCTGCAATATCTTTTATTTCTGCATCTTCTGAATTATACAATGCACCGGCATATGCATCTGTATCAGACTTTGCAAAATTATTCATGAACCCACGTTCAGAAACAATTGTACCAATATCGCCATCATTTGTAATTGCCCCGCCGATTGCTTCATAAGTATCAACAACAGAATTTCCTACAAAATTACCCGATATTGATTTTATATTACCAGAAGCATAAGTATAAATTGCACCACCTTTTGCGCCGGCACCATTTATTGATTGTATAGAATTATTAATAAAATCTGCATTAACATCACCGATACCACTAATTGTTGCAATTGCTCCACCCAACGCACTCCATTTTGCCTTTGACACTAACTTATTATTTGTAAAAGCAGAATTTATAGAAGCTATCTGTCCTTTATTATATATCACACCACCCCAATACCAAGTGTCTGCAATCGTATTATTATCAAAAACAGCACCGTTAATTGTCAGCACACCTTTATCTTCAACACGAATCGCAGCTGCTGTAAATTCACCATTTAAAATACCTTCGGTCATTTCTAGGTTTGAATTTACTTTCAACTGTTCTGTTGCCATTGCCGGCATAACCGCAAAAATAGGTAAAATACTGCAGACTTTCATTAAATCTGCCAAATGTTTTGTATTGGACATATTTTCTCCTTTGATAAACACCTAAGAATAGGGTTACATTATTCGTAGCACATATTTTTACATTATCAATAAAAAAAGTCCTATTTTAGGACTTTTTTTTAAAAACGGTATAAACCAGAAAATTTGATATTATGTAATTGTAAATCTTCGTTATACTGATAGCGATAATCCAACCCAAATTGCACACCACGCGCAGACAACAGTTCAACACCACCACCAATATTTGCCCACAATGGGTCAAGCGCCAAATCATATTCAGAATATGCATTTGCAGTTGCAAATTTATAATCCGCACTGTCAGGCATACCAAACACATCGTATTCAATACCAATTGATGCATATGGACGTATCTGGAACCATGCAGATGGGTAAATTCTTTTCTGTGCTGTCAGCGAATACCCAGGTGTCAGCACTGCATATCCATCAGATTTTAAATGCATATAATCACTGCCCGCTGCTTTTTCAGTAACATCAAAACCAAAATTATACCCAATACGTGCATACAGATTTCCAACAATATATTGATTCAAGATATCATGCAGCAATCCAAATTCAGCCGTCAAACCAAACGCAGTACCACTGCCATCAATTGTATCAACAAATGTCTGTTCGCGTTGAATATCAAATACATGAACATCCATCATCAGATTTCCATACACACGATATTTCTCGCCTAATATTTTCATCAGATACCCACCCAATCCAACATTCGTATCAGAAACCGTTGTATCAATCTGACCAATTTGTTGAATATTCGCATAACTTAAATCTATATTATCTTTGGCCAATTTAGATGAAGTATGCGACACACGCCCAGTCAGCCCCAGCATCAATGTATTTGATTCTTGCCAATCAAAACCACCTGCAATACTAAATCTGTTACCATCTGTATGACGACCCGCAAAAGTATTCTGATAGAACATACCATAATCTGTATCCAACCATGCCTTCTTTAAATTACGGTTACGATTCCAAATAAATTCATCAACCATTCTGTCTTCGAAAGAACGAAATGCCGTATGTTCATTCAAAGACAAAATACCCGCAACTTGTTCTAATTCATAATTTTCAAACAAACTAGCAAAGTTTGTCAGCGCAGCCCCATTTGGTTCCATAACATAATTTTCCATACGATTGTACAGTTCGTTTGCAACCATCGACAAATTTGTATCTTTGAATATAGTTGGTATCAATTCTATTGGTGTTCTGTTAAAGAACTTTTTGTTTTCCAATTGCCCTGCAACCATATTATCCAAGGCACCAGCAGACAAATATTGTCCACGCGTATGGCTTGCTTGGCGTGCAACAATCGGCTGAACCCCGAACACCTGAACAGGCCCACCGAAACGATTATCAAACACAATATATAAACTGTCTGCAATTGAATTGCCATCTGTATCACGAACAGACACATATGCAGGCAAACCATCTGGGTCATTTGGATCAACATTATTAAAATATGGAACACAAATAGAGCCATCTTCATTACAGAACTTTACATTTACATTACGAATATTAGCATCTAAATTATATACCCCCTGTTCTGCATACAACAACCAAATTGCTGTATCAACATCAACAATATCCACAACATCAATCCCAATTTGTGCATCTTCCAAGAAAGGAACATTTATATTTCCAAACGAATTTAATGTTAAATCAGATGTAAATTTACCGTTCACATTTATTAATGCAGATGCGCCCTTTGAATTTGTAATTTGTCCCAAAGTTTCATCTTCTGTCAAACTAACATCTGCCCAATGATTATTTGTTGTTGAACCTTCGCCTGTGGCATATGGCAATACGAATGCATGTAATGCACTGTTAGTATTAAATTCGTAATCACCAGTAATATGCATTCTTTCCAAACCAATAAAATCTACATTTCCAGAAACATCACCAGATATTTCAACCTGCATCCAGTTATTAATAGGATACGCAGCGAATCGTAAATCAGTTGCATATACATCACCCCATATTTCAATATCACTGGAATTAATCGTCAAACTGCCACTTTTTTGTGAAATACCATCAACGTACAAAGTCCCCAAATCCATAACATATTCATCTGCATTTATTATGACAGACGTAGCTTCTGTTCCCTGTCCCAAAACACCTGCTTTAAACATACCATCTGTTGTAATACCAGCACCGTCCAAGATAATGTTACCACCGCTTACAGTAACAGAACCAGCAGAAACATAACCTGCACCTGAATCTAAATCCAATACACCTGATGCATTTTCAATTACACCAGATATTATAAAGCCTTCATCACCATCCGCATTGATTGTTGTATCTCCATAATTAAACAAGTCATTTACACTAAACTTATTCATAACATCAAATGCAACTGTTGCGTCTGACTCAACAGTTATATCACCTGCTATTGAAACATTATTATCAATATTATAAGACACAATATCTGCATCTGCGATAAAATCACCTGTTACACTGAAATCATTTGCAAAAACAGAATATTGTGCGGTTTCTGTATCATCACTGCCACCAACTAAATTCAAGGCACCTGCGACCCCACCCTGGTTTACAGAACCATTTACATATATCATATCTGTAACATTTAATGAATTTGGTACATGCAATAACAAATTACCACCATTTACACTAATAGCTGCAGCTGTAATATCTTTGGCCAACAAATCCATTGTCCCAGCATTATTTATAATACTACCTGAAACATTCAAAGAATTAATCGCAGACCCCAAATCAACATAAGCGATTTTTAACGCACCACTGTTTGTTATCGATTTTGCCGAAACAGATGTCCCCACAAAAACA
Organism: Candidatus Enterousia sp.; assembly: GCA_045631065.1. Lineage (GTDB taxonomy): Bacteria > Pseudomonadota > Alphaproteobacteria > Rs-D84 > Rs-D84 > Enterousia. The sequence continues at coordinate 4,008 of JAZQUA010000050.1, read as the reverse complement.
TTTGTTACAGCATTTGCATTATTTATAACGTCTTGTAATAATACTTTACCCGCAGTAATACTTACAGTACCTGTATTATCAATTTTCCCCCCAACATTGGCCAAGGCAACATTATTGTCATTAACATCATACGGCTTTGTATTAATCTGCAACAATCCATCTGCTGCCACATCAACAGTACCAGCAACACTTACACCGCCCAGCTGGGAATCTAAATACAATTTTTTATCCGTATCCACATTCACTGCACCAATATTTACATCCGCACCAGAATACGTAGATTGCAATACAAACAAGGACGGCCCAACCACAGACAATCCCGCACCTGATGACGAATTATTAAACCCAACAGAACCTGCAATATCAATTCCACCGGCACCAGTCGCAACAATAGAATTTCCATATGCAGTTATCAAACCACTGTTGCTAAGGCTGCCAACACCTGTGGTATAAGAATAAATATCAACATTAGCTCCAGATTCAACAGTCATTTTTCCTGTGATATTTAAACCAGACGTTGCGGCCGCAGCTACATCACCAAAGATAACAGTATTATCATCTGAAACATATACATCACCTTGAACATCAATATCATTAGATACAAATTGCGCCGTAAACCCAGAATCCAATGCAGATAAACTGCCCATATTTATATCTGCAGAACCATCCGTACTTAACACAACAGATTTTGCCAACAAATTCGTACCATTTGCAACATTATCAACCGTACCCAAAACAACATTACCCGCGTTTATTCCTGTATTAGCTGTTACATTTGCCACATTTATGTTTAACGCACCACCGTTAACATTTATATCTTGTAACACATCAAGACTGCTGGCATTCACAGAAACAACACCACCAAGCACATCAATATCACCACCAGAAACAGTATTAGCAGCAATATCAAATACCCCACCATTAGAATTTGTTAAGTTATTCGTAACAATAACATTATTCGCCCCCAACGAAACGCTACCTGAATTATTTGAAATCGCGTTAACCGTAACAGACCCTCCTTTAGCAATTAATCCACCCGCATTCGAAATAACACCTGTATTAAGAGTGTTTCCACCCAATAATAACGTTCCTGTGTTTGAAACCGCACCATTTGTCGTCAAAGAATCCCCTGCTGTAATTGAAACATTTGCACCACTTCCAACCTGCACCACAATAGCAGACGCATCCAAATTCAACAAATTAATGACACCCGCACTGATATCCATCGTTTTCACATCAGAACCATTTGCAACAACAGCCTGATCAAAAATATAACTTGCCGACAACGTACCCGACGCAGACAATTTCAATCGCGCCGCATCTGACTCATTTGTAACAGTCGCTAAATTCAAATTACCCCCGGTAACCTGTAAAGTAAAGTTACCAGATTTATTAAATATGTTTTTATTACTACCTAAATCAATTTGACCAGTTTTTAAAAAGAATGTATTTGAATCCGACATACCCGACAAATTCAAACCACCTGTCAAATTCGTTAACCCCACTACATTCGCCTCAAAGTCGGCAGAATTAATAAACTGTTGTGGATTTCCGGTCTGACCAACCTGCCACGACTGCAAACCCGCTAACACCAAACTTCCATCAATATAATCATTTTTCATCACACCATTAACAGTCAGCACACCATTACCAATGGTCATATTAGCACCAGAATTTTCCAAATTCCCAGCAACAAATATATTTCCACCCGAAACAATATCAACACTTGACGCAACAGACACATTCTGCAACGTCCCCGCAACATTAATATCACCTGCAGCACTTATGTTTGCACCAGAAGCTAAATACAACCCCCCAACAGAAAAATCACCCGTTGTTTTGGCACCACCTGTCTGATCCAACTGAACAACACCAACATTAAACACACCATAGGCATCAACATCGCCCATACCAACAGCACCAACAGATTGCATATCCAATCTTGCACCACTTGCAATATCAGTAGTTCCAGAAACAGAAACACTTTTTAAATTTTGCAGTGTTAAAGAAGAGGCATCTTGTATATCAATATTACCCACCGTTACAGACGCATTTGTTATTCCATCTGCAAAAACAGGACTTCCAATTGCCAAATCCCAAGAATTTAAAACCTGCAACAATGTCCCCACAGAAACATCACGCACAGTTTGTATAGAAAAAACATTACTATTATTCGCATTATCAATCACATACAAACTGCGACCAGACGTACCACTTGTCGCCGATTGCCCAACCACCAAATTATTAGTAAAATTTAGTCCATAATCAGATCCGACATCTGATGTATCATCAATAGAATTCCCCTGTGTAACAATAATATTACCACCCGTACTTAACGTATCCCAAGCAGCCTGCCAATCTGCACCACCCGTAGAAATAACACCCCCTGAAACATCTGCCGCCATTACACCCATTGGCGCAACACAACACAGCAAAGAAATTATCTTTTTAAACATTTTCTTCTTTTCTTCCAATCTTAATTATGGTTATAATTATGCCACAAATTGCCCACCCAGGGCAAGACTAAATTATAGTAAATAACGGTAAAAGGGAGAAAAATTTATGTTTGATATAAAAAAAATACACGCAAGACAAATTATGGACAGCCGCGGCAACCCGACAATCGAATGTGATATTGAATTATCTGGGGGCGCATTTGGACGTGCAGCTGTTCCTTCTGGCGCTTCGACCGGCACATTTGAAGCACTGGAACTGCGTGACGGCGGCAACACATATATGGGCAAGGCTGTTTTTACTGCTGTAAAAAACGTAAATGAAATTATCGCGCCTGCATTAATTGGAATAAATGCCACAGCACAAACAGAAATCGACAACAAAATGCTGGCACTGGATGGCACACCAAACAAAGAAAAATTGGGCGCGAACGCAATTTTATCAGTATCTTTGGCTGTCGCACACGCTGCTGCAAACGCAAAAAAATTGCCTTTATACAAATATATCGCAGATGTATACGGCAATCCAAATCCATGCGTTTTACCACGCCCAATGATGAACATTATCAATGGTGGCGCACATGCAGACAACGGACTGGATGCACAAGAATTTATGATTATTCCAAACGGTGCAACATCAGAAATCGACGCTATTCGTATGGGTTCTGAAATATTCCATCATTTGAAATCTATCTTAAAGAAAAGCGGAAATTCAACAAATGTTGGCGACGAAGGTGGTTTTGCACCAAACTTTAACTGCTGTCACGATGCGTTAGACACAATTATATCTGCAATTAAATCCGCAGGTTATATCCCTGGTGAACAAGTATCAATCGGATTAGATGTTGCATCTTCTGAATTTTATTCCAACGGCATTTATAATTTCGAAGGCAAACAATTAACTTCCGATGAAATGATTGCATTTTATAAAGAACTGATTAACGAATATCCAATTATTTCAATCGAAGACGCACTGGCCGAAGAAGATTGGGACGGATGGAAAAAATTAACTGAAACAATCGGTAAAAACTGTCAGTTGGTTGGTGACGACTTGTTTGTAACAAACCCAAAACGCTTGGAACGCGGAATTGAAAACGGTGTTGCAAATGCAATCTTAATCAAAGTGAACCAAATTGGCACACTGACAGAAACATTGAACGCGATAAAAATGGCTCAAGATGCAAATTATGGTGTTATCATTTCGCACCGCAGTGGCGAAACCGAAGACACAACAATTGCAGACCTGGCTGTTGCAACAAATGCGGGTCAAATAAAAACCGGTTCTATGTCACGCACAGACCGTATGGCAAAATACAACCAGTTAATTCGCATCGAAGAAGAACTGGACAAAAACGCAAAGTATGGTATATAATACCCACAAAGAATGCTAGGGGGGACACATAAACGTCCCCTTTTTTATACAAAAAATGATTGATATAACTGAATTTTTATCATTTACCAAATATGCAATTTGCGTAATATTGCTGATTGCAATCATATTGGCACCTGCATGGATTGCACGTCAAAACGGCAAAGGCAAACCAGATATGCACGC
>JAZQUA010000049.1:0-9231 GCA_045631065.1 Candidatus Enterousia sp. | reverse complement strand
GATTTTTGTTATTTTTGATTATTATGTATCGAGGACAGGAATTCGTCTCCGCCAGAATTTAAAATTTTAAAACACCCCAAATGGGGTGTTTTTGATTTTAACTGACGGGGCGAAGGGATAGGTCAAAGAGCCAACGGCACGCATGACCAATACGAAAATACATAATTAGAAAAAATTCAAAAATCGCAGGAACAAGATTTTTGTTATTTTTGATTATTATGTATCGAGGACAGGAATTCGTCTCCGCCAGAATTTAAAATTTTAAAACACCCCGAATGGGGTGTTTTTGATTTTACACTTCAAAATTATAGTTTTTTACAGAACGGACGATAGCATTAACAATCTTGTCTTGGTGAGCAGATGTTTTTAATAATTTTTCTTCGGATGAATTAGACAAGTGCCCTATTTCCAATAATGCCCCCGGCACCGTTGAACGCAACACTGCAAATGGCGCATGGCGAACATCTGGGCCCGGTTGCTGTGTAATAGATGCTTTTTTAAATGATTTTGCACAACCAGTGGCGTATTCTTCACTCATTTCTGCGACTGCATGCTGCTGTAATGACGATAATGCAATACGAATATTTTCTTCGAATTCTGTAAATCCTTCGACCCCGATTTTGTCGGCAGCATTTTCAGCATCAGCCAGTTTTTTTGCTTCTTCGTCAGATGCTTTTTCAGACAATGTATAAATCGAAAAACCTTTCATATCGCGCTTTGGATTTGCGTTGGCATGTAATGATATAAACAAGTCTGCTTTTTTCTTTTCTGCGATTGAAGCGCGTTCTGCCAATTTTAAGTACCTGTCATCACTGCGTGTCATATATGTTTTAAAGCCATTTGCATCCAATTTAGACTTTAACTTTTTTGCAACAGATAAAACAACATCTTTTTCACGCGTACCACCGCGACCAATACAGCCAGGATCCTTGCCCCCATGTCCAGCATCAATCACAACAATATATTTACGTGCCGCAGTTATTGCGGTTGTTGGTGCTGTTGATGCGGTTGTATATTCTGGTACAGCACCATATTCTGACGCAGGGCTTTTTTTCTGCGTTGACGATAGCGTGCCAGCCACAAAATCCAAAACCAGTCGATAATCACTGTCACCATTTGGTTCCAGTATCATGATATTATTTTTTGTAATTTCCGAAATTGATTTACGCAAATTTGCAGTAATTTTTAATGTATCTCCAACCTGTGTCTGTGTAACAGAAGACACCAATGAACCAGATGCCAAATTTGGTGTTATCGAATTATTAGCAGATGTGTTTGATAAACTGACCACCAATTGATTTTCTGGATATGATAATGTATACGATGGACGGTTTGCCGTTTCAATAACAAGACGCGTTTTATTATTTGGTTGCACACCTGTACGCAACGACCGTAACGAATTACGCGCAGCAAACGCAACACGTGGCAATAATGACATCGCCAACGCAGAAAATCCTGTTATTTTTAATGCTTCACGTCTATTGAATTTCATATCGATTATTATATCAAATTTCACATACTCGTTCAAGCGCATTATCAGGAAATAAAACCGCCATTTGGCGGTCTTTTTATTTATTTATACAATTTGCAAATGATTGGGCAACCAGCGATTGTTCTTGACTTGTCAACTGTGCCACAGGAACAACATAACATCTGGCACTGTCACGCAAGATAAATACCTTTGTTCCACGTGTGTACGCACGTTGCATATCGTCCATTTGCGCACTGGTTAAAAATGCGTTTTGTGTTGTCGCGGCATTAGACAACCCTGCCATTACAACCTGGTATGCATCGTTCGCATTATAAACTTCACTGTTGGACAAAACTTCCATCCAAATAGATTGATTTTCATATGGATTTGGAATATTTTGATTTGTTGTCGGGAAAGCCATACCAACAGCCATTGCTGCAACAGTTTGTAATGTTGAAGGTTCATTTGACACACTGTGTGCAACTGTATTTAATTGCAAGTTATCACCGCATGCCAAATTCATACGATTTGTATAACCAGCCAACACCGCGTCAATAGCAGCCTGCCAATCTTCGCCCTTGTTATTCATATCCAGATTTACGATTTTTTCCGCCCAACCCCAGATATTTGCACCAACATTACCCGCATTTGCAAAACGAGTTACCATTTCTGCACTGCCCCCTGGGATGCCTGCACCACAATAATCTGTTAATTGCGTTGTTAACATACTGCTGGTTTCATTACCATACGCCAATGCAACAGAATGACATGCCATCGCAGCTTCCAGTTCTTGACGACGTTGCAGACACAAATCAGAATGTGATTTAGACAGTTGTTCTGCCATATTTGCCATCGACAGATATGACATTAATTCTTGTTGAACATATGATGGACATAAACGCGCAGCGGTATTCATCCCCCCTGTTCCATTACGTGTATTTGCACCATATTGTGGCAACAATATTTCAGTATCTTTTTGCAAACATAACAGAGCATAGTTGTATAATTCACTTTCTGTTGCATATTTACATTTTGATGTTGTTTGCCCTGGCACCACAGTAACATCGCCACAATAATTTGACAAACAAGCATAAATCTTTTCACGACATGCGGTATCAACATCGGGCTGTGTTACCATATAATATGTGTTTCGTTGATTTGTTTTATATGCATTTGCAAGTCCTGCATTTCCGCGCAAACCGTTATTTGCAGTTGGGGTTTGAATAACGATACCACGTGATGAATCCGCGCCACCAACCGTACCTGCAGACACAGCAACCGCAGAATTTCCCACAAAAAACGCGCCAATCAATCCAAAAACACTAAGAATTTTATTCATATAAATCCCTCTCGTTATGACGATTTTATCATATTTAGAAACAAAAGGCAAACATTCATTTGATTTAATAAAAATTATTGATATGATAGGTTGTATGATTATAACAAACGAATTTTTACAACAAATCTTTGACGACATTTCTGCCGTCAGGGGGTTTCTTTGACCCGGAAAAATTAAAATCACAAATCGCAGAACTGAATGTGCAAGTAAATTCACCAGATTTATGGGACAACCCAGATGTTGCACGTGGTGTGTTACAAAAAAAATCTGCACTGGAAAAAACATTAAATGAACTGTCAGCACTGGAATCAGAATATAAAAATTTATCAGAGCTGTATGAAATAGCACCAGAAGATACAGAAGTTACAGATGCACTTGAAAAATTGGCAGTAAATGCACATCGTGCAAAGTTTATCACTTTGTTTCGCGAACCGGCTGATAAAGATGGCGCTTTCTTATTTATTCAGGCGGGCGCAGGCGGAACCGAAGCACAAGACTGGGCACAAATGATGTCGCGTATGTATGCACGTTGGGCGGAACGTCATGGTTTTTCTGTCGAAGTTATCGAAGAACACGAAGGCGATACAGCAGGCATAAAAAACATAACATATCGCATATCTGGCGAACGCGCATACGGTTGGTTAAAAAATGAAATTGGCGTACACAGACTGGTTCGAATATCGCCATTTAACGCAAATGGAAAACGTCAGACCAGTTTTGCATCTGTTGATGTTTGGCCTGATATTGATGATGCAATTGAAATAGAAATTAATGAAAAAGACCTGCGGATTGATACATATCGTGCATCTGGTGCCGGTGGTCAGCACGTTAATAAAACAGACAGCGCTGTACGTATCACACACATTCCAACAAATACTGTTGTAACATGCCAAAATGAACGCAGTCAAATTCAAAATCGCGAAATGGCAATGAAGATGTTACGCAGTAAATTATATGAACTGGAAATGCAAAAACGTGCCGAGGCCGAAGATGCCGCCAAAGCAGCCCAGAAAAAAATTGAATGGGGCAGCCAAATCAGAAACTATGTATTGTACCCATATCAACTGGTCAAAGATGTTCGTACAAATGTTGAAAAGACAGATTCTGATGCTGTATTGGACGGTGATTTAGACGACTTTATGCTGGCATCATTACAACAAGCCTAATCTTTGCTTGACTTCTATGATTATTGACAGTAAAATATTTTGTCATGAGTAATATACCAGAAATTTATAGATTGGCAATCAAAGCAAAGCATCCAAATGCGCAAAATTTGCGCACACCGGCTGTTTGCGGTTCGCAACAAAATGTGATTTTTGCAGATATTGATAACAAAACCATTGTTTTTAAATTCGGCACAGAAGATATTATCAAGAAAAACGTTGCTATCAGTAAGACATATTTGGATTTTGGCATCCCTGTTCCGCGCATAAAAATGAGGCAATACAACAATCTATTTTTTGAAGAATACGAACAATTGGCCGGCAAAACTTTATACGAGGCGATAAACGAAGGTATGCCCGCAGATAAAATAAAAAAGGTTTATCGTCAGATATTAAAAAACATTGCAAAAATGTGCAAGATTACGCCTGATGCCCTTAAAAACAAACCTAATAAAAACATATATTTGGTCGCACGTGAACATGTAACAAACGTAAATAATGTTATTTTGGGAAATATTTGTATGGCATTAATATATATTGTTAATTTAGGCACAAAAAAAGATACAGCTGTATTTCATTCAGACATTACACCAAAAAACACAATCGTATCAAATGATGGGATGTTGGTTGGCTTTGTTGATTTAGATTCTGTTGCAATCGCTAATTTAAATTATATTTTTAGTGCTATGGCCGCAAAATATCAACAAATGGGGTTTGATATATCAGAATTGTGTGATTATTTTGAGAAAATCAGTAACATAAAACTAAATCGCACACGCATTAGCACAATAGCAAACGCAAACAGTTTTGCACAAAAAATGCTATGGAAACATTCTCAATCAAAACAGCAATAAACAATATGCAAAAACATAATGATAATTTTTATTATACAAACATAAAGCGTGCATTTCCGGACGCTACAAATATACGAAAACCCAAAATTACTGGTTGGGGTTCAGATGCAGTATTTATTATTGATACGCAAAATAAAACCAACATCTGTAAATTCAACCATAAAAATATTATTTTACATAACAAGTATATCAGCGACATATTAAACAAGAACAATATATCTGTTCCAAAAACAACTGTTCATAATTTTGATCAAACGTGGTTTGAAACGTATGAATACAGACCAGAAAAAACTTTACACGAATTAATTATTGATGGTCTTTCTGACCAGCATATATTTTTAGCGTATAAATCCGCACTGGAAATACAATACAAAATTTCACAAATCGACTTGTCGCAAATATACAATCAGAAACATCCAAGATATGTTGATATTATTAAATATTATGACACAATGCCAACATACATAAAATTGGTTTATACAGCATCTGCACTTGGAAAACAGTACCTGCTGCATAACGACATACATCCAAAAAATATTTTATATTCACCAGAAAGCGAACAAGCTTATTTAATCGATTTAGATTCTATTGCAATCAGTAACTTTGATATGCCATCACTAAGTTTTCTGCGCAATTATCCGTTACGCAATTATGACGAATTATCTGCGGCATATAAATGTATAACCGGGAAAAAATTTAATACTTTATACATTAAAATTCTTAATAAAGCCATCAATCTGCCTGGCGCAATAAAATCTAGATTATCAAACTTTTTATTTCGGCATCGATAACTGATTGCATACCTTGCAATTTTAGTAAAACACAATTATAATACATAAAGCATAGTGCCCATAGCAGAACTGGATAATGCGTCACCCTCCGAAGGTGAAGATTGTGGGTTCGAATCCCGCTGGGCACGCCAAGTTTAGATACATATACGATTATTTTCCTTGTTTTATTGTTTATTATTCTTGTACACTGGGCACAAAGGAATAATTATGCGAAATATATTTATATCTTTGATTTGTTGTATGATATTAACCGCATGTAACAGTGTTTATATGAAACCAAACACACTGGACACATCACAGGTGTTTTATGTTGAATCTGGTGGTAATTTGATGCAACTCGGCTCTAAAGAACATATGGAACAGCGCGGATATAAACTGACAGTTGGTCATAAGCGCAGCTCTATTAAAACAACATATATAACATCAGAAAGTGTTGATTCTATTATATCAAATGCAGATATTGGTAAGGCGCGTTATATTATTGACATTTCAGAAACCACAAATAAATTTAGACCCTTTTGGTGTTCTTTGAATGGATTTTGGTGGACAAAATTTAATATATCTATTGCCGATAATGTCACAGGTCAAGAGTTATTACATTGGGCGGGGCGTGGTTGTGTAAACAGCTCTGTCAGAAAGTTAGATAAAATTTTAGATAATTTAGAAATTTCTGAAAATTAAAAATCCCCCAAATGGGGGATTTATTAATCGATAATTGAATATTCACAAAAACCTTCGTTCGTGTCACAACGTGCTGTTGTGCCTTCGCTGATGAAATATCCTTGTTCATGCAAGCATGCTGGGCATACGTTTGGTGCTTCGGTTCCAATGTGCCACATACCGCAATTTGTGCAACGCCACATAACAATTTTATCTTGTTTGAATAATGTGCCGTCTTCGATTGCTTCGGCCAAGGCGCGGAAACGAGATTCGTGATAACGTTCTGCCAAGCCAATATTTTTCAAGATTTCAGCAATTGCAGGAAAACCTTCTTGGGCAGCGATTTGCGCAAACTTTGGATACATTTCTGTATTTTCTTCGTGTTCACCATATGCGGCAGCCTGCAAATTTTCCAATGTTGTGCCGATTTTACCAGCTGGGAAAGACGCTGTGATTTCCAAATCACCGCCTTCTAAGAATTTAAACAAACGAGATGCATGTTCTTTTTCTTGATCAGCTGTTTCCAAGAAAATTTTTGAAATTGCCTGAAAACCTTCTTTCTTGGCAGCAGATGCATACATTGTATAACGATTACGTGCCTGAGATTCACCAGCAAACGCAATCAACAGATTTTTTTCTGTCTGTGTACCTTTTAATGATACCATGGTTTGTTTTCTCCTTTATTGGTTAATGTTTCTGAGCAGGATTTTAACAGAGAAAACACAAAATTGCAAAATTATTTTAACGACAAGAACATTTTTTCAATTGCCAAAATCAATTCTGATATTCCGATACGTCCAGCAGCACTGATTGTAACAATTTCAGGCTTTTTCTTGCGACCAAAAGACTTTTTAAATGCTGTCATTTTTTCAGCCAGTTCATCTGCATCAATCGCATCAATTTTGTTTATAACAACCATTTCTGGTTTATCTGCCAAGTCGCCACCATAGGAATCAATCTCGTGACGGATTGCACGATAGCGCGCCGCCCAATCTGGTTCTGAACCATCAATAACATGCAAAATCATTTTTGTACGTTCTGCATGTCCCAAGAATTGATCACCCAAACCAACACCTGTGTGCGCACCTTCGATAAGTCCCGGCAAATCAACCATTACAAATTCACGATCGTGCGCATACATAACACCCAACTGGGGATTTAATGTTGTAAATGGATAGTTTGCAATCTTTGGTCGTGCAGATGTCACAGCAGACAACAGTGTGGATTTACCAGCATTTGGAAACCCAACCAGCCCAATATCTGCAATCAATTTCAGGCGCAAAACAACAGTTCTTTCTTCGCCTGGCAGACCATCATTTGCCTGTTTTGGTGCACGATTTGTTGGACTTTTAAAATGCAGATTTCCCCAGCCACCATTTCCACCACGCGCGGCACGATATTCCATACCATCAACATTTAAATCTGCATATTCAATTTCTTCATTTTCAGACAAAATTACCGTTCCTGTTGGAACAGGCAAAACCAATGTTTCCCCAGATGCACCTGTACGCATTTTTCCCATACCATTTTGGCCACGCTGTGCCATAAACTTGGTTTTGTAACGATAATCAATCAGTGTATTAACGTTTGGCACTGCGACGAACACGACATCGCCACCACGTCCACCATCACCACCGTTTGGCCCACCAAATTCGATATATTTTTCGCGTCTAAAACTGGCGGAACCGTTGCCACCATCACCTGCTTTGACATAAATTTTTGCTTTATCCAAGAACTTCATTTTTTTGCCTCTTGCATTCTATTATAACTTAAAAACTTGCAATTTCCAGTCCAAAAGAGTATAATTAGTTGGTCACGCAAGTGATGATGATTCTGAAGCCGTTGTGCAATAGTCATTTTGGACTGGGGGGCGGTACCCCACAGCTCCACCATTACTTAATAGGATTTTGGTCTTATTTAGTTATGGGGCTGACATAGTTTCGACAGATGATGAAAGACAAATTGGTTGAATCCGACGTGGCGTCGTAAAAAGCCGACTAAAAACTGAATGGCGATATGATCGCTGCGAACGACAACGTTCGCATTGCAATGGCTGCCTAAGTATGGCGTTTGAACCTGGTTGGCAATTGTTGACCACGTTCGTTTAAGTTATTGCGGGGTCGGTCGGGTACCTGGCACCAGAAACCCGACACATGAATTAAATAATATAAAGGGGAAAACAAAATGTTTGGAAAAGTAAAAAAAGTATTCTTTACAGGCGTATTCGGAATCTTGTACATCTCGTTTGTTGCACAGTTGGTATATGTATTGGCTTATGTTTCTGGCGCTGAAAATAAACTGGTTGGATTGGCCGCATTATCTTTGGAATGGTTGGTATTGATTGCTGCACGTTATCTGTCAAAGCGTTCCAGCAACAGCGCACAACACAATGGGTTCCGTCGTCGTTAAACAACGGAATATCAGGAATCAAAACCGCCGCATGGCGGTTTTTTTAGGGGTTATCCGCTTTCACTGCGCTGTTGCAAGACTTCGGTGGTGGCAGAATTATTTCCTTTGCGCCCCCACGTCGTCATACCGGGAAATCCCCACATACGTACACAATGGACCCCGGCCTGCGCCGGGGTGACGTTATACCTTTGTCGTCATACCGGCATTCGGGCCCCGCAAAATTTTAATTTTGTGGGTGATACATGGCCGGTATCTATTGTGCTCGGATACAGTGAACCCTGACCTACGTCGGGGTGACGAGTGTTTTTGTTCTGTTGTTTTCCTATTCTTTACCGTCATACCGGCGTTCGGGCCCCGCAAAATTTTAATTTTGTGGGTGATACATGGCCGGTATCTATTGTGCTCGTGCATAAAATTATTTATTCTTTTGAATAACCAAATTCTTTTAATACGCTGTCATATAAATCTTTCCAATCCGGATTTATTTCAATAATCAAACTCAATTTCCACGCACGCTTCCATTCTTTGATTTGTCTTTCGCGTT
>JAZQUA010000048.1:0-10241 GCA_045631065.1 Candidatus Enterousia sp. | reverse complement strand
ATGGAAAATTGGTACTTGGAAACGTCGTTGGTGGTGTGCTGCATATGCAACTGGGGCAATTAGCACCAAGGACTTTTTAAATTTATCACGTGATGCTTTCTCGCATATAAATATAAATCGTGTTATGCAAAATGGACATTTTCTGATGACAGAAGATGTTGTTGAATATGCACTGACTGTTGCCAAAGCTGGCTCAAAATCGTCTGTTAAAACTTTCTTGAATAGTTTTGAAGAAGGTAGAAAAATTTTGCAGACTGTCAGCGCTGGTGTACCAAAAACAATTTCTTTTAATTCTGCAATCAAACAAATTAGACAAAAAAATGCGCGTGGGGATTTAATGCTGTACGGTACAGAGCGTGTATTTGATAATGCATAAATTCTTATTGTAAAAGGACGGAAAAAATATGAAAGTTTATATCGATATTCATGATAAACGATGGAAAAAGTACAAGATAGATTTTGCACAAATTGCCAATGCTGTTGTAGGGGCTAAATATAAAAATGCAGAAGTATCAATTGTGCTGGTTGATGATAATGAAATAAAACAAATTAATCGTGAATATCGTAATATCAACAAACCAACAAATGTTTTGTCTTTTGAACTGGGTGATGATGTTTTGTTGGGTGATATTTATATATCATTAGATACAGTTGTACGTGAAGCAAAACAAGAAAAAATATCTGTTGAACATCATGTGGCGCATATGGTTGTGCATGGTGTTCTACATTTGTTGGGCTATGATCATATTAATGATAAAGAAGCAATTGTTATGGAAACAAAAGAAACAAAAATTTTATCAAAAATGGGTATAAAAAATCCGTATGCAAGCGATATGAATATTTCGTGCGCAGATGGTTCTTGTTGCCCAGGATATAAAACAATTTCTTTTTTAAAGAAAATAAAAATAGAAAAAAATAGTTTTGCACAATACGTGCTGTACGGTGTATTTGGTGCGCTTGCGTCATTTGGGTTTGCGCCTTTTTATCAATGGTGGGCAACACTGCTTGGTGTTGCCGGTGCGTATTGGTTGACAGTACGAAATGATAAAATTGGTGGATTTTGGCGAACATTGGTTCGTGTTGCACCATTTGGTGCGATGTATGGTTTGTTTATGTTTTGGTGGGTGTTGCATTCTATATATGTTGCACCAGAAATTGCAGATTTATATGCAATATGGACAATCCCAGGTGGTATTGGATTAATGTTGGCGGGTTGGCTGATTTTTTCGTGGCCATTTGTTGCGATTACACAAAAAAAGATGTCTGCTGCATCGCGTATCTTTTTGTTTGCAGGAATATGGACTCTTGTTTTGTGGGCGCGTGAATGGATGTTTACAGGTTTTCCATGGAATCCGATTGCAAATATAACAATGCCAATGCCAGAACTGGCAAATTCTATGTCGTTGTGGGGTGCATTGGGTTTAAGTTTCCTTGTAGTTGGATTGATTGCAGGTGTGGTTGAAATTATTCGAAATAAAAAGAATCCGTTTGTATGGATTGTGTTTTTGATGTTTTCTGGAATTCTTGTGTACGGCAGATTTATTGGTGTTCAGAATATGAATCTGTCAGATTTGAATGCAAATGAGCAAACGACAATTTTGCGTATTGTCCAGCCTGGTGAATCGCAATTGCAAAAGGCAACACATAACAGGGCAGAAGCATTACAACGTGCAGAATACAATTTGCGTAATTTGATGTCTTTGGCACAAAAAGAAGAACATGCAGATATTATTATAATGCCAGAAACATCATATCCATTTGTTGTATTGCCATCAGATAATATTGAAATGGCCAAGGTGTTTGGTGTGCCTGTGATATTTGGTGCTAATACATTTGATATGGGGGGCGTGTTCAATTCGATGGTTATATCCCAGGCAGACGGCCGTATAGAAAAGATTTACAGTAAATCACATTTGGTCCCATTTGGCGAATATAAACCACTTGGATTTTTACCATCACCTGCGAATTTAACAGCGGGAAATGGACCAGAAATTATAAATTTAAATGGTTTTATGTTTGCGCCTGCGATTTGTTACGAAATTATTTTTTCTGATTCATTATTACCATATGGTGCAGGGCAGTTAGATGCAATTATCAATATTACAAATGATAATTGGTTTGGTAAAACACCTGGAACCTATCAACATCTTGATATGGTGCGCAGATATGCAATTGAATCAGGTTTACCAATTGTACGTGCCAATTATTCTGGTATCAGCGCATTTATCGCATCTGATGGCGAAATCATATCGTCGTTGCCAGTTGGTATGTCTGGAACATTGGATGGGTTTGTGTGGGGGGCGCATAATACAGTATATCGTGAATTAGGTTTAAATTATTGGATGATGATAATATTGATTGTATCAATACTTGGTACAGTTGTATTTTCAAAAACGCGCGATTAGGAATTATTGCTGAAACGCAGGATTGTTTGTTGTAATATCCAAACACGTATTGCAGATGATAAATTTCTATTTGCAGGGCGTGTGGAATCTATTTCGTTTATAATCGATGCAACCGAACGATTCTGCCGTATAGATAATTTTTGTAATGCATCAAAAAATTCAGATTCCAGTGTTATACTGGTTTGATGACCAGATAAAGATACAGATATTTTTTTCATTTTAAATCTTTCCTGAAATTAAACAGTCTGTTATTGCGCGGTATGCATCATCATAACAGCGCAGCGGTGTTAATGTTAAATTATCAAGCATATAAAATGTTCCAAATGCATCAAATGCAAACCAGAATAAATCATTGCGCCCAAATATTGTTTTCCCGACGGTTTTGCCAAGCGGTGCAATATCATCGTTAACTTTTAATATGCTGGGGATCGGGTATGTTTTATCGCGCATAATTTCATTTGGACCAAATATGTAACCTGTATCTAAATTAATTGCACCAACCACAGAATACAGTTCATTTATTGACTGTGGTAACATAGCGTATCTGCGTTGTTGAAGGGCGCCATTTAACAGTAATATTTGGTTTTGGTGTGCTGGTGCATAAATCTTGGCACCGCGTGATTGTATTGCAGATAAAAATTCAGAACATGTCATATCGCTTTCCCTTTGGGTTACATATCGCGGTCTGATGCCAGCTGTGATGCGATTGTTTCTGTTATTCTGTCTTCGGTGCCGTTTCCGCCATCACCACCGCCCAGTGTGCTGACCGGCAGGTATATCTTTTTTGATGGGGCAGGTAACCATATTGTGTCATTCCCAGACTGTGAAATTATAAATCTGTCCATGTTATAAGAGTGTGGAAATGTTTTACATATAAATAGATTTTCAATGCTTAAATCACCACCCCATACCAATGGAATTCGAAATCGAATCGATAAATTTTCTGGTATTTTATTGCCCATAATTAGTTCCATAAAATCGTCTTGGGGCAGGTTCATTAATGCCAATTCTTCGATGCAGTCAGATAATTCTGACATAAATTCGTGACATAGTTGTTTGTATTTTGCAAACCAATCTGTGCATACATTTGTGCGATGTGGGGTGTATTCCATCAATGGCAAATCTTTCATGCCAAGTTCTGATATTTTCTTTTCTGCTGTACTGGCGTTTAATTGCATTACAAGTGTCCTATGTAGTCTATAACTGTACTGATATATTCAGAAAATGCATCAAAATTTTCTGCCATGTCTGTATCCAATGGTGGATTTGGATGCTGTTGCATATAGTTGCGTAAATCTTCGACTGTTGCAAACGTAAGGATGTTTGGTGATGGTGCATCTGCATCAGATGGCGCAATTACAAATCCATGTGTTGTTATTGTGATATCTTCCAGTGTGTCTGAAAACACCTGGGTTATACTGTCGATAATACTTTGTAATGTTGATGTTTCAATGCCAACGGCACCAATCCATACTGTTTCAGATGTGCCAATCGCCAATAATGCAGTTTGATACCCCAGAATACGCGGGGCTTTTTTGATAGTGTATCCAGTAGATTCAAAAATTTCTTTTAATTCTGGATATTCTGCAGATTGTACGGGTTGTTGTGGAACTTGTGATTGTGAACTATTTTGTGTTGCCACAGGTGCAGTCAGTGGTGCGTTATGTGTGATGTTTTGTACAGGTGCAGTGCTGTATTCGCCCCCCATTAATCGTTTTGGGCGCGACATTGTAAATTCATCAGTTGTCGGTTGTTGAATTTTTGTTGGCTGTTGTATGGTTTGTTGTTCGGGCAGTTGGGATGGTAACGGTATTTTTCTGAATTTTGGGCGTATTAACAGGTACAGTCCAAATATTATGAAAAATACACCAATAACCAGCGATATATAAAATGCCGGTGTAATTGGTGCGCGTGTTGCCTGCATATAAGATAAATGTTGCCAATGTGATGCAGATAACAGATTAAAACCAAACTGAATATTAAACCAAAAGCATAAACCCAATGTAGATACCAATATCCACAACAGTCCCAGCAAAAAATTATCGAATTTGTTTCTCATTATGATTTTTATTGTATCATATTTATGATAAAGTAAAAAGTATTATGATGTCTGAAAATATTATTTTTGATGATTTATCTGGGAATGCCGCGTTATGGTGCAGTGGTGTTGATTGTGGCGAATTGGCACGTGTTGCAGAATTCGTGATAAAAAAAAGCATACCTGTTATATCTGTGGTGCCCGAATCGATAAGGGTAATTTGGCCTTGGTTGGAAAATGCAGGGGTCGATATATTGGCGCGGTTTAATTTGGCTGATAAAAAGATTTCAGAACAACAGATTTCAGATTTAACAGTGAAAATAAATAATGCTTTTAAAATTGGTGCGTGTGGTGCCCAAGTGTTTTTACCGTATGGTGCATTAAATTCGCTGGTTGAACAAACGCATGTTGTCAGGGATGATTTGTTCTTTAACAAGCAACTGTCAATTGGTGTTGATATTAATGAAATCGATTCGTCTGATTGGGAAAAGTTATTCCTGAATTTACAAAAAATAAATGCAACTGCATTGACGTTGGTTTTAACAAAAGACATGGGTGATAAATCTGATTTTGTTGGTCGAATATATGGGATGCTGGATTCTTGGTGTGAAGATAACCGATTCGGTTTGCATTTTGTGTTCGGTCAGAATTACTTGCGTATGGAACAAGCGTTTCGTTTGATTAAATCTGTAAAACCCGAATTGATAAAAAATACAAAGTTCTTTGTAAATTATTAGTTGTGTAATATTAAATATTTTGGTGCGGATGTTCCTGCTTTGTTTTTATGTTGGTAACGTGTTTGAATAATTTCCATATCTGGGATTATTGCAGATAATTTGGTTTCTTTTAATTGTTCCAGAATCCAATCAAAGTATTCCCAGTGATCTGTGCCAATAATAATTTCGCCAGTGTCGGATAAATATTCTGACAATGTATTTAAAAATTCCGCAGATAACAAGCGTCGCTTTTCATGGCGTGCCTTGGGCCATGGGTCTGGATGTAAAACCCAAATTTGTTCGAATTTTGAATTTGTTTTGCGCAAGAAATCACGAACATCATCTGCCCAAATACGAATGTTGTTATATTCGTCAAATATCCGATTCATTTTTGCATCAGTAATCGCAGATAACAGACTTGCCACACCGTTCATAAAAGGTTCTGCACCAATGACGATTTTTTCTGGGTATGCCAATGCCAGGTCACGCACGTGTTCGCCAGCACCAAAGCCGATTTCCAATATGTCGCCATTTTCTGGTACAAGTGTAGGTAACACTTCGTCAATCAATGTTTGTTGACGGGCGGATAATTTTTTGCCATGACGGCGACCAAATGTTCTTATTTCTTGTTTTTCCATATAATTAGTATAGAATTGCATTGTTAAAAACACAAGGAATATATAGATGAGAAACGGTTTATCAAAAGATTTAATTGCACGCGTATTGGGCGGTGCACCAAAATATACATTGGATGAATTAGAAGCAAAATTCCCAGCACGTAACTTGGCCGATGGGGCAATGGTGACAAGATTTGCGCCAAGCCCAACAGGGTATATGCATATTGGTGGGTTGTATGGTGCATTGATAGACTGTAAATTAGCACAACAGTCAAACGGTGTATTTATGTTGCGTATTGAAGATACGGATACAAAACGTGAAGTTGCGGATGCTGTAAAAATTATTGAAGAATCTATGAATTGTTTTGGGTTGAATTATAATAACGATTCTGTTTATGGGCCGTATTATCAATCACAACGTAAAGATATCTATCATTCTGTTGCGGCAGAGTTGTTGGCATCTGGTCGTGCATATCCTTGTTTTTTAAGTGCAGATGATATGGAAAACATCAGAGAAAACCAAAAGGCGGCAGGTTTTGCAACTGGTATCTATGGTGAATTTGCGCGCGATAGGGATTTGACCGAAGAAGAAATTATTGCATGTTTGGACAAAGGATTGGTGCCATCAATTCGATTGTATTCAATGGGTAATCCGGAACAAAGAATTTTCTGTAAAGATGCGGTGCGCGGTTCAATTGGTTTTCCAGAAAATAATGAAGATATTGTTTTAATTAAATCTAATGATGGTTTACCAACATATCATTTTGCACATTTATGTGATGACCATTTTATGCGTACAACACACGTGATTCGTGGTGAAGAATGGCTGCCATCGTTGCCATTGCATGCTCAATTATTTCGAATGATGGGATGGGATTCGCCGTTGTATATTCATACATCTACGATTGATAAAATTGATGAAGAAACAGGCAAGCAAAGAAAGTTGTCAAAACGCAAAGATCCAGAAGCAAATGTAGCGTTCTTTTTGCAGGCTGGTTGGCCTGTTGAATCTGTTATTGAATATTTAGGAAATATTGCTGCGTCTGGCTATGAAGAAGCCAAAATGAAGGGGCAGGTTAAATCGTTTTGGGATTATGAAATGCGTGCAAAAAAGATTCCTATGTCTGGCGCATTGTTTGATATGAAAAAACTGGAATGGTGGGCGAAAGAGTTTATTGGTTCTTTGCCTGTGCCAGAATTGGTTAATCGTGTTGTTACATGGGCAAATGAATATGGAACAGATGCCAACAAAATGCAGGTGTCGGATGTTAAGTATCTGACGGGTGTGTTGGGTATTGAGCGCGATAATCCAAAGCGTGTACGCAAAGACTTCATCACTTGGTCGCAGACATTGGAAAATGTTGCGTTTTTCTGGGATGAATTGTTTGTTCCAAACACTGAATATGAATTTAATGCGGATGTGTTGCGTACGTTCTTGGAAACTTATGATGCATCTGATGATAAAGATACTTGGTGGGCAAAAATTGTTGCAGTTGCAGAAAAAACTGGACTTAAAAATGGTGATGTCGCAATGAATCTGCGTGTGGCGTTATCTGGTCGTACAAATACCCCAGACTTGTATTCGATAATGACTGTTATGGGTGGCGAACGTGTAAAACAAAGGATTGAGGGGGCAATAAAATGACACAGACAAAAAGAGTCAGAATCAAGGCTGTTAAAAAAGATAGTCATGGTTTGCAGTTATTAAAAGTTTTGCGTGCAACGGGTTTGTTCCGTTGGGAAAAACCATCAACGCATGGCGAAGAGGTTGTAAATATTTTAACACATGGCATTGGAATTGGACTTGCAATTGCTGCATTGACATTGTTGGTTGTGTTTGCAGGTCTAAAAGGTGACCCATGGGCGATTGTTTCTTGTGCAATCTTTGGTGTGACAATGATAACACTTTATTTTGGTTCAACAATGTGTCATGCAACAATTGGTAAAAAACACGAATGTTTTTTTGAAGTGTGGGACAGTGTTGCGATATATGCATTGATTGCGGGGACATATACGCCATTTTTATTGGTAAATTTGCGCGGGTTAATCGGCTGGATTGTGTTTGCAATTCTATGGGGAATTGTTTTGTTCGGTTCGTATATGAAAATTAAAAATCCAAAGCAACAACCTCGTTGGATGGTTGCATTATATGTTGCAATGGGATGGACATTGTTGTTTATATTGCCGGCAATGATTCGTAATATCCCAGTACGGGGTCTGTGGTTTATTTTAGCGGGTGGACTGTCTTATACAATTGGTGTGATATTCTATTTATGGCGTCGTATGAAGTTTTCACATGCAGTATGGCACTTGTTTGTAATTGGTGGCAGCGTGTGTTTCTTCTTTGCTGTTTTGTTTGGGTGTATTTTTGATATATAAATTCCCCTCCACAGGAGGGGTGCCCGTAGGGCGGGGAGGGTTGTTTAATGGTTGTGTTGTATGACAAAAAATTAAATATTTTTGCCCGTACGAATCGTCGTGCAGGTGTTTTGTCAGAAGTGTTATTGTGGAACGAATTGAAACATTCTGCATTAGGAGTAAAATTTACCAAACAAAAACCAATAGGGAATTATATTGCTGATTTTTACTGCAAGGAATTGAAACTAGTCGTTGAGGTTGATGGTGCTTCTCATGATTATAAATATGAATATGATGTTGGTCGTGATGAATATATGCGTTCAATTGGTATAACCGTATTGAGAATAGAAGATAAAGATGTAAAACAAGATATGCCACGGGTGTTAGAGTGGATAAATTTTAATATTGAAAAACTTAAACCCTCCCCGGTGGCATAGCCACCACCCCTCCGCAGGAGGGGAATTTTACGGTGTGTTTTTGTTTGGCCGTATTTTGGATAAATAAAATCCCCCTTGTGGAATGGGGGAATTTATTGGTTTTATGATAGCGTCAATATTTATTTAGATTTCTGTATAGGGTATTGAATAGTTGAATTATTTTTTTGTTGTTCTTGTTTAAATTGTTTCAGTGCTTCGTTTATGATTTCTTGCTTAAATTGTTCTTTGCTGCGTTTGTTTTTATCGCTTAGTATTTTTGTGCTTACTAAAATACCAGCCATAGCACATGTCAACATTGTTACAATCAACACTTTATCATAATAATTTTCCCACCATTCTTTTGCTTTGGTTTTAAATGGTAACAACTTATGTTGCATTTTACTATATAAATCATATGCTTCATCAAAAGGACATTGATAATAAAATTCTGCAAAGAAATGTTTATTGTTTATTTTTACTGCAGAACATTCCATTGCTTTATTATATGTATACGCTATGTTGGCGATATTACCAATGCGTATAACATTGTTTTCGTCCATAGTTATTTTGTATTTATAGCTATGTTTTTTTAAATAAGCGATATATTTTAATGCTTCTTCATCTGATATCTTAGACCAATCTGTTGGTATGTTCATTTTGGAATCCTTTTTTGTTTTTTGTGTTTATACCATAAGACAATATTTATGTTTGTCAAGATTTTTTCAAAAAACGGCTAAATATAGAAATTTCTAAAATTGATTGGTTTAAAATTTATACAAATTAGATAAATAACAATAAATCCGCCGTATGGCGGGTTTTTGTTGACTTTTTTGTTGTGCGGTAATAAAATAATAGGTATGAATTTGTTTAAATTTATCTTTGCTACAACAACTACAACCCCTTTGGGGGTGTAATTTCTATTGCGGTGAACCGCACAAATTTCTATAATAAATCAGCTTGAAAAAATTAAATAAAATAAAAGGTATTTTATTATGTCGTATGATATTGAAATAATTCGTCATTCGTTGGCACACGTAATGGCGGCAGCAGTCAAAAAGTTATACCCTGATGTTAAATTCGCAGGGGGGCCAGCAATTGAAAATGGGTTTTATTATGACTTTGATACAGAATATCGTTTTTCCGAAGAAGATTTTGCAAAAATTGAAAAGGAAATGCGTGATTTGATCAAATCTAATGGTCGCTTTGAACAACGTAATGTGTCTTTGGATGAAGCCAAAGAAATATTCGCATCACAGCCATACAAGATGGAATGGTTGAATGAATATGATGCCGCGGGCGAAGCGTTATCAATTTATACTTTCCGTGACTTTGTTGATTTGTGCCGTGGTCCACATGTTGAATCATCAAAAGATTTGCCACGCGATTCTTTCAAAATCCGCAGTGTTGCAGGTGCATACTGGAAAGGGGATGCAAAGAATAAAATGTTGCAACGCATTTATGTTGATGCGTTTGCCAGCAAAGAAGAATTGGAAGCGTTCTTGAAAATGCAGGAAGAAGCCGCGGCGCGCGATAACCGCAAACTGGGTAAGGATATGGACTTGTTCCATTTTGAACCAGAATATGCGCCAGGTTCTGTGTTCTGGCATGACAAGGGGTATAAGATTTATCGTCGTTTAATCGAATATGTGCGTCATCGTCAGGAATTGGCCGGATATCAAGAAATTTCAACG